>JAEXWS010000141.1 GCA_023406225.1 Bacillota bacterium | reverse complement strand
GCGCGGCGCAGGCCGCGCTGGCAAGGCCGGGCATGGTCTTGATCACCACGATGTTCTGGGCGCTGTCGATGCTGGTGATGCTCTCCCGGAAGATGTTGCGCAGCTTTTCCGCAAAGTTCAGCTTCGTCCGGTTGCCGGAGACGGCGTACTTATACACCCCCTGGCCCACCGGCTCCTTGATCAGGTGCATCTGCTTGATGTCCCGGGAAATGGTGGCCTGGGTGCTGGAGATGCCCCGCTCCTGAAGGCGGAGCAAAAGCTGCTCCTGCGTTTCGATATTCTCTTCCGCAATGATCTCCAGGATCATACTTTGACGGTCATTCTTCATCGGAAAACCCTCCCGGCAGCATTTTCTTGGCAAATATTTCGCAAAAGCTCTTCTCCGTCAGGCGGACCAGCTTCGTGACGTATTTGGACTTGCGCACCAGCACCTGGTCGTCCGCTTTTAAGGAAAACCCGCGGCTCTCATCCACGAAGAGATACACCGGCTTGCGGCCGTTGCGCTCTAGCTCGATGGTCAGCGTGTGCTCCGGAGAGAGCACGTAGGAGGAAAAACGCATATTGTGGGTGCAGATGGGACAGACCACCATGGTCTGCGCCACCGGTTCCACCACCGGCCCCCCCGCGGACAGGGAGTAGGCCGTGGACCCGGTCGGAGTCGCCACGATCACGCCGTCTCCGGCGATATCCGCCAGATGGCGGCCGTCGGAGGATATCTTCAGGTGGATGACATGGGAGATGGGGCCCTCCCGGATGACCGCGTCGTTCAGGCCCAGATTGGAATAGATCTGTTTGCCCTCCCGAAGCACCGAGACGTCCAGCATCATCCGCTGCTCCGTCTCAAATTCCCAATCCTTTAGCTTCCGCAGGGCGTCCAGCTCCCCGGCCTCCAGTTCCGCAACGAATCCAAGCCCCCCCATGTTGACGCCAAGGACCGGGGTCTTGTGCAGGGCCGCCAGCTTTGCAAGATGCAAAATGGTTCCGTCCCCGCCGAAGGTAATGAGCAGATCGGCGGAGCGCAGCTCCTGGGTCAGCTGACGCACGTCGTAATCCGCGAAAGCCCCCTCCTTCTGGTCCTTGAACGGGGAGCAGACCACCGTGCGGAACCCCATGTCCCGCAGGATCTTGTCCGCCGCCTTGGTGGTCGTCATGCCCCGGTCCCGGTGGGGATTGGGACACAGGATGATCTTTTTCGGATTCATTGGCCGCTCCCCTCCCCGCGCTCTTTCAAAGTCTCATGGGACTCCGCCACCAGAGCCTTCAAATCAAATTCCGCCGCTTCCCGCGCTCCCTTTTCCAGATACCCCAGGTATTCGATGTTTCCCTCCGGTCCCCGGATGGGAGAGTAGGTCAAACCAAGAACTGTAAAGCCGGATTCCTTGGCATGCTCCAAGAAGCGCTCCAGCACCTCCTGATGGACCGCCGGGTCCCGGACCACGCCCTTTTTGCCCACCTTTTCCCGCCCGGCCTCAAACTGCGGCTTTACGAGGCACGCCACATGGCCCGCGGGCTTCAGCAGCCCGCAGACGGCGGGCAGGATCAGCTTCAAAGAGATAAAGCTCACGTCGATGGACGCAAAATCCAGCTCGTCCGGGACCTGCTCATGGGTGAGATACCGGGCGTTGGTCCGCTCCAGACACACCACCCGCCCGTCGCTCCGCAGGCTCCAGGCGAGCTGGCCGTAGCCCACGTCCACGGCATAGACCCTGGACGCGCCGTTTTGAAGCATGCAGTCGGTAAAACCGCCGGTGGAGGCCCCGATGTCCCCACAGACGGCCCCTTCCAGCGCGATGGGAAATGCGGCCATGGCCTTTTCCAGCTTCAGCCCGCCCCGGCTCACATACCGCAGGGCGCTGCCGCGGACCTCGATCTCCGCGTCGTTGAGAACGGCCGTTCCGGGCTTGTCCACCCGCTGGCCCTTCACGAACACCAGGCCGCTCATAATGGTGGCCTGGGCTTTCTGGCGGCTCTCCTGGAGCCCGCGCTCCACCAGCAGCACATCCAGCCGCGTTTTATTGCTCATGGTCTCTCGCCTCCAAAACCGCCGCCGCGATGCCGGCCGCGTCCAGGCCGAAGCTGCGCTCCAGCTCGGGCACGCTGCCCTCGGGGGCGAACGTCTTGCCCAGGTTTTTCAAAATCAGCCGCCGGGGCGCGGCGCCGTGCTCCGCCAGCAGGGCAACCACCCGCTGGCCCACGCAGCCCGCGCCGAAGGAATCCTCCGCCACCACCAGCAGCTCCGAGCTGCACCAGCCCGCCAGCGTCTCGTGATCCAGGGGTGAAATGCGGTTCAGCTTCAAGACCTCGGCCTGGACGCCCTCGGCGGCCAGCAGTTTCGCCGCCTCCAGCGCGTGGTTCACAAGCATTCCGTACGCCAGGATGGTCGCGTCGCTCCCCCGGCGCAGCCGGACCACCGGCGCGCCGGCAGTATCCTCCCGAAAAGCCCCCTCCCCGCCCCGGGGATACCGGATGGCGGCAGGGCCGTCCAGATCAAACAGGGCCTGACGGGTCATGCGCCGCAGTTCCGCGAAATTGGAGGGGCAGAAAATGGTGAAGCCCGGGATCTCGGAGAGATACAGCGCGTCGAAGCAGCCGTGATGGGTCTCTCCGTCGCTGCCCACCAGCCCCGCCCGGTCCACGCCCAGCACCACATGGAGCCGCTGGAGGGCGACGTCGTGGATCAGCATATCGTATCCCCGCTGGAGAAAGGTGGAGTACACCGCGAACACAGGGATCATGCCCTGCTTGGCAAGGCCCGCCGCCATGGACACCCCATGCCCCTCGGCGATGGCCACATCGAAAAACCGGGCCGGGAACTCCCTGGCGAATCCGGTCAGCCCGGTGCCGTCCGCCATGGCGGCGGTGATGGCGCACACCCGCTCGTCCTCCGCGGCGCAGGTGACCAGCGTTTTGCCGAATTCCGTGGAAAAGCTCTCTCCCGCCGGCTTTTTCAAAAGGCCCGTGGCGGGGTCGAAGGGATTGACGCCGTGGAATTTTCCCGGGTCCCGCTCCGCAAAGGCGTATCCCTTGCCCTTGACGGTGTTCACATGGACCACCACGGGACCCTTCAGCTCCTTGGCCCAGGCCAGTACGTTCACCAGCCGGTCCAGGTCGTGGCCGTCGATGGGGCCGAGGTAGGTAAAGCCCATGTCCTCAAACAGCGTGCTGCCGGGCCACAGGGTCTTTTTCAGAAAGGATTTCACCTTGTGGTTGAAGCGGTACAGGCCGTTTTCCGCCGGGCGGGGGCCGAAGAGGCTCCGGTACCACTTTTTGAAATGGTAGTAGGCGGGCTTGGACCGCAGGCGGCTCAGATGGTCCGGCATGGCCCCCACGTTGGGATTGATGGACATGCCGTTGTCGTTCAAAATGACGATCAGAGGCTCCCCGGAGGCGCCCGCGTTGTTCAGCCCCTCATAGGCGAGGCCGCCGGTAAGCGCGCCGTCTCCGATGAGGGCCAAAACGCTGTAATCCTGGCGCTGGAGGGTCCTGGCCCGGGCCATGCCCAGCGCCACGGAGACGGAGTTGGAGGCGTGCCCGGCGATGAAGGCGTCGTGCTCGCTCTCATAGGGCTTTGGAAAGCCGGACAGGCCCTGGAACTGGCGGAGGGTGTCGAAGAGCTCCTGCCGCCCGGTGAGGGCCTTATGGACGTAGCATTGATGACCCACGTCGAACACCAGCCGGTCTCTGGCGGTGTCGAACACACGGTGAATGGCTACGGTCAGTTCCACAGTGCCCAGGTTGGAGGCCAGATGGCCGCCGGTCTGGGACACGTGCCCGACCAGAAATTCCCGCAGCTCTCGGCAGAGTATGGGGAGCTGCGCGCGGTCCAGCGCCTTCACGTCGGAGGGGGAATGAATGGTTTCCAAGATCACGGCTTATTTATCTCCTCTCAGCGGTGGAACACATGCAAAAACCGGCCCACCCAGTACACGACCCGGGTGCTCTTGCTGATGGCAAAGGTTTTGCCCAGCGCCTTGCCGCCGATGGTGAGGCCGGAGATCAGCGCGGTGACCGCCACCGACAGCAGCACGGATCGGAAGCTCAGCGCCGACTGGAGCCGGACCACGATGACGGCGGCGGTGGTCCCGCTGACGATGCCGCAGATGTCCCCCACCACGTCATTGCAGATGCTGGAGACGCGGCCCGCGTTGCGCAGCAGGCTCAGAGCCTCGATGGCGCCCTTCTCCTTGTGGGCGGCCATGGAGTGGAAGGGACGGGGGTCCGCGGCGGTCACGGCCACGCCGATCACGTCGAACACGATGCCAAGGCCGATGAAAAGCACCAGGATCAGCACCGCGACAGAGATCCCGGCGCCTTTCAGCGTCGTCTCCGATGCCAGGCTCAGCGCCGCGGAAAGCACGATGGCAATGAAAAAAACCTGTATGGGCCAGCGAAACCCGGAGGACTCCTTTTTCTTCCCTGATTTGGGGTCCTTCTTCTTTTTCAATGGAATGCCTCCCGTAATAAATGATCCAAAAGGACAGTTTAACTTCCCCAAAAGCGTCCTGCACGGGCGTTTTTGGGGAAGCTGCTAAGCCAGCGGCGGCAGAAAATGTAAATCTTACGGCTTAGGTACGGGTTGGATTTCCCCACGGCGCACCCCTCGTTGCCGATAGAGGCGGTTCCCCTTTCAGCGCCGCGGCACGGCGTTGCCGGCCATGCGACCCGACTGCCACTTAGTCCGCACTGTAATCCATTTTCTGCCTCGGTAGAACAGCCTAGGTGATTTCCACCGCAGTCTATCCGCTTCTTTAGCCTCTTTTGCAGGCAGGGTTTCAAAGAGCAGGGGGCCGTCTCTGCTCCGGCCGGAGACCGAACGGCCTGACCTCTGATCCACCATACCCACGCAAGGCAGGCTACGTCTGCACACAGCATTACGGACGACACCGTCCGATGTACCGCATTGCAGGTTCACAATCTGTTTCGTACACAGGCCGAAAATACCACAAGGGAGTACGTCTGTGCACAAGAACAGGTCTCCACGGAAACAGGGTCGGGTTAACCATGCCATTGGAAATCGCCCTGAGTCCGCAAGCGCGCATCGCGCGCTTCCCCCCAGCACCCACCCAACACTGGGCGTATCAAGCAAGCACCACGGGTTTCATCGAAGTGCCCTTCAGAGGATTTTTAGGCCCTCCCTAGGAAACGGCAGATCTGACTAGAATACTGCGCCGCCGCTTAGCATATTCAGTATAGCACCATTTCAATAAATATACAACATATTCAGTATATACAAACTGTGAATTTTTTGAAAGCGCCCCCGGGGCGTTTTCGTCAAAAAAGCGCCGGAGGATGCCTCCGGCGCTTCTTCATTCACTTGTCCCGAACCGCCAGCGTGTCCGCCAGGGCCGCCAGGAAGCCGTCCGCGTCATAGGGGGCCGCCGCCGCTTTGGCCTGCTCCGTGCAGTCGTGGACGGCCTTTTTGCAGCCCTCCAGCCCCAGCAGGTCCGCAAAGGTGACCTTCCCCTCCTCCTTGTCGGAGCCGATGGGCTTGCCGAACACCTCGGCACTTCCCGTCACGTCCAGCATGTCGTCCCGGATCTGAAAAGCCATGCCGAGCCGCTCCGCGTAGACCCCGGCGGCGCGCATCAGCCCCTCGTCCGCCCCGGCGGCGGCCGCGCCCAGCCTGCATGCCCCGGCGATCATGGCTCCGGTCTTGAGCCGGTGGACCTGCGACAGCTCCGCCTCCGTCCTGGGCGCGTGGAGGGTATCCAGCACCTGGCCGCCCACCATGCCGTCCGCTCCGGCGGCCCGGGCCAGGATCAAAGCGCATGCCGCCCGCCGCTCCGCGTCCAGCCCCGGCGCGGTGAGGATCAGACGGTATGCCTCCGGCTGGAGGGCGTCCCCCGCCAGCACCGCCAGCGTTTCGCCGTAAACCTTGTGGTTGGTGGGCTTTCCCCGGCGCAGGTCGTCGTCGTCCATGCAGGGCAGGTCGTCGTGGATCAGGGAGTAGGTATGGACCAGCTCCAAAGCGCAGGCCACGGGCAGGGCCGTTTTCCAATCCAGGCCGCCCAGACGGGCAAATTCCAGCGTCAGCACCGGGCGGATGCGCTTGCCGCCGGAGAGCAGGCTGTACCGCATGCACGCATAGAGGTCCCCCCAGGCCGCGCCGCCGGTGAACAGGCCGTTCAGATAGTCCTCCACCGCCCGGCGGTAAGTCTCGTACCGATCGTTGAACGTCTCCATTCTCACGTCTCCTCATCCGCGAAGGGAAGCTCCGACGGCGCGCCGTCGGGTCCCTTCATCAGCTTCACCACCTGCTGCTCCGCCCGGTCCAGCTCCTTTGAGCAGGCGGCGATGAGCTTCGTCCCCTCCTCGAACAGGGCCAGAGAGTCGGCCAACTGGGCGTCTCCCTTCTCAAGCGCCGCCACGATCTCCTCAAGCCGGGCGATCTGCTGCTCAAACGTCACTTTTTTTGCGCTCATTTCGCTTCCTCCTTTGTATAAGGCCTGTCCACCGTGCAGGTGAAGCCGCCCTCTCCCAGGGTCACGGATACCCGGTCGCCGGACGCCACGTCCCGGCCGCTCCTCAAAATGCCGCCGTTTTCGTCCCGCGCCATGGCGTAGCCCCGGCTCAGCACCTTCAGCGGGCTCATGGCGTCCAGAGACGCCGCCAGGGCGGAAAACCGCTGTTTTTTCCGGGCCACCAGCGCCCCGGACAGATCGCTTAGCCGCTGCTGAACGTGGACCAGCTCCATCCGCTTGTCCTGGACATAGGCCATCTGGTCCGTCAGCACCCGCTTATCCGCCAGCGCGTCCAGCCTTTTGCGCAGGGCGTCCAGCCGCTGAGTCTCGCACTGGGCCATGCGGCTCTCCGTCTCCCGGAGCCACCGCAGCAGCTCTTCCCGGTCCGGCACGGCGATCTCCGCCGCGTTGGAAGGCGTGGACGCCCGGACGTCCGCCACAAAGTCGGAGATGGTCACGTCCGGCTCATGGCCCACGGCGGAGATCACGGGCAGTTCAGATTCGTAGATGGCTCGGGCCACCCGTTCGTCATTGAAGGCCCACAGGTCCTCCATGGAGCCGCCGCCCCGGCCGGTGATGAGCAGATCGCCCACCTTCCACCGGTTGGCGTACCGGATCGCGCCGGCGATCTCCGCCGGGGCCTCCGCGCCCTGGACCCGGACCGGCAGCAGGACCACCCTGGCGATGGGATACCTGCGGCGGAGGATGCGGATCATATCGTGGACCGCGGCGCCCGCCGAAGAGGTGACGATGGCGATGGTCCGGGGATACGGGGGCAGGGGCTTTTTATGGGCCGGGTCGAACAACCCCTCGGCGTGGAGCTTGGCCTTGAGCTGCTCGAAGGCCACGGCCAGATCGCCCACGCCCTCGGGCGTCAGGGTATTGCAGTAGAGCTGGTACGCGCCGTCCCGGGGAAAGACGGTGATCCGGCCGGAAACCACAGCCTTCATGCCGTTTTCCGGCTTGAAGCGGAGGCGGGAGGCCTGGCCCCGGAACATGACGCACCGCAGCGCCCCCTCCGGGTCCTTCAGCGTGAAATAGTGGTGGCCGGAGGGATAGATCTTATAGTTGGACAGCTCGCCCCGGACATAGACGTTTTGCAGCATGGGTTCGCCGTCCAGCAAAAGCTTGACCAGATTGTTGACTTCGGTGACGCCGAAGATATGTTGTTCCATTCTCGTGTTCCTCCCGTGTTCGGCGGCAGAAAAAAGCAGAGCCGGACACCTGCGGTTTCCCGCCGCGCCCCGCTCTGCCGTTTTGCGCTTAACCGCCGATCTCCTGCCGCACGAAGCTGCCCAGGATGCCGTTCATGAATTTCACCGTCTCCGGCGTCTCATACTTCTTGGCGATCTCCACCGCCTCGTTGATGGAAACGCTGTTGGGGATGTCCGGCATGTACAAGATCTCGTACATGGCCACCCGCATGATGGCGGAGGCCACCAGCGGGATGCGGTCGAACTTCCAGCCCTTGGCGTATTTGGCGATATAGCCGTCCAGCTCCGCCGCGTGCTCGTCAACGCCCCGGACCAGACGGCGGATATAATCCGCCTGCTTGGCGTTGGGCGCCTCCGCATAGACGGCGTCCTCCTCCGCAAGCGTTGCGAACGTCTCCGCCGTCAGCCGGCCGTCCAGCAAATCGTCGATGGGCCGGTCGGTAAAGCTCAGCTCGTAGGAAAGATGGATGGCGATCTCCCGTGCGGTATTCCGTACCATAAAACAACTTCGTCCTTTTCTCTCTCGTAAAATGGCCCTCAGGCCAGGGTCACGCCGCCCACGTGGATGTTCACGGCGCCCACCGGACAGCCGGTCATGGCCTCCACGGCGGAAATGACCGCCTTCTGGGCGTTTTCCGCCACCTCGGGGATGGGGTTGCCGAACTGAACGGTCAGGTAGACGTCCAGCACCAGCGCGGTCCCGGTCATGTCGATGCGGACGCCCTTAGCGCTTTTCTGGGCGTTTTTCTTGTTGTTCACAAGATCGGTGACGCTGCCGCCCAGATTCGTCATCATCCCGGACACGCCCTCCACATCGCGGACGGCGCCCACGGCGATGGCGGCGATGACCTCTTCCGATATATTGATGCTCCCGTTCTCCTCCGGAAGCGTCATGTATTCCTTGCTTTCGCCCATCGTATCGATTCTCCTTACACGTTGTATCCTTGGTAAAAGCGAATGCTCCTAGAGTGCTATTTTACCATGACGCGCCGGAAAATACAACAGCTAATTTGCAGCCATGATCTTGATGCCGCTGGCGGGATAGCCCGTCTCCGTCATGGTGATGTCCGTGATCTTCGCCACATCCTCCGCCGTCAGCTCCCCGCTGTCCGTGGACACCACCACGCTGATGCTGTCCGCGCCCATGAAGGCCACGCAGTCCTGGTATCCCTTCGCGGTGACCAGATTTTCGATCTGGGCCTCCGCCAGCGTGTAGGTGGCCAGGACCTGGATGCCCTCCGACGCCTCGTTCGCCACCGCGGTATCCGCGTTTTTCTGCTCCGCCGCCTCCTGCAGCAGGGAGATGGCGTTGTCCCGGGCCTGCTGCCGCGTCAGACCGGCCGAGGCGAAATACTCCGAGCCGGTATAGACCGTCTCCTCGTCCAGCGGTCCGTCCGTTCCGCCGTCGCTCTCCTGGCCGGAGACCAGGGCCGCCTCGCCCAGAATTTTTCCGCCGGTCTCCTCCACCGCCTGCTCGCCGGTGAATTTCCAATTCAGCGCCACCGCCGCGCACACCAGCACCGCCATGACCGCCACGACCGCATTCCGTTTCCATCTCGCACTCATTGTCCCTTTCCTCCTCCAGATAATCACTGCCATTTTGCCACCGTGATGCGGTCGCTGGAAAGCCCCGTCAGGGCCGACACCGCTTCCGTCACGGCCAACTTCACGTCTGCCCGGTCTCCGCCCTCGCACACCACCAGCGCCCCCCGGTACGTCGGGTACAGGGTCTTGACCACCACGGCCTCGTCTCCGCTGCCGCCGTCCACCAGCACGGTCTCCGATTTGCGGGAGTAGTCGTCCGGCGCCGCGGCGGAGCCGCTGTAGGAAAGCTCCGTATCCTGCGCCAGCCGCCGCTCCCCGTCCGTCTCCGCCGTCAGCATCAGCCGGAGCTGGCCCGCGCCGCTGATCTTTGAGAGGATCTCCTCCATCTCCTGCTGCAC
>JAEXWS010000136.1 GCA_023406225.1 Bacillota bacterium | reverse complement strand
GGGCCTGCCCATCTCAAAGAACTTTGCGGAGATGATGGGCGGCTCCATCTCCGTCTCCAGCGAGGTGGGAAAAGGCAGCGTGTTTACGGTCGAGCTGCCCTTCGCGCCGGACGGCGCAGGCGAAGCCCCGGAGGGCTGCGGGAACGGCAGGCGGGTCCTGATCGTCAACCAGATCGAAAAATCGGCGGAGCATCTTGCCGTCGTGCTGGAGAAGGAGGCCTTTCAGGTGAAGTCCGCGCCGGATGAAGACACGGCGCTGAGGATAGTGCATCTGGCCGCCGAACAGGGCCGCCCCTATGCCTGGTGCATGATCAAGCTGGATCTTTCGGAGGATATGCGGCGCTTTACGGCGGACATCCGGGACCGGGCGGGCAGCGGGGATCTCAAGATCATTCTGACCGGGCAGGACCAGGACGAGCTGGACGCCGCCGCCGCTTCCTGCGGCGCCGACGCCACCTTGTGCCGGCCGGTCTTTCATTCGGACGTGGCGGGGCTCGCGGCCGAGCTGGCGGGCCAAACGGGAGCCCATCCAAAAGCGGACCGTTGCGCCGCGCTGGACGGCGCCCGGATCCTGGTGGTGGAGGATAATGAGATCAACCTGTCCATTGCCGTCGACTTGCTGGAAAGCGAGGGGGCCGTCGTCGCCACGGCCCAAAACGGGCGGGAAGCGGTGGAGCAGTTCTCCAAAGCGCCTGAGAACTTCTATGATCTGATTTTGATGGACGTGCAGATGCCGGTCATGGATGGGTACAGCGCCACGCGGGCCATACGCGCGCTTTCGCGGTCCGACGCCGGAAGCACGCTCATCATCGCCATGACCGCAAACTCCTTTCAGGAGGACGTTCAAAAGTGTCTGGACAGCGGCATGAACGCGCACATTGCAAAACCCTTTGTCCTGGCCGACATTGTCCGCGCCTACACGGGCGCGGTCAACAAACAGGCGGGCCTTTAGCGGACTCCGGCGGCCTGCAATGGCCGCGCCGGCAAAACAGCCATGCCGTTTCAACAGCCGAAAGGGCGGGGAAACCACGGTTTCCCCGCCCTTTCGCCTCCGCTCAGCCATGCTCCCCCAGCATCCCCCGCCGGATCAGAAAACGCGGCCCGCCGCGCCAAAGCCCTCCCCGGGCGAAGGAGACGCGGGGCGGGGCCTTTGTTGCAGTTGCAAAATCAGGCGCGCTCCTTTATAATGATCGAAACAAGGGGCATCTGCCGGCGGAACCGGAACGAAAAGCCGCATCTGGCGGCCGGCGCGGCGGAGGCATTGGCAAAGCAGGCCGGGGCGCAGGAGCGGCCGCATGGCGAAAGGCGAAGATGGTTTTGAGCTATGATATGATGATGTACCAGCGCGTTTTTCAAATCCTCAAGAACAGGATCGAGTGCGGACTGCTGCCGGCGGGGTCCAGCCTCCCCTCCCGCATCCATCTGTGCGAGGAATTCGGGACCTCGGAAAAGACGATCCGGCGCGCGCTGAAGCTGCTGCGGGAGGCCGGGCTGATCGACACGCAGCAGCGAAAGCGCCCCGTGGTGCGCTATGACGGCAGCGCCGTCCACCGCACGGCCAGGCTCGCCCTGGAGAAGATCGACGCCGCGGTTACGGACGACGTGCTGAAAACGGGCGTGCTGTTGTGCTATCCCGTGATCAAGCGCGGGATCTCTCTTTGCACAAGAGGGGACCTGGAGATCCCGCGTCAGATCCTGGATCATATGAGGATCGAAAACGCGGATGATTTTTGGCGGCTGTCAAAGCGTTTTAGGCGGTTCTTCGTCGCGCGGAACGAAAACGACTTAAGCCTCCGGGCAGTGGACAGCCTGGGGCTCGCGGGTCTCAGGCCCCTGCGGGATGACGCCGTGAGCCGGGCCAGATACCGCGAACAGCTTCAGACCTTTCTGAGCGTCATTGAACGCGGCGGCGCTCCGGAAAGCGCGCCTTTTGACGACATGTCCGGGCTGTACGGATTCACCTGCGGCGGCCGTCCGGCCTTCCATGTCCCGTCCGATTCTGCGGTGGTCCTCGGGCGGGCGCAGATGGAAAAACTCCTGGCGGGCGAAGATGTGCGGTATGCGGCGGTCTATATGGACCTTCTGGGCCTGATCGCGGTCGGGCGGTACAAGCGGGGCGATCAACTGCCCACGCACAAGGAGCTCCAGGAAATATACGGCGTCTGCGTGGATACGACCGTCAAGGCGATCCAGATCATGCAGGAATGGGGCGTGGTCAAAACCGTACGCGGCTCCGGCATCTTTGTGGAAACGGGCCCGGAGGAATTGGAAAAGATCCAAATCCCCGCCCATTTGGTCGCCAATCAGGTCCGCCGCTATCTGGACAGCCTGGACCTGCTGGCCCTGACCATCGAGGGCGCGGCCGGCTGCGCCGCGCCGCGTATTGCGCAGGCGGACATCCAGGCGGTCAAAGCCGAGATCGACCGCCTTTGGAACGAAGCGTATCTGTATGGGCGAACGCCCGCCGTCCTTTTGGAGCTGATCATCGGGCACACGGGAATCGACGCGTTGAACGGCGTTTACGGACTTCTGCAGAGAAACCTTCGGATCGGCCGCAGCATACCGGCCCTGCTCACGACGGCCAAAACGGCCGCAAACCGCGAGATCCATGCGCAGTGCGTCAGAGCGGTGGATCTGCTCTCCGCGAAAGACCACGCGGCGTTTTCCGAAAAAACCGCCGAGGCATTTCAAATGATCCATCAACGGGTGATCGAAGCATGCAAACGGCTGGGCTACTATGAGGCCGCCATGGAGGTCTATGACGGAAGGGCTTTGTGGAAATAAGGTCCTCCCTTTCAAACGGCCCGCGCAGAGAGCGGCGGACCGGAGCCTGCCGACATGAAAAGAACGCGCCGCAGGAACCCCCCGCGGCGCGTCTTTTTTTTATCCCTTTGTCCCCGTCTCAAAGCGCCTGTCTGCCGCTTATGCAAGCGTGTTCCGCTTTCGTCCTTTAGATACGCGGCCGGAAAGCCGCCGCCCAAAATCTGCTGGACGCGGGCTGTAAAAAGATGTATGCTGTTCTCTATATGGACTTTACGGATTTCGGCTGCATCCGCGAATAGTATGAACCGCTTCCGCGGGAGGAGCACGGCGCCCTTTTGCAAAACGGATGGACGGGCGAAAAAGCCTGTGGGGCGCGCGGAACCCCCCATAATTGAGATAGAGCCGGAGAAAGCGGGCGGCAAGTCTCCTTTTCCCCGATCATGCGGCATCCTGCGGCGTTCTGCGTTTTTCCCGCTGTTTTCCGGGAGAGCCGGGCCGCTGCACTACATATGAAACGAGGCTCCTCTCCCCGGGGCGGCCTCTGGGAGGGCGAATACCATGCTTCAATACAACACCAGCTTTATCGATAATCAGGCGATGATCGGCATTCTGCGGCGCGCCTATGACCATGTGGATAAACGCCTGATGGACCACGGTATCCGCGTATCCTACGTGGTATCCCGCCTGCTGCGAAAGCTCCCGAAGGTGGAGCCCGCCCAAATGCGCGATATTTGCTTTTTGTCCGCCATGCACGATGTGGGCGCGTATAAAACGGAGGAGATCGACCGGATGGTCCAGTTTGAGACGGAAAGCATCTGGGACCATTCCATCTATGGCTATCTGTTCGTGAAAAACTTTACGCCGCTTTCAAAGATGGCTCCCGCTGTTCTCTTCCATCACACCCCCTGGAGCAAACTAAAAAGCATGGACGGCGTAAGCGCCGAAAACAAGTATATCGCTCAGCTGATCTACATCGCGGACCGTTTGGACATCTGGATGAATATGGAAGGCCGCCCCTATTCCGGGTTTCTTGAGCTGATCGGTGCCGAGAGGGATGGCCGGTTCAAAGCAGAGATCGTCGAACTTATGATGACGGAACACTTCTCCGCTTTTGAAGCGGACGATGCGGCGAACGAGCCCGGATTTCAGCAGATGCAGGCGCAGAGCATCTTTACCCATGAGGAGATCCGCAGCTATCTCCGCATGATCATCTTCACCATCGACTTCCGCAGCCGGCACACCGTCACCCATACCATGACGACCACAAGCATATCGAACGAACTCGCTTTTCGCGCGGGCCTTGACGCGGAGTATCGAAATCAGATCATCGCCGGAGCGATCCTGCACGACCTGGGTAAGATCGGCATCCCGGTGGAGATCCTGGAATATCCGGGGAAGCTCACGCCCCAGGCCATGAAAGTGATGCGGACCCATGTGGATATTACGGAGGAGATCCTGGCCGGAGACGTTCCGGCTCCAATTCAGCAGATCGCCCTGCGGCACCATGAGAAATTGAATGGCTCCGGCTATCCCAGAGGGCTGACGGCAGACGATCTGACGATTGGAGAACGCATCGTGGCGCTGGCCGACATCATCAGCGCCCTTGCAGGGACCCGGAGCTATAAGGAGGCTTACGGCAAGGAGCGCATCCTTTCCATTATCACGCAGATGCGGGATGATGGGCAGCTTGACGCCGGTTTGGTGGGCTGCATGATCGCACATTATGACGATATCATGGGAAAAACGAGGGTCCAATGCCTGCCGATCATAGACATTTACGAGCAGATGCAAACGGAGTTCCAGGCTCTCAGCGCGCGCTATACCAGCTAAGCGCCCGGACGCCGCCCGCGGCCTGCCCGACAGAGCGCCTTTCTCCCCCGGTCCGGCGCGCACGCCGTCAGTCCGCACCGTTCACGATCCGCAAAAACTCGTCCGCCATGGCCTCCGGCGTTTCTTTTGCTCCGCCCTCCAGCCAGCACAGCAGCACATTATAAAAGGCCCCGGACCACCGCATAGCCAAGGCTGCGCAGACCCTTCGCAATGGATTTTGAAAGCAAAACTTCGTCTTCTACGATCAAAAGCTTCACAAGATCCCTCCTTTGCCGCAGAAGCGGCATCATGGTCGGTATTATAACGATTATACCGGCTTCTATGTTAGATCTACATTAGAATTTGACCGCAGCGGCAGGCGGTTCGCCCCGCCGGCAAATGGAAATCCCATCCGATCCTTTTGGCGGGGTCGGATGGGATTTCCATTTCTGACACGTCGGATGCGGGAGCGAAAAGCGTCAATGCCGGCCGCATTCGGCGGCGTGTTCATGCTCGTGGCAGATCGAGCCGGTGGAGACCAGCTCCCCACGGAGATAGGACTCCGCCGCCGTCCTGGCGTCGCCTTGAGCGCCTACGACGACTGTTACGCCGCGCTCGTTGAAGATATCCACGGCGCCGCCGCCCATGCCGCCGGAAATAACGACCTGGACTCCCATATCCGCCAGGAAGTTGGGCAGAAAGCCGGGACGGTGGCCAGGATTGGGGACGGACCGCTCGGACAGGATCCGTCCATCCCCGCTCTCATAAATCATGAAATTCTCACAATGGCCAAAATGGGGCCAAATCTGACTGCCGTTACAAGATACTGCGATTTTCATAGTACGCTCTCCTTATCATTATGATTGCTGCATGAGTCTGCAAATTTCTTTATAAATATCCCGAACCGCCTGCCCGGAGGGACACTCCGTATCCACAATGGACGCCCCCGCATTCACCGCTTTCACGGCCTGTATATCAAAGGGGATCTTCCCAACAAAGGGGATGCTCCGCGCGCTGCAAAAGGCCTCGATCTCCGCCGTATGCTCCGCACTCACGTCGTATTTGTTGACGCAGACAGCCAGCTTCGTCTGGAAGGTCTCCGCTGTTTTGCATAGGCGCTTCAAATCGCTGACGCCGCTGCCGCTGGGCTCGGCCACGGCCAGCACCAGATCCATGCCGCTGACCGACGCGATGACCGGGCATCCGATCCCCGGCGAGCCGTCCACAACGGCAATATCACACGCCGGGGCGGCGTTGAACATGGCAAGCTTTACATCCGTCACCAGCTTGCCGGAGTTTCCCCGCCCCACTTTCAGCGCCGCGGTGGAAAAGACGCCCTCATCCCGATAGAGTTCCCGCCTCCCGGCCAGGTCCTTCCTCAGATCCACGGCACTCGCGGGGCAGACGAAAGCGCATACGCCGCAGCCTTCGCAGGCATACGCATTGACAGCGGCCGTTCCATGTTCGACGGCAATGGCCTCAAACCGGCATTGGCTTTCGCACATCCCGCAGCCGGTACATCTGCCTGCATCCACCACGGCTTTGTCCCCGCCGAAGAAATCGTTGACCTGCGGCGCCGCGGGGCGTTTCATCACCAGATGCAAATTGGGCGCGTCCACATCGCAGTCAGCGACTGCTTTCGCTTGAAAAAGCCGGATCAATGCGGCCGATACCGTGGTTTTCCCGGTGCCGCCCTTGCCGCTTAACAGAAGAAGTCTTTTCACCGGCAGCCTCCGATCTTCCTCAAGATCGCCTCAAACCGTTTCCGCTGTCCGGGAACGCATGAAACCGCGATCTTATTGCCCGCGAGCAGCCTGCCCAGGGCCGGATCGTAGGGGATCCTGTCCAGAACGGGCAGTCCCTTATCCCGGCAGTAGCATTCCAGCGGCTCATACGCCTCGGTCTGCTTGTTGATCACCACGCCACAGGGCTTTTGCAGGAGCATCGCCAGCTCGTGGACCATCTGGAAATTGTGGAAGCCAAACGCCGTCGGCTCCACGGCCAGTACGCAGTAATCCGCGCCCATGATGCTCTCCATCACGCCGCAGGCACTGCCGGGAGGGCAGTCGATGATGGTCAGTCCCTCCGCTTTTTTCAGCGCCGCCCGGATCACCGGAACGCCGGAGGCCTCTCCGGGATCCAGGACGCCGGTCACCACGCGTACCGCTCCGCGCGTCCCTTCCTCCAGCACGCCGATCCGTTTGGGCGTCTCCCGGACCGCATGCCGGGGGCAGACCATCAAACAGCCGCCGCAGTTGTGGCACACCTCCGGAAACACCATGGGCTTTTCCTTGATATACACGAGGGCATGGAAGCGGCAAAAGCTGACGCACCGCTTGCATCCGGTGCACTGGGCCGCGTCAAATTCCGGCAGGAGCGTGGTGACCGGCGTCGTGCGCACCCCCTCGGGCTTCCAGAACAGCCGGCCATTGGGTTCTTCCACATCGCAGTCGATGTAGACGGCACGCCCCGCGGCCGCAGCCAGATTCACCGCAGCAAAGGTCTTCCCCGCGCCGCCCTTGCCGCTTAATACCGCGATCTTCATTGCGCGCCATGGAAACCGCCGTGGAAGTGGGTCAGTTCCTCCAGCTTTCCATCGGCCAAAGCGGTCAGTTCTTCTGCGGCGGTCTTGTTTACAGATTTATAGATCTTCATTCCGGCGGCGGTCAGCACGTCGGCGGCGTTCTGGCCGCAGCGGACGGTGATCAGCGCCGTAACGCCGTTATCCACCAAAAACTGAGCCGCCTGCATCCCGGCCCCGCCATATGCCTGCGCGGCGGGGTTTTCCACTATGCGCTCAGTCTCCTCGTCCTGAAACAGGAAGTAAGGCGCACGCGCCAGCACCACGCACACATCCTGCTTGTTTTCATCCAGAGGGACCGCGATCCTCATCCTTCCTTCCTCCTTGTCCGTTTTCATCATCTGGCCATAGCGGTGTCTCTGACAGCCGCCGCAGCCGCAGCACGCCTCTTCCCCGTCGCAGAGCCGATAGTCGCCGCCCTCGATCCGCAGGGGAAGACCGTCGACCAAACTATCGGCCAGTTTTTTTCGCGCGGCGTTATAGATCAGCTGCGCAGTGGTCCGCGCCACCTGCATATAACCGGCGCACTCTTCTTGAGAAAAGCCCTGCTTGTCGATCAGCCGGATCGCCTCGTATTCATCCACCGAAAGGATCACCGCCGCCTTGCAGGGGTTTTGTCCAACCGGTCGAAACTCCAGTGTGGCCGGCATCTGACAGACCTTTCGGCACTTTCTCCGCCTGGGCATCTGATTCGCCTCCTGCCTGAATGGACCCAGTTTTTTCCCTTGATGATATAATGCCGCAATTTCCGGCATATGTCAATCATTAAATTGGCATATGCCGGAAATATTGCGCCGGGAGACCGGCCTGAAAGCAGGCGCTTCTCTTTGCAGGCGGACTGCGGTCCCCCGAAAATACCGCTCCCGCTCCATAGTCCTCCCCGGTCCGGCGGCCTTTTGGGTTTTGCGGGTAAAACAAAATGCGCCGGCTGCTGGTTTACAAAACCACCAAACCGGCGCATTTTGAATAAAAATCGGCAGGGAACAAAGGCATTCGATACCCGCACGCAGCTCCGAAGCCGGACAGGCATTCCACGGCCGTTTTGCCGCGCGGCAGGCCGCGCCTTGAAAATCCAACGGATATCCCCGCCGTTACGTCGAAACCCCAAGCGCATTCGAGGGCGGATGCATACGAACTGAAAATCATCCGTACCGACCCGGAAACGGCCCTGTGTGCCGCCCCGGAACGGGCGGCGCGCATCACGGCGGAGAAGCTCCCCCTGAGATGGTCCCATTTTCCCCCAGCAGAGGGAGCCTCCCTGTAAGAAGGCGGTATATGTCCTCTTAAAAAAGGGATGTGCTTCAGACGCCGGACGGCGCTTTTGAAAACGCAAAGACGCGGTTTCCGAAGACCGCCTTTCCCTTATGCCTCAAACGGATAGCGGAAGTTCGCCGCCTCCCGGGCGCGGTCACACAGCCCGGCGATCAGCAGCGTCTCCTCCGGTAAAACGTCCGGGCAGGTCGTCCATCCCCTGCGCACGCAGTCCTGCACCACGGCGGCCTCGTACTGGAACCCCTCGCACGCATAGGGAAAGCGCAGCGTCCGCTCATCGTCCCAGTCGATTTGAGCGTAGCCCACCCGGGGCTTCGACTTCACCACCACGGTATCCGGATTCCGGTGGCGGGGGATCCAAATGCTCCCCTCCTCACAGGTGATGGTCGTCTCAAATTCCTTGCGGTACAGGCCGCACATGAGGTTGGCCGTCATGCCGTCGGCAAAGCGCATCAGCATGGTGGTCTCCGCGTCCACTCCGGTAGAGGCGAATTGGACGGTGCTGTAAAACTCCGTCGGTTCCTCCAGCCGGCCCATGCCAACGATCATGGCCGCCAGGCTGTACACACCGCCGTCCAGCAGCGCGCCGCCGGCCAGGGCCGGGTCCAGCAGCCGGTCCTCCGCCGGGAGGCGCTTGGGATCATGTCCCCAGCCCGTCAGGGAGGTGATATTCACCACGCGGCCCAGCTCGCCGGAATCCAAAAGGGTTTTCACGTACTTCCATGCGGGGAAAAACCGGGACCACAGGCCCTCCATCAAGAAGGTTCCGTTTTTCGCCGCGCAGTCGAACATCGCCTCCGCTTCCCTGCGGTTCACCGCGAAGGGCTTTTCACACAGGACCGCCTTCCCGGCGTCGGACGCCAGTCGAACCGCCGCCTCATGCATGGGATGCGGCACGGCCACATAGACGATATCCACATCCGGGTCCTGCACAAGCTCCAGATAGCTGCCATAGGCGCGTCCGCCAAACTCCCGGCAAAACGCCTCGCTGCGCTCCAGGCTCCGGGAGCCCGCAGCGGCCACATAGGCGTCCGGCACATACCGCAGGCTTTTGGCAAAGTCTCTTCCGATCCTGCCGGGGCCCAGAATGCCCCAGCCGAGCTTATCCTTCATCATATTCATTTCCTCCGTCGATTTCTTCCCTGTCCCAGGGAGCCTTCGTTACGTCAAAGCGCTCTCCCGGCCGCAGAATCGCGCCGGGAACATGCGGGTACTTCACATGCAGATAATCGAGAAACAACAGCGGATTTTCCAAATTGCCTGTATAGGAATCATAGTGCATGGGGACCGCCAGACGGGGCCTCACCGCTCCGGCCAGATCCACTGCCTCCTGATAGGTCATATTGCCGATGATATTGCCGCGCAGGCGGTTGGCGCACCGGCCCGTGATCGGCAGCATCATAACGTCGATCTCCCCCGCCTGCTTGAGCCGCGTCTCCAAGCCCTCATATACGCAGCAATCCCCCGCGTGATACACTGTAAAACCGCCGCAGGAGATCACATACCCCAGCGCCGCATATTCTCCCGTAGCCTCGTCCCGCTCCAGCAGCTCGTGGGCGGAGGGGACCGCCGCGACCCGAAGGCCGTCCTCTTCAAAGGGGCGTCCCTCCCCCACCCCCACCAGCCTCTCCGCCGGAATGGGCAGCTCCCGGCGCAGCGTCTCCAGGCAGAAACGCGGCACGAGAAATTTTGCCCGGGGAGACGCCGCCGCCAGCGCGGGCCATGCGTCCCGGTCGATGTGATCGATGTGGTCGTGGGTCCCCAGAATGTAGTCCACGTCCCGCAGGTCCTCCGCCGCCATGATGGGCGGCTGCACCCGTTCTTTCATATCGGAGAAAAACAGGTCGATGCATATGGTCTTTCCGCCGGTCTTGAGCACAAAACCCGACTGGTGCAGCCACCACATGGAAAGCTGTCCCTCCGGCGGCGCAAACCGCCGGATCTGAGATCCCAACTCGTTCGCCATATTCAAAAAATCCCTCCCAGCTCAAAGCCGCCTCACAGCGCCGCCAGCAGTCCATATGCCTGCCGGAGCGCCGGATAAAGTGAACGGTACATTTGGTAATACGGCTCATACGCCGCAGACGCGGACGCATCCGCCGTTTGACGCTCCCCCCTGCGTATCACCTCGCCGCAGGCATCCGCCACCGTGGGCCACAGACCGGCTCCGACTCCGGCCAGCAGCGCCGCGCCCAGCGCCGCGCCCTCCTTGGAAGCGACCGTGCTCACCGGGCAGGCGTATAC
>JAEXWS010000122.1 GCA_023406225.1 Bacillota bacterium | reverse complement strand
TGGGTAATGTCGATGAAGCCCCCGGCCCCGGCCAGCCGGGTGCCGAACTTGGAGACGTTCAGGTCCCCGTTGGGGGCGGTCTCCGCCAGGCCAAGGAAGGCAATGTCGAGCCCGCCGCCCTGGTAGAAGTCGAACTGGACGTTGTGGGGGATGATGGCCATGGAGTTGGCCGCCGCGCCGAACTGGGTGCCGCCCATGGGCACGCCGGCGATGCTTCCGGCCTCCACGGTCAGCGTCAGCTTGTCGGAGATGCCCTCCTCCGCGCAGACGTTGGCGATCTTTTCCGGCGCGCCGGTGCCCAGGTTCACGATGGCGTCCTGGGGCAGCTCCATGGCGGCCCGGCGGGCGATGATCTTCTTGGCGTCCAGAGGGATGGGCGGGATGGCGTCCACGGGGATGCGGAACTCGCCGGTAAGGCTGCCGTCGTAGGCCATGCCCAGGCACTGCTCGTTATCCTCTACAGAGCCTACCACAATGGAGTCCACATAGATACCGGGAATGGCTACCAGTTTCGGGTCCAGGGAGCCGCCCTCCACGATGCGCTCCACCTGCACGATCACCTTGCCGCCGGAGTTTTTGCAGGCCTGGGCCATGGCGGTGACGTCGATGGGTCCGATCTCCCGGTGAACGGTGCAGTTGCCGTACACGTCGGCGTAGCTGGCGCGGACGAACACCACGTTGATGGGGAAGCCTTTGTAGAGCAGGCGCTCCTGCCCCTCGATATTGACGACCTTCACCAGGTCCTCGGTGGTCTTGGTATTCAGCTTGCCGCCGCCGTTGCGGGGGTCGGCAAAGGTATACAGGCCCACATGGGTAATGGTGCCGATGTTGTGGGCGGCGATGTCCCGGTACATGTGGGAGATCACGCCCTGGGGCAGGTTATAGGCCTCGATCTTGTTCTCCAGGGCCAGGTCGCCCAGCTTGGGGGCCCGGTCCCAATGGCCGCCGATCACGCGCTTTACCATGCCCTCGTGGCCGTAATGGTCGCCGCCGGTGCCGTCCCGGTGGCCCTGTCCGGCCGCGAAAAACAGCGTCAGGTCCTTGGGGTGGCCCGTCTCCAAAAAGCGCTTTTCCAGCGCCTTGGAAAGCGCCTCGGGGCAAGCGCAGCTGACGAAGCCGCCGGTGGCGATGGTGTCGCCGTCGTTCACCAGCAGAGCGGCTTCCTCGGCAGAGATGACTCTTACCTTCTTCATAACTCTACTTCCCTCTTTTTCAATATGTGATCCGCCGTCCGTCCCTCCGACGGGCCGCGGCCCGCGCTCACTTGTTCTGGAAGTGCTTCTCCTTGCGCTTTTCCAGGAATGCGCCCATGCCTTCCTTCTGGTCTTCGGTGGCGTAGCACATGGCGAACATCTCGTTCTCCAGGGCGATGCCGTCGTCGATGTCCATCTGCATGCCGCGGTCGATGCAGGCCTTGGAGTATTTCACGGCGATGGGGGCGTTGGCGGCGAAGGACTTGGCCATGGCCACGGCGGCGTCCATCAGCTCCTCGGCGGGATAGACGGCGTTCACCAGACCGATCTCCTTGGCCTCCTCGGCGCCGATGGTCTTGCCGGAGAAGATCAGCTCCTTGGCCTTGGCCACGCCCACGCGGCGGGGCAGGCGCTGGGTGCCGGAGAAGCCGGGGGTGATGCCCAGGCCCACCTCGGGCTGGCCGAACTTGGCGCCGCCCTTGCCCTCGGCGTTGGGGCCGGCGGCCAGGATGATGTCACAGCTCATGGCGATCTCGCAGCCGCCGCCCAGGGCGAAGCCGTTCACCGCGGCGATGGTGGGGATCTCCAGCTTTTCAATGCGGCGGAACAGGGCGCTGCCCCGCTGGCCCCACTTGCGGCCAGCGGCCACATCCATGGGCCGCTGCTCGCCGATGTCGGCGCCGGCCACGAAGGAACGGCCCTCGCCGGTGAGGATGAAGGCCGCCAGATCGGCGTCCTTCTCCACCTCGGAGATCAGCAGCTCCAGCTCGGAGATCACGGTGGAGTTCAGCGCGTTCAGCGCCTCGGGACGGTTGATGGTGGCAATCCCAATGTTTCCGTTCTTTTCATAACGAATCGTCTGATACATGGTAAGATCCTCCTCCAAATTTTTGTCCGGGTATGATATGAATTGGGTTCCGGGGCGGATGCCGAGGTCGCCAGATGTATGCCCAAATAAATATAGCAAATCCCATGCCAACTTTTCAAGCCCCCGCCGCGGGGTTTTTCCCTGGTTTCTTGTGGAAGTTTGCCAAATCCAACGGGCCGTTTTTTGCGGTTTCGTGGGAGATCAGCGGGGCCGATCCAGCCGTTATTCAAAAATGAATAACCCCGTTTCAAGAGGACCGCCCGCTGAAATTTGCCGTGGTTTGGGGGAACCTTATAATTTTTACGACGGTTTTTTGGCAAAACCGACTGAGAAAATTTGCGCTCCACCCCTTTCTATTCATTTTTGAATATGATATACTCAAAAATGAATAGAACCGCCGGATATCCGGCGCAGAGGGAAAGCGGGGGAAATACTTTGGCGGAACCCACAAATCTGTCCAGGTTTTTTGATGAGGACATCAACCTTAAGGGCCTTTTTGAGATTTTGAACCCGGAGAACAATCTGGTGCTGGCGGACGACATGATGCTCTCCGACGCCCAGGGCGTCATCCTGCGGGTCAGCGAGACCTATGAGAAAAACTTCGGCTTCGCCCACGGGTCCATCGTGGGCAAGTCCGCCTTCGACCTGGAGGCCAGCGGCGTCTTCACGCCCTGCGTCACGGCGGAGGTCATCCGGCAGAAGAAAAAGATCACCGCCACCCAAACCATCAACAACTCCCACAAAAACGTGATGACCGTGGGCATCCCCCTGTTCGACGACAACGGGGAGCTGAAATACGCCGTGTGCTTCAACACGGTGTCCATGGAGCAGATCAACGCCATCCAGCGGAACTACCGCCACCTGCAGGATTCCCTTCAGCAATACTCCCAGGAGATCGCGGAGCTGCGCACCCGGGCCACCTCCACCTCCATGATCTTCAAAAGCGCCTCCATGCAGCGGCTGTGGACGCTGATGCAGAACACCGCCAACACCAAGGCCAACATCCTCATCACCGGGGAGACCGGCGTGGGCAAGAGCGCCGTGGCCAAGACCATCCACAAGATGAGCAACCGGGCGGAGGGTCCCTTCATCGAGGTCAACTGCGCGGTGCTCCACGAAAATCTCATCGAATCGGAGCTCTTCGGCTATGAGAAGGGCGCGTTCACCGGCGCCTCCACCAGCGGCAAGATCGGCAAGATCGAGCTGGCCAACCACGGCACGCTGTTTCTGGACGAGATCGGCGAGCTGCCGCCCCACATCCAGTCGAAGCTGCTCCAGCTCATCCAGGAAAAGACCATCGAGCGCCTCTCCGGCACGAAGAAGATCGAGCTGGACTTCCGGCTGCTGGTGGCCACCAACCGCAACCTGGAGGAGGCGGTGCAGCGGGGCATGTTCCGCTCGGACCTCTTTTACCGGCTGAACGTCATCCGCATCCACATCCCGCCCCTGCGGCAGCGGACGGAGGACATCTTCCCCCTGGCCCACCAGTTCCTGGCCCGCTTCTGCGGGGAGTACGGCAAAAACCTCACCTTCAGCCCCCGGTTTTTGACCTTTCTGGAGCAGTTCGACTGGCCCGGCAACGTGCGCCAATTGGAAAACCTGATCGAGCGGCTGGTCATCACGGTCCAGGACCCCATCATCGACGTGGCCGCCCTGCCCGCGGAATACGCCGGCGACGCCGCGCCCCAGGCGGCCGCGCCCCCGCCCGGCGGCACCCTGGCGGAGCGGATGGACGCCTATGAGGGCCAGATCATCCGGGACGCCTACCGCCGCTGCGGGACCACCGTGGCGGTGGCGAAGGAGCTGGGCATCTCCCAGGCCACCGCCGCCCGGAAGGTGGCGAAGTACGCGGCAGGTCGGAAGTGAATCCAAAGGAATGCGCCTTTTAAAGCAATCAGATTGAATTGAGGAGCGGGCCGTACGGCCCGCTCCTCAATTCAATCTGATTGCCGCGGGACATTCCCCGGCTCTGTTTCATGCAAATACTTCTCGTAGGGCCGGTCCGTCAGCTTTCCCCGGCAGCCGTTTTTATGAAAGAATATGTTGAAAAACACCTTCTTTAGAGGGCCAAACAGTGTGGAAATGACCACGCTCGGCTTTGATAAAAACTCAGGCGCCGCAAACCGATTCGCTTCTTCCTTGCTGAATCCGTTGTTCCGGGCAAACGCGGCGCCCATTTGAATAAAAGGGGCAACCATTTTATCCGCCGTTTCCTTAGGCATCATGTGTGTGATAAACAAATTGCCCTTGATCAGCGTTCCGCCGTAGGCGCAGTTCAAAAAAGAGGGGAGCTTTTCCAGATATTTCTCCCCGCAGCGTAATTGCGAGGCCTCCGGAAATCCACCCTGCAAGATAAAGCTGAGCATCCTCCCGCCGCCTGCATTTACTTCACCCGGGTCAAGACTTTCCAAAAATTCGATCAGGATGCCCGGGATACATTCCACATACAACGGAATTGCCATCAAAATATTTTCATTGCGATAAAAGGCGCGCCGAATTTCCTCCCATTTTCCAAGCTCGGATAAATGGTAGATCTCAACAGTGTTCTTCTCCTTTGTATAGCCCTCCGCAAAGGCGTTCACAACGATATTGGTATTGCTTTTTGCCTTCACACGGGGCGAACAGTTAATGATGAGCAAGTGCATGATAGCATTCCTCTCTGTCGTCAAATGCAAAGGCGCCCAGGGAAACCCCGTGGAGATTCAGCTGCACGCGTTCAAGCCAAAGATTTAAGTAGTCGTGATCCGCCGCGCCCACATAAAGCATGGACATGTCCGGGGTTTTGTTGTATCGGGAATAATGCCGCATTTGACCGTCCTGACATTTCAAATGCATCGTCACCAGCGGCAGGATCCGGTCGATCATGTTTTTCATGCGGCTGCATACAAACCCCATGTGTGCTTCCGTCAGGAAAACAACAACATCAGACTGAAGCATTTTAATAAATATCTGCTCATAATCGTCATGAATGGAGCAAATGCCGGGGGTCACGATCCAGCAGTCGTTGCAGCCCATACAGTGGTTGATCTTCATGTTCTTCGCCAGCACAAGTTCGCAGACGCCGACATGCCGGCACAGTTCGCTGTAAGCGATCTGGTTTTCCGCAGAGTCGTTTTCCAGCGTTGTGATCATCAGATATTTTTTACGAGGTTTCTCTTTCCGTTTCAATATTTTTCACTTCCCATCGCCGTTGTTTTAATCATATCACAGATCGGACAAGCAAAACATCCCGTTCGGTAAAAAACGTTTCCTTCAAGACCGCGAAATCCGCATCATGTTTGAAAAAGGGAGCGGACCGTACGGCCCGCTCTTGAACTGGAAAACGCCATCTCTTCCGGCAGTTCCTTTTTCATTTCGCCAGCTTTTCGCTGTTCACGCTCTTCCCCACGGTCATCAATAAAATCTTTAAATCGAAAAACACGTTCCAGTTCTCAATATAATAAAGGTCGTGCTCGATGCGCTTTTTAATGGAGGTGTCCCCCCGGTAGCCGTTCACCTGGGCCCAGCCGGTGATGCCGGGACGGACCTGGTGCTTGACCATGTACCGGGGGATCTCCTCCTTGAACTGCTCCACATAGTGGGGCACCTCCGGCCGGGGGCCCACCAGGCTCATGTCCCCCCTCAGCACGTTGAAAAACTGGGGCAGCTCGTCGATGGAGCATTTGCGGATGAAGGAGCCGAAGCGGGTCCTGCGGTCGTCCGCGTCCCGGCTCCAGCCGGTGGCCTCCCGGTCGTTCACCCGCATGGAGCGGAATTTGTACATGAAAAAGGGCTTTTTGTTCCGCCCCACCCGCTCCTGGCGGAACAAAACAGGCCCGGGGGAGGACAGCTTCACCCCCACGGCGGCCAGCAGCATGACGGGCGAGGTCAGAACGATCAAAGCCAGCGCGCCCAGGATGTCCATCGTCCGCTTCACCGCCGCGTTGCCCAGATTGTCCAGGGGGATGCGCCGCAGGTTGATGACGGGCAGGCCGTCGATATTGTCCACCTGGGGGTTGGAGGGCATGTAGTCCGCGTAGTAGGGGATGAGGGAGAGCTTGGTGCCCGTCTTTTCGCACACGGTGATGATGCGGCCCGTCAAAAGGTACTCCTCCGCCGACATGGCCACCACCACCTCGTCGGGCCGCTTCTGCTCCAATATCTCCTCCAGCCGGTCATATCCCCCCAGGCGCTCCAGGTCCCGCCAGGACGCGCCGTCGGCCACATAGCCGTCCGCCTGAAAGCCCAGGTTCCGGTCCTGGCGGATGCGCTCCACATACTTCTTGGCCATGGCCCCGTCGCCCACCACCAAAACGTGCTTTTGGTTGTAACCCATCCGGCGGTAGCGCCGCAGCACCACCCGCAGCAGCGCCCGCTTGCTGAGAAGCGCCCCGTAATTCAGCGCGCAGAAAAACACCAGCATCCAGCGGGACATCTCCGTTAGCCGGAAGACGAACAGCGCCGTGATGAGGATCATCGTGTCCAGCAGCGTCGCCAGCAGCAGGGTTTGGGCCTCCTTGTGGAAACGGACGCTCCGGTAGGACCCGTACAGCCCCGCCACCGCATAGGTGCAAAGGCACAGCGCCGCCGCGGCCGCCGCCAGCCACAGATAGGACGAAAAGGGCACGGAGACCGTGCCCCGGAGCACGTGGAAGCGGATGTAATACGCCAGCAGAAGGGAGAAGAAGATCAAAACGCCGTCCGAACACACGTTGAGCTGATTCAGCAGGCGCTGGTTCTCTTTGATCATCGGCGTGCCTCCCTTCGGTAAAATCCAGTTTTATTCTACTTGAAATCCCACACAGTGTCAAATATAATAACAGTTGTGTCATGCGAACGTAACAAACCGGAGGTGCCCATGAAGCAGCGCGTGCTATTCACCGCGTCCACGTTCTCCCATATCCTCCACTTCCACCGCCCCTACCTGGCGGCGTTTCGGGAGCTGGGCTGGGAGGTCCACACGGCCTGCGGCGGTCCGGCGGAGCGGGTGCCGGAGGCGGACGCGGTGTTCCCCCTCCCGTTTGAAAAACGGATGGCCTCCCCGGCCAACCTGGCCGCCCAGCGCCGGTTGCGGGCGCTGATGCGGGAGAACCGGTACGCCCTGGTGTGCGCCCACACGTCCCTGGCGGCGTTTTTCACCCGCCGGGCGGCGGCGGGGGTCGACCCCCGGCCGCCTCTGGTGAACATGGCCCACGGGTACCTCTTCGACGACGGCACGCCGCCTTTGAAGCGCGCCGCGCTGCTGGCGGCGGAGAAGCTCACCGCCCCCCAGACGGACCTGCTTTTGACCATGAACGCCTGGGACGACCGCACCGCCCGCCGGTACCGCCTGGGGCGGCGAACGGCCCGGATTCCCGGCGTGGGCGTGGATTTTTCCCGCCTGGAGTGCTCCCCCGGCGAGGCCGCGGACATGCGGGATACATACGGTTTCTCCCCGTCGGACTTCGTGCTGCTCTATGCCGCGGAATTCTCCCGCCGCAAGGGGCAGGAGATCCTGCTCCGGGCCCTTCCCCTGCTGCCGGCGCGGGTGAAGCTGCTGCTGCCGGGGCAGGGCGCGCTGCTGGAGCAGTGCCGGGCGCTGGCGGCGGAGCTGGGCGTGGCGGACCGGGCGGTGTTCCCCGGCCAGGTGGCGCGGATGGCTCCCCTGTACGCCCTGGCGGACGGCGCGGCCTCCGCCAGCCGGTCCGAGGGGCTGCCCTTCAACATCATGGAGGCCATGTACTGCGGCCTGCCCATCGCCGCCAGCGCCGTCAAGGGCCACACGGACCTGCTGGCCGACGGTTTGACGGGCCTGCTCTATCCCCACGGCGACGCGGCGGCTTTCGCGGCCGCCGTGGAGCGGCTGCTGGAGGAGCCGGGCCTGGCCGCCGCCCTGGGCGCGGCCGCCCGTCAGGCGGCGGCTCCCTACGCGCTGGAGCG
Organism: Bacillota bacterium; assembly: GCA_023406225.1. Taxonomy (GTDB): domain Bacteria; phylum Bacillota; class Clostridia; order Oscillospirales; family Oscillospiraceae; genus Oscillibacter. Next base: position 10,330 of record JAEXWS010000122.1, on the reverse strand, counting down.
CGTGCTTCCCATCGTGATGGACCAATACCGCTCCCTGCTCCCCACGGAGGAGCGGGCGGAACATCTCCAAGGAGTGATTTGATTTGAAACATACAAACCGGGAGACCCGGGCCATCCGGGACCCCTTGGCGGGCCTGTTCCCCTATCTGCTGCCGGCGCTGCTGTTTTTCGCCATGACCGGCATCAGCCGCGCCTGCGGCGTGGCGGCGGCCGCCGTCTATCTGCTGCTGTCCATCGGCCGGGGGCCCATGGACTTGCTGCGCCGGCGGCTCTCCCCCCTGACGGCGGCGGTGGCGCTGTACGCCCTGGTGAGCCTGGCCTCCGGCCTGTGGTCCTCCTTCGGGGCCTATGCGGGCCGGGAGAGCGTCAAGACCCTGACGGCCCTGGCGGTGTTCGGCCTGGTGCTGGTGCGGGTGGAGAAAGAGCGGCTCCGGGGCCTGCTGGCCGCTCTCAGCGGCGTGATCGCAGCGGTGGCCCTGCTGTGCGTGGACGCTTCCTCCCTCCGCCTGCTCTCCCGGGGCTTTTCCTGGCTCATGGGGCTCACCGGGTCCTCCTATCCGGCAAACGCCATCGGATACGAGGCCGGGGTCCGCATCACCGGCATCTTCTCCAACGCCAACGTCTCCGCGGGCGTTCTCGCCTTCGGACTGCTGATCTCCCTGTACCTCTTCCAAACGGCGGCGGATGAAAAGCGGCGGCTTTTCGCCGCCCTGGCCCTGGGGATGCAGGCCCTGGCCTTTTTCCTCTCCTTTTCCATGGGCGCCATGGCGGCCTTCGCCCTCACCTGCCTGGTGTACGTGCTGTGCGCCGGAAGGGGGAACCGGCTGGCGCTGTTTCTGCTCATGCTGGAGTGCGTGGCGGTCACGGTGGTCTGCGCCTTCGCCGCCTATCCCTTCCTGGGGCTTTCCGGCGGCGGGGCCCTGGTCCCGGTGCTGCTGACCCTGGCCTGCGGCCCCGCCGTCTGGGCGCTGGACCGCTTCGGCGGGCGGCGGCTGGCGGCGGCGCTGGAGGGCCGGGGCAAAGCCGTCGCCATCGCCGGGGGCGCGCTGGCGGCGGCCGCCGTTTTGTACGCCGTGCTGGCGTTCCAGGTGACCGGGTCTGTCCGCCTGAGCGCCGGAGAGACCCTCTCCCGGGCGGTCTACCCTGCGCCGGGGGCCTATACCGTGGCGGCCCGGGGCGCGGATGCGGACGTCGCCGTATACAGCCAGAACGAATCCCAGCTCATGATGCACACCAACACGCCGCTGTACCGGGGCGCCCTGTCGGATGCCGCCTTCACCGTGCCGGAGGACGCCAGGATCGTGTGGTTCGATCTCTCCGGCGAGGGCCGCCTGGACGCGCTCACCCTCTCCGACGGCACGAAGGTCCCCCTGGGATACAAGCTGCTGCCGGGCTTCGCCGCCAACCGGCTCCAGGGCCTGTGGGCCAATCAGAACTTCATCCAGCGGCTGGTCTTTTTCCGGGACGGCATCGCCCTTTGGAAGCAGAGCCCGCTGATCGGCTGGGGCCTGGGCGGCGTGGAGGGCCAGATCACGGCGGTCCAGAGCTTTTATTACGAGTCCAAATACATCCACAACCAGTTCATCCAGATCATGGACGAGGCGGGGCTCGTGGGGCTGGCCGCCTTCTGCCTCCTGCTGGGCAGCGCCGCATGGCTGCTGCTGCGCCGCCGGGAGAAGGGGGACCCCCTCTTCCCCATGCTGGCCGCCTGCCTCACCATGATGACCGCCCACTCCCTGACGGAGGTGGTCTGGTCCACCCAGGTCTACCAGGTGGTGGTGTTCGTCCTCTTCGCCGTGCTCATCATCCGCTGCCACGCGCCCAAAGAGGGGCGCGTGGCCCTGGGGCGGCTGGCCGCCGCGGCGCTTTGGACCACGGCCGCCGTCTTCGCCCTGTTCCAGGCGGGCAGCCTGTACGCCGCCAGCCAGTTCGACCGTCTGGCGGACGGCTCCCTCCGGGGCGACGCCGTGGCCATCCTCCAGCGGCTGGACCGGCTGGAGGTCTATGACGACACGGACTATAAGGCCACCCTCATGGTGAACGCCCTGCGCGCCGGAAACGTCTCCGGCCAGGGCACCGCCGCCCGGTGCGCCCGGGAGCTGGAGGGCTCCGGGGAGTTCGACGCCTGTTACAACGCGGCGGCCTACTACTACCTGCCCCTCAAACAGCTTCCCGGCTTTTTCCGGGCCGCCCGGACGGGGCTTTTGCAGGAGGCGTCCAATCCCGGCGCGTGGAACAGCGTGTTCCACCTGTACCGCCAGGCCTTCGCCCAGCTCTCCGCCGGGGATATGGAGGACTTCGTCACCGGCGTTGCGGAGACGGGGGCCTTCCTGGAGGAGAACAACGCGGGCCGGATGCAGCCCATCGCGCTGAGCGAAGAGAACCAGGCCTTTTTGGACCTGGTTTCGACCCTGGACGGCGCGGACGCGGAGACGGCCTACGCGGCGCTGGCGGCGGCCCTTCCGCATGGATCGTGACCGGCGCGCCGCCAAAGCCGCGGAGCCGGTCAGGAGGGGACCGCCTGAAGGCGTTCTTTCCCAGCGGCTTGCCCAAACGCCTCACACGGCACGCGCCCGCAGGCGCGGCTGGCCGCCTCCTCCCCATATGATGAAAAGAAAGGGACCGCCCATGGGCGGTCCCTTTCTTTTCATCATATCCGCTCCCGGATCAGCCGGCCCATCTCCCGGCAGCCGGCCAGCCTGCCGCCGCTTCGGAGGATGTCTCCGCAGCGCCAGCCCTCCCGCAGCACCGCGTCCACCGCACGCTCCACCGCGTCGGCCTCCGCCGCCATGGCGAAGCTGTGGCGCAGCATCATGGCGGCGGCCAGGATGGTGCCGATGGGATTGGCCTCGTCCCGCCCCGCGATGTCCGGGGCGGAGCCATGGATGGGCTCGTACAGCCCCCGGGTCCCGTCCCCCAGGCTGGAGGAGGGGATCATGCCCACGGATCCGGTGATCTGGCTGGCCTCGTCGGAGAGGATGTCTCCGAAGAGGTTCTCCGTCACGATCACATCAAACTGGCCGGGGTCCCGGATGAGCTGCATGGAGGCGTTGTCCACGTACATGTGCCTAAGCTCCACGTCCGGATACGCCGCCGCCGTCTCCTCCACCACGGCCCGCCACAGCCGGGACGTGGCCAGCACGTTGGCCTTGTCCACCGAGGTCACCCGCCGCCGCCGCGCCCGGGCCATGCGGAAGGCCACATGGGCCACCCGGCGGATCTCCTCCTCCGTGTAGGCCATGATGTCCGTGGCCTTCCTTTGGCCGTCCGTCGTCTCCGTGGTGTGGGCGCCGAAGTAGACGCCGCCGATCAGCTCCCGGACCACCACGAAATCGATGCCCTTTTCCGCGATCTCCGGCCGCAGGGGGCAGGCGGCGGCCAGGTCCCGGAACATCCGGGCGGGACGGACGTTCGTATAGAGCCCCATGGCCTCCCGGAGCTTCAAAAGGCCCTTCTCCGGGCGGTTTTCCGGGGGCTGGGCGTCCCATTTGGGGCCGCCCACGGCCCCCAGCAGCACGCTGTCGGCCGCAAGGCAGGTCCTGAGGCTCTCCTCCGGCAGCGGCGCGCCGCACGCGTCGATGGCGCAGCCGCCCATGGGGGCCTCGGCGTAGGTGAACACATGGCCGAACCTGGCGGCCGCCGCGTCCAGAACGCCAAGGGCCTCCTCCACGATCTCCGGGCCGATGCCGTCGCCCCGGATGACGGCAATGGTCTTGTTCATGCCTCCGCCTCCTTCGCCTTGAGGGCGGCCATCAGCCCGCCCTTTCGGATCATGTCCTTGATGAAGGGCGGAAACGGCTCCGCCTGGAAGGTCTCCCCCGTGGTCTCGTCGGTGATGAGGCCCGTATCGAAGTCCACGGACACCGTGTCGCCGTTTTGGACGGCGGCGCTGGCGGCGGGGCACTCCAGAATGGGCAGGCCGATGTTGATGGCGTTGCGGTAGAAGATGCGGGCGAAGGTGGCGGCGATGACGCAGGCGACGCCGCTGGCCTGGATGGCGATGGGGGCGTGCTCCCGGGAGGAGCCGCAGCCGAAGTTGGCCCCCGCCGCCAAGATGTCGCCGGGACGGACCCGGGCGGCGAAGGACGGGTCGATGTCCTCCATGCAGTGGGCCGCCAGCTCCTTCCGGTCCTGGCTCGCCAGATACCGGGCGGGGATGATCACGTCGGTATCCACGTGGTCCCCGTATTTGTGTACAATGCCGTGGGCGTTCATGTCAGACCTCCTCAGGATGGCAGATGTGGCCCGCCGCGCCGGAGGCTGCCGCCACGGCGGGGGAGGCCAGATAGACCTCGCTTTCCACGTGGCCCATGCGGCCCACGAAGTTGCGGTTGGTGGTGGAGACGCACCGCTCCCCGGCGGCCAGGCACCCCATGTGCCCGCCCAGGCACGGCCCGCAGGTGGGGGTGGAGACGATGCAGCCCGCGTCCAGGAAAATGTCCGTATACCCCCGCTTCATGCACTCCCGATAGACCGTCTGGGTGGCGGGGATGACGATGCCCCGGACATTGGGGGCCAGGCGGCGGCCCTTCAGCACCGCCGCGGCGGCGGCCATGTCCGCAAGCTGGCCGTTGGTGCAGGAGCCGATAACCACCTGGTCGATGGCCACGCCATGGCCCTCCCGGGCGGGACGGGCGTTCTCCGGCAGGTGGGGGTAGGCCACGGTGCAGTCCACCTCGCCAAGGTCGATCTCCACGGTGCGCGCATACTCCGCGTCCCCGTCCGCCTCCTCGGCGGTCCATGCCCGGTCCACCCGTCCGGCCACATAGTCCCTCGTGGCGGCGTCCACGGGGAAGATGCCGTTTTTCGCCCCGGCCTCGATGGCCATGTTGGAGATGGTCAGCCGGTCGTAGATGGTGAGCGCCGCCACGCCGGGGCCGGTGAACTCCAGGGACTGGTACCGGGCTCCGTCCACGCCGATCCTGCCGATGAGGGTCAAGATCACGTCCTTCCCGGAGACATAGGGCCGGAGCTTCCCGGTGAGATGCACCCGGATGGCGGAGGGCACCTTGAACCACGTCTCCCCCGCCGCCATGGCGGCGGCCATGTCCGTGGACCCGACGCCGGTGGAAAAGGCCCCCAGGGCGCCGTAGGTGCAGGTGTGGGAGTCCGCGCCGACGACGGCCTCGCCGGGGGCCACCAGGCCCTGCTCCGGCAAGAGGGCGTGCTCGATGCCCATGGTCCCCACGTCGTACCAGTGGTCGATATCGAACCGGCGGGCGAAGGTCCGGCACTGCTTGCACTGGGCGGCGGCCTTGATGTCCTTGTTGGGGGTGAAGTGGTCCATCACCAGGGCGATGCGGCTCTTGTCGAACACCCGCTCAAAGCCCGCCGCCTCAAACTCGTTGATGGCAACGGGGGTGGTGATGTCGTTGCCCAGCACCAGATCCAGCTTCGCCTGGATGAGCTGGCCCGCCCGGACCGTGTCCAGCCCCGCGTGGCGGGCCAGGATCTTCTGCGTCATTGTCATTCCCATTTCGCTCTTTCTCCTCTCACGCGGTGGCGCTCATGGACCCGCCGGCGGCCTCCAAAATCTTGTTCACGCCGCTCACATAGGCCCGGATGGAGGATTCGATCACGTCCGTCGAAAGGCCCGTGCCCGTGTAGACGCAGCCGTGCTCGTCCTCCAGCTTCACCACCGCCTCGCCCACGGCGTCCTCCCCGTCGGTGACGGCGTTGAGGCTGAAGCTCTCCAGGCGGATGTTCATGCCCAGCATCCGGTTGATGGCCTTAAAGGACGCGTCCAGCGGCCCGGAGCCGATGGCCACCTCCTCCAGCACCTCGTCGTCCCGCTGGAGCTTGATGCAGGAGGTGTTGGGGATGCCGTCCCCGGCGTTCACCACATGGCTCACCAGGCGGCAGGCGGCGGGTCCGGCGTTGCGGCGGTGGAGCACCAGCGCCTCGATGTCGGCGGCGGTGACGTTCTTTTTCTTGTCCGCCAGGTCCTTGAACCGGGCGAACACGCTGTCCAGCTCCTGGTCGCTCAGGTCGTATCCCATGGTCTGGAGCTTCTCCCGCAGGGCGTGCTTGCCGGAGTGCTTGCCCAGGACCATGGTGTTCTGGGGGACCCCCACATCGGCGGAGTTCATGATCTCATAGGTCTGGGCGTTGGCGATGACGCCGTGCTGGTGGATGCCGGACTCGTGGGCGAAGGCGTTGGCCCCCACCACCGCCTTCGTGGGCGGGATGGGTACGCCGGTGATGTTGCTGAGGAGCTTGCTGCTGCGGTAGATCTGCTTCGTGTTCACGCCGCTCTCCGCGCCGTAGAAGTCCCGGCGGGTGTGGAGGGCCATGACCACCTCCTCCAGGCTGGCGTTGCCCGCCCGCTCCCCGATGCCGTTCACCGTGCACTCCACCTGGGAGGCTCCGGCGGCGATGCAGGCCAGGGAGTTGGCCACGGCCATGCCCAGATCGTCGTGGCAGTGGACGGAGATATCCGTTTTCTCGATGCCGGGGACGTTTTGGCGGAGATACGTGATGAGCTCCGCCATCTCCTGGGGCGTGGAATAGCCCACGGTGTCCGGCACGTTCAAAACCGTGGCCCCCGCCGCCACGGCGTTGGCGTAGCACTTGGCGAGGAACGCCCGGTCGGACCGGGACGCGTCCTCGGCGGAGAACTCCACGTCCGGGCACTTGCCCGCGGCGTAGGCCACCATCTCGGTGATGCGGCGGAGGACCTGCTCCCGGGTCATCTGGAGCTTATACTCCATGTGGATGTCGCTGGTGGCCAGAAACACGTGGATGCGGGGGTGCTTCGCGCCCTGCACCGCGTCCCAGGCGGCGTCGATGTCGCCCTTCGTGCACCGGGCCAGGCTCGCCACCGTGCACGCGGACACGGCGGCGGCGATGGCCTGGACGCTTTTGTGGTCCATGGGAGAGGCGATGGCGAAGCCCGCCTCGATCACGTCCACGCCCAGCTTTTCCAGCTGCCGCGCCATTTCGATCTTCTCCCCCAGGTTCATGCTGCATCCGGGAGACTGCTCGCCGTCCCGGAGGGTGGTGTCAAAAATTTTGATGCGCTTCATGCTCCGTTCCTCCAAATTTCAAACAGATGGGGCAAACCCGCCCGAAAACGGCAACAAAAAAAGCCCCCGTCTCTTCCATAGAAGAGACGAAAGCCTGAACTTCCGCGGTACCACTCTCATTGACGTGCAAGGCACGCCCGCTTCCGGCATCGGCGCGGCGTCCCGCGCGAATCCCGCCTCTCTGGTAACGGTGAGGAAACCCGTTCCCGCCTAAACCGGATATCCCGGCATCGGCGGGAATACTCAAGGGCCAGTGACATCTCTCCGCTCTGCATTGCCTCGCAGCGCCCGGCAACTCTCTGAAGCGTCTGCGGGGAGATTTTTTCCCTGTCATCGTATCTGTTCATTTTGTTGTTGGGATTTAAGATACAGGATGCGGGGCCGTTTGTCAAGCGGGAATTTCAAGAACCGCCGAAAAAACGCCCGGTCCCGTCCCCGGGGACGGGACCGGGCCATCTCACGCCCTGCCCAGGGCGTCCGCCGCCATTAAGGCCTCCGCCACCTGCTCCGGCGTCACCGGGAAGGGCAGGTTGTGGATGGTGGAACCCGGCACGCAGGCCTTTTCCGCCGCCAAACGCAGCGATGCGCCGTCCACCCGGGCGCAGCCCAGCTCCGCAAACGTCACAGGCAGGCCCACTTCCCGGCAGAAGGCCAGCACTTCCGCCACCTCCTCCGCCCGCTCCAGCACCAGCTGGACCAGGGTGCAGAAGGCCACCTTGCAGCCGTGGTAGGCCTGGTGGAGTTCGGGGATAAAGGTGAAGCCCTTTTGGATGGCGTGGGCCGCGGCCAGTCCGCCGCTTTCAAACCCCACGCCGGAGAGGTAGGTGTTCACCTCCACGATGTTTTCAAGCTCCGGCGTGCAGGCGCCCCGCTCCGCCGCCTTCAGCGCGGCGGGGCCGTCCCGCCGCAAAACGTCCCAGCAGAGCCCGGCCAGGGCCGTGGCCGCCTGGGTGGGCTTCCCCGCCACCTGGTTGTCCCGTCCCGAGGCCCGGCAGGCCCGGGCCTCGAACCAGGTGGCCATGGCGTCGCCCATGCCCGCCGCCAGAAGCTTTGCCGGGGCCTTGGCGATCAGCTCCGTGTCCACCAGCACCGCGTCCGGGCAGCGGTCCAGAAACAGGTACTGCTCGAACTCCCCGTTCTCCCGGTACACCACCGCAAGGGAGCTGCACGGCGCGTCCGTGGAGGCCACCGTGGGCACGATGACCGCCGGAAGGCCCGCCCGGAAGGCCGCCGCCTTGGCGGTGTCCAAGATCTTGCCGCCGCCCACGCCCGCGACGGCGCCGGCGCCCGCCGCCCGGGCCGCCGACGCGACGCGGTCGATCTCGCTCCAGCAGCATTCGCCGCGGAACACCTCATAGACCGCCTCCATGGGGCTTTCGGCAAAGCACGCGTCCAGGGCCGGACGGCTCCGCCGCATGCCGCCCTCGCTGAGCAAAAGCAGCACCCGCTCCCCCATGCCCTGGAGATGCCGGTCCAGCTCCCCCAAAAGGCCGGGGCCCTGGACGTATTTCCCGGGGCTTTTCAAAATACGGTTCATCGCGCTCTCTCCTCTCCCAGCGCCGCGTACAGCCGCGTGAGATCGCCCACCGCGGCCCGCAGGTCCTCCTTCGCCGTCCGCCGCGCGGTCTCCCAGGGGACGGCCCGGCGGTTGGTGCTGATCATGGCGGTGACGCCCTCGGCATAGGCCGCCTCCGCGCCGGGGGCGATGTCCCCCACCACGGCGATGACGGGCACCCCCGCCCGCCGGGCCCGGCGGGCCACGCCCACCACCACCTTGCCCCGGAGGCTCTGGCCGTCGATGCGGCCCTCGCCGGTGAGGACCGCGGTGGCCCCGGGCAGAAGGCCGTCAAAGCCCACGGTGTCCAGCACCGTCTCGATGCCCATTTGCAGCCGCCCGCCCAAAAAGGCCGCCGCGCCGCCGCCCAGGCCCCCCGCCGCGCCGGAGCCGGGCAGGTCCAGGATCTCTTTCCCCAGGTCCTGGCGGATGACCTCCGCCAGATGGCGCAGGTTCCGGTCCAGACGCTCCACCATGGCCCCGTCCGCCCCCTTCTGGGGGCCGAACACGGCGCTGGCCCCGGCGGGGCCGCAGAGGGGGTTGTCGATGTCGCACATGGCCACGATCTCCACCCCCTCCAGCAGGGGGGAGAGGCCGGACACGTCCACATGGCACAACCGGTCCAGCGTGCCGCCCACCGGCAAAAAGGGCTCTCCCGCCCCATCCAGGAACCGCACGCCCAGGGCTGCGGCGCAGCCGCAGCCGCCGTCGTTGGTGGCGCTGCCGCCAAGACCCAGGATGACGCGCTTCGCGCCGTCCCGCACGGCGGCCAGGATCAGCTCGCCCACGCCGTAGGTCGTCGTGCCCTCGGCGCAGAGCTTCCCCTCCATCAACGGAAGCCCCGCCGCGGCCGCCATCTCCACAACGGCGGTGCCGCCGCCGGTGAGGCGGCCGTAAAAGCCCTTGAGGGGCCGGAAGTCCGGCCCGGTGCAGGAAACCTCCACCTTCCAGCCGCCCACGGCGGCCAAAAAGGCGTCCACGCTGCCCTCTCCCCCGTCCGCCACGGGCAGGGAGACCACCTCCGCCCCCGGCACGCGGGAACGCAGCTCCTCCGCCATAACGCCGCAGATCTCCTGAGAGGACATGGTCCCCTTGAAGGAATCCGGCACCAAGATCCATTTCGACATGTCTACCGTCCTTTCCCTGTGGTCTGGTAAAAAGAGCCGTCCACCGGACGGCTCTTTTTGTTACGGGTTCACCACGTTGACCGGCGCGCCCGCAATGTACGCCTTCATATTCTCCACCGCGCAGTCCATGATGCGCTGGCGGCTCTCCCTGGGTCCCCAGGACATGTGGGGCGTGATGATGCAGTTTTTGGCCTTCAGCAGGGGATTGTCCCCCCGGATGGGCTCCGTGGACACCACATCCAGCCCCGCCGCATACACCTTTCCGCTGTTCAGGGCGTCCGCCAGGTCCTGTTCCACCACGATCTGGCCCCGGCTGTTGTTGATGATAATCACGCCGTCCTTCATCTTGGCGATGTTCTCCTTGTTGATGAGGCCCTCGCTGAAGGGCAGCAGCGGCATGTGGACGGCGATCACGTCCGAGGTGGCCAGCAGCGTCTCAAAGTCCACATACTCCGCCACGGCCCGGCCGCTGTCGGTGGGATAGGGATCATAGCCCTGGACCTTCATGCCCAGCGCCCCGGCGATGGCGGCGGTGCACACGCCGATCTTCCCCAGGCCGATGACGCCCATGGTCTTGCCGCTCAGCTCGATAAGGGGATAGTCCCAATAGCACCAGTCCTGAC
>JAEXWS010000085.1 GCA_023406225.1 Bacillota bacterium | reverse complement strand
GACCGAGATGTATGTTCTCCGACGCACATGTCGTCGGAGAACATGGATTTCATTTTCTTCGCGCCTCCGGGCGCGAACTCTGCGAGGCTTTTTCCACAGGCGAAAGCCGGAGAGCCAAGGCTCTCCGGCTTTTCCGGTGCGTTTTTACTGCTGCTCCGCCAGCTTCTTGGCCTCGGCGATGGCCTTCTCCTGGGCCGCGGGCGGGCAGTCCTCATGGCGGACGAAGTGGAAGACGAAGCTGCCGCGGCTCTGGGTCATGGCCCGCAGGTCGATGGCATAGCTGCCCATCTCGGCCATGGGGACCTCGGCGGTGATGATCTGCTCGCCGCCGTCGGTGGGGTCCATGCCCATGACGCGGCCCCGGCGCTTGTTCAGATCGCCGATGACGTCGCCCATATAGCTGTCGGGCACGGTGACCTTCAGCTCGCCCACCGGCTCCAGCAGAACGGGGCTGGCCTCGGGCAGGGCGGCCTTATAGGCGAGCTGGGCGGCCGTCTTGAAGGCGATCTCGGAGGAGTCCACCGGGTGGTAGGACCCATCGTACAGCACGGCCTTCAAATGCACCACGGGATAGCCCGCCAGCGGACCGTGGACGCAGGCCTCCCGGAGGCCCTTTTCCACCGCAGGGAAGAAGTTCCGGGGCACGGAGCCGCCGAAGACCTCCTCGGCGAAAACGAATTCCTCGCTCTCGTCGTTTGGCTCGAAGCGGACCCACACATCGCCGAACTGGCCGCTGCCGCCGGTCTGCTTTTTATGGCGGCCCTGCTTCTGCACGGTCTTGCGGATCTTCTCACGGTAGGGGACCCGGGTGGGGACCAGCTCCGCGTCCACGTTGAAGCGGGACTTCAGCTTGCTCACCAGCACGTCCATCTGCATGTCGCCCGCGCCGGAGATGACCATCTGGTGCGTCTCGCTGTTGTTGGCGACGTGGAACGTGAGGTCCTCTTCGTTCATCTTGTTCAGGCCCTGGGCGATCTTATCCTCCTGGCCCCGGGTCTTGGGCACCACGGCCACGGAGTAACAGGGCTCCGCGAAGGGGATGCTCTTCAGGGCGACCACCTTCCGGGCGTCGCACAGGGTGTCCCCGGTCCTGACCTTTTCCATCTTGCCCACGGCGCCGATGTCGCCGCAGACCAGCTCCTTGACCTCGGTGGCCTTCTTGCCCCGCATCACATACAGGCGGCCCAGCTTCTCGGAAGCGCCGGTGCGGGCGTTGACCATCGGCAGGTCCGGCGTGATGGCGCCGGAGAGCACCTTCACGAAGGAATACTTGCCGTACTGGTCGGAGACGGTCTTGAACACGAAGGCCGTGGGCACGCCGCCGGGGGAGACGACGAACTCCTCCGTCTCGCCGTCCTGGCGGGTGGCCTTGTGGTAGTTGCCCTCCATGGGGTTGGGCAGCAGATCCACGATGTTGTCCATCAGCATCAAAGAGCCCATGCAGTTCACGGCGGAGCCGCACAGCACCGGGAAGAGGCTCAGCTCCCGCACGCCCTGGCGCAGGCCCTGGATCATCTCGGCATAGGTGAAGTCCTCGCCGGCGAAAAACTTGTCCATCAGCTCCTCGCTGGTCTCGGCCACGGACTCCTTCAAGGCGTTGTTGAACTCCTCCACCACGTCGCCCTTGCCCTCGGGAACGTCGATCTCCACCCGCTTGAGATCGTGCATCTCATAGGCGCGCTTGTTCAGCACGTCGATAAGGCCGGTGACCTTCTTCGCGTCGTCCCAGATGGGGACCACCACGGGGGCGATCTTGTTGCCGAAGCGGGCCCGCAGGGCCTCGAACGTCTCGTTGTAGTCGCTGTTCTCCTCGTCGGTCTTGGAGATGTAGACAAAGCGGGGCATGTTCCGCTCCTCGCAGTATTTCCACGCCTTTTCCAGGCCCACGGAAATGCCGTCCTTGGCGGAGCAGACGATAATGGCGGCGTCGGCGGCCCGGAGGGCCTCCATCACCTCGCCGGCAAAGTCGAACGCGCCCGGCGTATCCAGCACGTTGATCCGGCAGCCCTTATACTCCAGGGGCGCCACGGCGGTAGAAATGGAAATCTGACGCTTCGTCTCCTCGGCGTCGTAATCGCAGACGGTGTTGCCGTCGGCGCAGCGGCCCATGCGGTCGATCACGCCGGTCATATACAGCAGGCTCTCCGCCAGGGCGGTCTTGCCGCTGCCGCTGTGACCCAGCAGACAGACGTTGCGGATGTTTTGTACTGAATAGCTCATGTTCGTTCCACTCCTTATGTTGTGCTGTTGCCACGGCCTCTCGGCCGCGAGAATGCCATGCCCGGACCGCGCGAAGCGCGGTCCAATGTAGAAATTATACAACGTTTACAGGGGCAATACAACTAATTTTTTGGCACCTTGGCTATTTTGGGCAGGACAGAGAAAAAACGACGTGTAATTTTGGCTCCCCACACAAAAAACGGGAGAGGCTCGGAGAGACGTCGTCTCTCCAAACCTCTCCCCCCCGCTCAGTACCGCCCCACCCAATCGCTCAAAAGGAGCACCGGCAGGGTCCACAGCAGCAGGAAAGTCAGCAGGGCCAGGGGCGTCAGCAGCTCGTAATTCCCGCCGAACACCAGGTAAAACGCCAGCAGGGTCCCCGCCGCGCTGGAGAAGAAGGACAGCGCCGCCCCCTGGCGGACCGCCTTGCACATCCGGCGGCTGCCCACTACGGCGTCCGCGTAGGGCAGCAGCCCCTCCCGGAACAGCAGGGCCCGGGGCATCCCCCGGTCCAGCTCCGCCTCGCTGAGGGCCACCCGGGCGCTCAGGTCCGGGAAGTCCATCTTCACGCCCTTGTGGAACTTGCGCTTGACGAGGGCCGGGTTGATGTTGGGATCCCGGGCCGCCAGAATGGGGGTGATGCGGCTGCGGCGCATCATCCGCAGGGCGAAGTCCACATTTTCCGCCGCGTTGTACTTCACGGCAAAGACCGCGGCGATCTGGCGGTCCACCGCCAGAAACACGCCGGTTTTCAAATTGATGCCCGCCGGCAGGCGCACGTCCATCTTGCGCATGAAGGAGGCGGTGCCCAGGAGGACCGTCTCCCCGTGGATGTTGGCGGAATAGCCGCCCTCCTCGTAAAAGCTGAAGTCGTCCGCGTCCTCATAGCGGCCCAGCTCGCTGCGCATCAGCCCCTCGAACAGGCGGTGAAGGCCGCAGCCCGCGCAGCGGGTCAGGGTGGCGGCGTAGGACACCGCCTTTTTCATCTCCTCCCCAAAGACCTTCACGCCGTTGAGCTGGATGGTGCCGGGGGGGAAGAGGTCCGAATCCGTGAGGACCATGCGCCTGCGGCGGCTGATGCGCTCCGCGCCGGACCACCCGGCCACGGCGCACCCCGCCTTTTGCAGATGCCGCGCCAGCCGCGCGAAGGGCAGGCCCCAGCAAAGCGGCAGGGCGAAGGCGGCTCCGGCCCCCAGGATGGCGGACCAGTTCAAAAAGAAATCGTCCCCCCGTCCCTGGCCCAGGGAGCTGAGCCCCGCGAACACGACGGACGCCACCAGCACCACCGGCAAAAGCGCCGTCTGCCAGAGGGTCACCGCGTCGTCCCGGAGGGCGGTGGTGTAAAATCCCGGGACGCTGCCCCTCTGCTTGCAGGCGCCCTTGTCCGTCTCCGTGACGAGATAGGGCGGCTCGTCGTCCACCGCCGCGGCCCGGAAGGTGTCGTACATCCCCCGGCTCTCCCGCGCCCCGCCCCACATGGCGAAGGCCATGGCCATACAGGCCACGGGGGCGTAGAGCGCCGCGTCCGTCCGCCCGGGCCGGAGGAGGCGCGCGGCGCAGTCCGCCGCCATCACCACCGCCGAAATACAGGTCAAAAGCTCGCTGGTGCAGCGCCTGCGGACCAGCATCCGCCCCGCCTTCAAAAACACGTGCCGCCCCAAAACGCACTCCACCGCCAGCACCGCCAGCAAAAACACCGTCTGGGTGAAGGCCTGTCCCGTCCAATAGGGGACCTCCACCCCCCGGTATTCCGCCAGCAGCAGCGCCGCCGGCACCAGCGCCAGGCAGAAGGCCGCCGTCACGCCGCCGCCGCGGCGCTTGGCCTCCGTCCGAAAATCCTCCGCCGCGTCGCTCAGGTCCGCCGGCTCCGGGCCGATCCGCTCGGCCTCGGGCACCGGCTCCGGTTCCGGCTCCGGCGGGCTGTACAGCTCCTCCGTCTCCTCCAGCCGCCGCCGGGAGAACAGCCCCCGCCTGGGCCGGAGCAGCGGCTCCGCCGTCTCCTCCTCCATCACCGCGTCCACGGTGAGGCCCACCACCTCCTCCATGGAGATGGGGCGGGGGGCCTTGGGGAGAGCCTCCTCCAGCGCCTCAGGCGGCTCCTCCGGGGCCTTGGGCGGGGGGGGAGCCGGTTTCTCCCGCAGAGGCTTGGCCGCCGGGGCGTCCGCCGGGGACGGGGCCTCCGGCTCCAGGATGGGGGCCGCCTCGGCCTCCACCTCCCGCAGCAGCTTCTGCCGCCCGCCGCCGTACTCCGCCAGGATCTCCTCCAGAGAGAAGTCCCCCTCCGCTGGCGGCGCGCCGGCGGTCAGAAGATCGTCATACTGTTGTTCCCGCTCGTCCTTGGAAGCCATAAGTCCCTTTCCTCACTCGTTTCGTACCACGTTTACCCCAGCCGCTGGCGCACCGCCTCATAGAGCAGGATGGCCGCGGCGGCGGAGGCGTTCAGGGAATTCAGCCTGCCCCGCATGGGGATGCCCACCAGAAAATCGCAGGTCTCGGCGGCCAGGCGGGTCATCCCCTCCCCCTCGCTGCCGATGACGATGGCCGCGGGGCCCTTCAAATCCGCGCCGTACAGCGGCGTGGTCCCGTCCGCCGCCGCGCCGAACACCCACACGCCCCGCTTTTTCAGATCCTTCAAAAGCGACGGGATGTTGGGCACCCGGGCCACCGGCACATGGGCCACCGCCCCCGCCGAGGTCTTTGCCACGACGGCGGTGAGCCCCGCGCTGCGCCGCTTGGGGATGATCACCCCGTGGGCCCCGGCGCACTCGGCGGTGCGGATAATGGCCCCCAGGTTGTGGGGGTCGGAGATCTCGTCGCACACCACCACCAGCGGCGCTTCGCCCTTGTCCGCCGCGCTTTGGAGGATGTCCTCCACCGAGGCGTACTCCCGCACGGCGGCCAGGGCGATGACGCCCTGGTGGGCGTGGGTGCGGCTCATGCCGTCCAGCTTCCGCCGGTCCGCCTCCACCACCACCACGCCCGCCGCCCGGGCCTTGGAGGCGATGTGGCCCAGGGTCTTGTCCGTCTCCCCCTTCTGGAGGTAGATCTTGTCGATATGCTCTCCGGCCCGCAGGGCCTCGATGACCGCGTTGCGCCCCTCGATGACGCCGTCGGCCCCGGCCGTCAGGTCGTTTTTTGTCCGTTCGTCCATTCCGTTTCCTCTCCGCCGCAAAATTTGTCGCATGTGGGTATCAGTATACCATAGAAGTCCGCTGCAATAAAGTGAAATTCACAGAAATTTCATCAAAAATGCCTTCCTCCTCCTTGTAGCTTTCCCCGGTCTGTGGTATACTTCCTTATAATTTTGAGAGCCTATCCATATCCATCGCGCAGGCTGTTTCTCCCTCTGAAAGGAGTTCCATACATGAACCAGAACGACAACAAAAATAACCGGAACGGCGGAAAAAACAACGGCAACTGGCGGGGAGTCGTCTCCCTGGTGTGCTGGGCGCTGCTGTTGACCATCGGCATCAGTTATTTCAGCAGCTACATGGGCGGCTTCGACCGCCAGGCGTCCTCGGTGGAGCTGGACTACAGCACGTTCCGCCAGCTCGTCCAGACGGACCAGGTGGACACCGTGCAGTTCGACCCGGCGGAGGCCATCCTCCACATCACCCCCCGGGACGGCTACGTTTTCACCGACGGCGACGGCGTGGACTACACGAAGTCCACCAATGAAAAGGGCGAGGAGGTCTATTCCTTCACCGACCAGAACGGCCAGACGCGCACCGTCAACCTGCTGTTTTTCACGGTGCAGCTGGAATCCGCAGACGCGCTGATCCCCTTCCTTGACGAAAACGGCGTCACGGGCTACACCGAGCCCTACGTCCGGCAGATGAACCCCATCCTCGGCTCCTTGATCTCCATCGTGGTGCCCTTCCTGCTGATCTTTTTGATGTTCTCCCTGGTGATGCGGTGGATGAACAAAAAAGGCGGCATGGGCGGCATGGGCGGCATCGGCGGCGTGGGCAAGGCCAACGCCAAGGTGTATATGGAGAAGTCCACCGGCGTCACCTTCCGGGACGTGGCGGGCCAGGACGAGGCCAAGGAATCCCTGACGGAGATCATCGACTTCCTCCACAACCCCGGCAAATACACGGAGATCGGCGCGAAGCTGCCCAAGGGCGCGCTGCTGGTGGGCCCCCCGGGCACCGGCAAGACGCTGCTGGCCAAGGCTGTGGCCGGCGAGGCCAACGTGCCCTTCTTCTCCATCTCCGGCTCCGACTTTGTGGAGATGTTCGTGGGCGTGGGCGCGTCCCGGGTCCGGGACCTCTTCAAGGAGGCCGCCAAAGTGGCCCCCTGCATCGTCTTCATCGACGAGATCGACACCATCGGCAAATCCCGGGACAACCGCATGGGCGGCAACGACGAACGGGAGCAGACCCTCAACCAGCTCCTGGCGGAGATGGACGGCTTCGACCCCACCAAGGGCGTCATCCTGCTGGCGGCCACCAACCGCCCGGAGGTGCTGGACCAGGCCCTGCTGCGGCCGGGACGGTTCGACCGGCGCATTACCATCGACCGGCCCAACCTGGCGGGCCGCATCGCCACGCTGGAGGTCCACACCCGGAACATCAAGCTGGCCGAGGACGTGAATTTGAAAAAAGTGGCTCTGGCCACCGCCGGGTGCGTGGGCGCGGACCTTGCAAACCTGGTGAACGAGGCGGCCCTGCGGGCCGTGCGCAAGGGCCGGAAGCTGGTGACCCAGGAGGATCTGCTGGCCGCCTTCGAGCTGGTCATCGCCGGCACGGAGAAAAAGGGCAGCGTTCTGACGGAGTTTGAAAAGAGGCTGGTGGCGTACCACGAGGTGGGCCACGCCATGGTGGCCTATAAGCAGAAAAACAGCGAGCCGGTGCAGAAGATCACCATCGTCCCCCACACCCAGGGGTCCCTGGGCTACACGCTGCTCATGCCCGAGGAGGATAAGACCGAGCTGCGCACCCGGGACGAGCTGATGGCGAAGATCGCCGTGTCCATGGGCGGCCGGGCGGCGGAGGAAGTGGTGATGAACACCATGACCAACGGCGCCTCCCAGGACATCCAGGAGGCCACCAACATCGCGCGGAACATGGTGGCCATGTTCGGCATGAGCGACCAGTTCGGCATGATGGCCCTGGCCTCCCGCCGGAACCAGTATCTGGACGGCGGATACGGCATGGACTGCGCCCAGGACACCGCCGCCGCCATGGACAAGGCCGTGAAGGAGATCCTGGACGTGTGCTACAAGCAGGCGGTGGAGACCCTGAAGGGCAGCCGGGAGGACATGGACAAGGTGGTTGCCTACCTTCTGGAGAAGGAGACCATCACCGGCGGCGAGATGGTGGCCATCATCGAGGGCCGGGACCCGGCCCTGGTGGAGGACGCCTACTCCTCCACCCGTCCGGCGGAGATCGAGGCCCCCGCGAAGAAGGTCCATATGATCTCCCAAAAAATCGAGGCCCCGGAAGAGCGGGCGGAGGAGGCCCCCCAGGCGGAGGAGCCGCCCAAGCCGGAGGAGGCCCCGGAGGAGCCGGAAACCTGAATGAAGCGGCGCGCCGTCCCCGGCGCGCCGTTTTCCGGTCCCTCCCGCCGGAGCTTCCGGGACAGATTCTCCGTCCGGCGGACGCTGGGCGTAAAATAGAAAAAACGGCCCCGGGCCGTTAAGGAAAGGAGCATTTTTTATGATTCGACCCGCCGTGACCGGAGACCTGCCCGCCATCGCCGCCATCTACGAGACCATTTTGGACCAGGACGAGCGCGGCCCCGTCTACACGAACTGGCAGCGGGGCAAATACCCCACGGAGTCCACCGCCCGCCAGGCGCTGGAGGCGGGGACGCTGTACGTGGGCCAGGAGGAGGGCGGCGCGCTCTGGGGCGTGGTGAACCTGAACGGCCTCCAGCTCCCGGAGTACGCCGCCATCCCCTGGTCCCTTCCCGCCGGGGAGGACGAGGTGGGGGTCATCCACACCCTGTGCATCCACCCCGGCCAGGCCGGGAAGGGCCTGGGGCGGAGGATGGTGGCCTTCTGCGAGGAGGAGGCCCGCCGCCAGGGCAAGACCGTCATCCGGCTGGACACCTGGGAGGGAAACCTCCCCACCAACCACCTCTACCCCTCCCTGGGCTACCGCTTCGCGGGAGCCACGGAGTTCTTTTTCCAGGGCTTTATCCACGAGATCCTAAACTGCTACGAAAAGGCGCTGTGACCGGCCCCTTGCGCCCCAAGGCCTTCCGCCCTCTGCTAACCGCAGGTTGACAGGATTCCACCCAGGCGTTGGTGGCGCGAACGGCCGCCCTCTGCTATGCTTGGTCCAAAAGGAGGCCGATTCGATGACCATTGGACAGCGCATCGCGCAAAAGAGAAAGGAACAGGGGCTCTCCCAGGAGGCCCTGGGGGCGGCCCTGGGCGTCTCCCGGCAGGCCATTTATAAATGGGAGGCCGATTCCACCCTGCCGGAGATCGACAAGCTCATCGCCCTCTCCCGCCTGTTCGGCGTATCCGTGGGGTGGCTGCTGGGCGTTGAGGAGGCTTCGGAGGCCCCGGACCCGTCCGCCCCGGACCGGCCGGAGCTGACGGAGGCCCAGCTCCAAATGGTGGAGGAGATCGCGGGGCGGTACATCGCCGCCCTCCCCGCGCCGAAGAAACGCCGGAAGTGGCCCTTCCTGCTGGCGGGGACCGCGTTGTTTTTCGCCCTCTTCAACCTCTTTGACGGGCTGGACCAGATGCAGGAACAGTACGAGCGCCTGCAAACCGTCATCAACCGGAATCTGGACACCACCATCGGCCAGATCAGCGGCATCTCGGGCCGGGTGGAGGAGATCTTGAAGGCCCAGAACGACCTGACGGCGGACTACGGAACGACCCTCACCTACCGCAGCCTGCAAAGCAACACCGTCCTCTTCGACGTCTACGCCGTGCCCAAGACCTATGTGGAGGGCATGACCGCCCAGTTCTGCCGGGATAACGGCGACGGAGGCGTTTCCTATACGGAGCCGGTGGGGGCGTTGGGCGAGAAATTTCAGTCCACCGTGTCCGCCAAATTGACGGACAGCATCGCCCTCTCCGTGGTGTTCACCTACCCCGACGGCACCCGGCAGACCCAGCTTCTGGCGCAGTACAGCGGTCTTTACACCGAGTCCATGCCGGAGGTCCACCTCAACGACAGCCTGATGTGGATGAAACTGGAGCCCTCGGGGACTCTGACTCTGACGGAGAGCAGCCACGAGCGCTACGTCTGGCTCCGGCCCTATGAGGCCGTCGGCGCCATCGTGCAGACGGGCCCCACGGGAGAGCCGCTCAATGGTCCCGCGGCGATCGGGGACGTCCGGGTGGGACTTTTCAAAAACCAAACGCTTGCGGCCTGGGCGGAACCCTGCGACCCGCCCAAAAGCTTCCACGGCTTTGAGGACTGCGCGTTCTACCGCCTGCCCGCTCTGGAGGTCCCGCTGGCCCCGTCGGACACGGTGCAGATAGCGGCGGTGGTGGAGGACGTCTACGGCCGGATGAGCATCCAGCCCAATATCCCCTATTGCATGGACCCCGAGGATCTGGAGCTGACCCATCCCAGCAGCGTGATGACGCTGGACCGCGATATGGACAACTGGACATTCCAGTAAAAGCGGCATCATACAGCCAAGATGCGGGGCCGGTGAGGACGCCGGCCCCCGCATCAAAAGAAACGGCGGGCCATTTTGGCCCGCCGTTTCCCGTCTCCGCCCCGCGCCCAAAGGCGCGGCGCGGGCCCCCTGGGTCCACGCTTGCTCAGCTCAGCCAACGCCTCCTTTCCGGCGGCGAAACGGCTTTCTCCGGCCCAAAAAGCCGCAGGATTTTGAGGTCCAGAGCGGAAATCACGGTTCCCGCGGCTTTTCCCCGGCGCGGTTCGTCAGGAATTTGGAGGGTGTGACGCCGTAATATTTCTTGAAGCAGCGGCTGAAGTAATAGGGATCGGTATACCCCACCTGCTCTGAGATCGCCGTAAGGCCCAGATCGTGGTTTTGATTCAGCAGCTCCGCCGCCCGCTTCATCCGGCAGATGGTGATATATTCCGTTACCGACATCCCCATCTCTTTTTTGAACAGGGAGCTGACATACGCAGGCGTAGCAAAGACCGCGCCTGCAATCGTTTTCAGCGAAAGATCACCGCTTTGATAGTGTTCCCGGATATATTCCTGCACCGCCTGAGCCAGCCGGGACACCTTCCGGTTTTCCTTCAGCCCGTCCATCAGCCGGTCGTAACAGCGCAGCAGGACCCGTTCCACTTCGTCGCAGGTCCCTCCGGCGTCGATCCCCGCGGACACCGTCTCCCCGTCCGACAGCATGATCTCCGGCGGCAGGCCGTATTTGGCGGACAGGGAGTAAAAAATCGCCGCGATCCCAAGCGCCGTCATCCTGCAAGTCGCCACAGGCACCCGCTCCAGACGCATCCGGCAAAACAGCGAGCGGATGCACTTGGCGCCCGCCTCCCGTTCCCCGGAATCCACGCAAAGCTGCAATTCTTCAAAGTTCAGCATCCCAAGTCCCGTCGCTCCGGCGTGACCGGTCCTGTCTCCGGCAAAAAATATCCCGCTCTCCGGCTGGTAGAACTTTCCATCCAGGACCTCCATGGCGTCTTTTACGGCGCCGCTGATCCGTTCATACTCATGGAACACGCCGCTGACGCCGCCGCACACGGAAAAGGGGAAATATGCCGTGACCGTGTCCGTCAGCTTCCTCCACACCTGCCGCAGGCGCATCGCCGCGCCGCCAACAGTCCGGACGTTGCACAGCACCACCGCGCAGCTGTCAATTTCCGTGATCCCCTGGAGATCGAAAAAATTCCCATCCTCCTCCAGCAGCTCGCACAGCATGTTGACCACCGCATATGTATACAGTCCATCGTCCATCTCCGCATCCCGGTATTCCAACTGGACCACCAGCGCGAGGATGTTCCGGGGTTCAAGCCGGATGTCCATGCGCCGCAGCTCCGCCGCCATCTGGGCGCCGGTCATCCGGAAGCTCCCAAAGGCCAGGCGGTGAAGAAAATTCTCCTGGAGCAGGCGCTTGCCCTGGTCCCCCTGTTTCTCCACCGTCTGCAGATAGGCGCTGCGGGTCTGCTCCGCCTCGATCTCCACCCGCAGGCGCGTCAAGACCGCGGCGATCTCCTCCACCGAAATGGGCTTGAGCAGGTAGCCGAAGGCCCGGCAGGCCACCGCCTCCTTGGCGTATTCAAACTCCCGGTACCCCGTGAGAAATACGATGCGGATACGGTCGTCCTGCTGGCGCAGCCTCTGCGCCAGTTCCAGCCCGTTGAGCAGGGGCATGTTGATGTCCACCAGGGCCACTTGGGGGCGCAGACGCTGGATCATCTCCAGCGCCTCCTCGCCATCCCCGGCCTCGCCCACCACCTCCATGCCGTACTGGGCCCAGTCCACGGAGTTGCGGATGAGGCTGCGGATCAGATATTCATCGTCAACGATTATCGTCGAAATCATGCTGATACTCCTTATAGGGGCAAAGCGGCATGCGGATCTCCACCCGTGTTCCCACTCCCGGCGCGGAGCGCACGCTCAATCCGTACTTGTCGCCGAAATAGAGCTTCACCCGCTGGTCCGCGTTGTACATCCCATAGCCCTTGCGGTGCAGGATCAGATCGCCCTTGCAGTGCTCCTCTGCAAAGGGGTTGCGCTCCTGCGGCATTCCCGCGCCGTTGTCCTCCACGGCAAGGATGGCCTCGCCGTCCTCCACCCGGCCGGAAATCACCAGCAGCCCCCGCCGGCGGACCTTGCGCAGCCCGTGATAAATGGCGTTTTCCACCAGAGGCTGGATAATGAGTTTCACGATGGCGCAGCCGCGGATCTCACGCGCCACCTGGATGCGGTAGTCGAAGCCGTCCCGGTATCTCTGGGATTGGACGCGGAGATAGCCGTCCGTCATCTGAAGCTCTTCCTCCACGCTGATGACGCTGCGGCCGTCGCTGAGAACGCCCCGGTAAAAACCGCCCAGCGCTTTGGACATCTGAAAGGCCCCCTCCATATCCCCCATCTGCACCAGAGCGCTGACGCTGTCCAGGGAGTTATAGAGAAAATGGGGAGTGATCTGGGTCTGCAGGGCGATCAGCTCCAGTTCGTGCCGCCGCTTTTCGCTGGCGGCGTTTTCCTCCACAAGCTGCTCGATGCGCTCCAGCATATGATTGAAATTCTGGGAGAGCATTCCGATCTCATCCCGGTCGCAGTTGGCGCTGCGCAGGCCCAGATTGCCCGCCTTCACCTGCTCCATGGTCCGGGACAGGTCCGTAATGGGACGGGAGAGGGCGTTCCCCATCAAGCCGAAAAAGCAGAGCTGGGCCAGGATGCAGATGACGCCCAGCAGCAAAATGGATATCTGCAGCGTGTAGACATCCTCCATCAGGCGGCTGTACGCGGCGACACCCGCGATATACAGGTCGTACTTGGGCAGGGGCAGGCTCTGGACCAGGTACCGCTGATTCCGGAAAGCGTAGGTCTCCTTCTCCCCCTGAACGCCTCCAATGTATTCGGCAAAGCGGTCCCGCCCGACCCGCAGCACCGCCGGCGAGGTCTCCCGGGGCAAAAGCAGATTGCCCCGCCCCGTGAACAGGTAAATATCGGCCGCCGTGCCGAAGCCCACGTAATTGTAGAGATCGGACAAAGCGGACAGGCTCAGCCGCACCCGGGCCACGCCGATGGGAACCCCTGGCTCCGCGCAGATGGCCCGGTAGATGGCCATGCAGTCGGTCCTGGAATTGACATAGCTCCCGTCGTCATGCCAGTAGTTCTGCCCCGGCACCGCCCGGACCGCCTCCAGGACCTTTTGACTGGGACTCCAGTCCCCGTCCCGGTCCTCGACGGTGCCGGCGACATACGCCCCCTCCAGGGTGTAAAGCTCAATGAACTCGATCTGGTCCACCATCTGTACGTCCCGCAGCAGCCCCTGCACGGACCAAGCCTCTTCCTGCCTGCCCTCCTCCGTCAGCCGCAGCACCTGCTGGATGGAGATGCTGGTCCCCAGATGGCTCAGCCGGGAGGACACCGTCAAATTGACCTCCTGGAGATAGGATTCGATTTGCGACAGGTTTTCCCGGGTCGTGTTCCTGGCCCGGGCAAGCACCGTGTTGGAGGCCGCCTTGCCGTAAAATGCCAAAAAAATCATGGACAGCAGAAATATGGACCCCACGCTGAACCACATGATCTTCTGTTTGATCTTTAAATTTGCAAAAGCCTGTCTCAATTTTCCCATGCCGCAGCAGTCCTCTCTGAAATCCAAGCGCATACGGCCGCGATGCGGCCGTATGCGCTTCCCTGTTGTTCCTATGCTTTGTCCACCAGCACCACCGGCCGGACCGGCGAGGCGGAGCCGTCCCGGATCAGCAGGGGCAGCGCCGCAAAGAAGCCGCGCTTGCCGTGAAGCAGGCCCAGGTTTCGCAGATTCTCCACCACGGGGATCTTGTGGGAAAGCAGCGTATTATGCGCCGGGTCGTCCACGGCCTGGTCCTTATCCACGGAGAGAGTGTCCACCCCCACCAGCCGCACGCTCTTTTCCACGAAGTAGGCGGCTGCGGAGGCGCCCACACCGGGATAGTCGTGGCAAAAGCGCCCCTCGCTGGGCCGCAGGGCCCAATGGCGCATCCAGCCAAAGTCCACCAGCACGGCGTCTCCGGCCCGGATGGGGCCGTAAAGAGCCTCCCAGGCGAGAACGTGCTCTTTTTCCAGCGTCTCATGGTCCTTGAGGAAGGTGGCGTCCAGCGTAACGCAGGGACCGCAGAGTTTTTCAAGCGGCACCTGGTCGATGAACTCGAAACCGGGCCGGTCGATATAGTGGCCGAACGAGTCCACATGGGTCCCGTTGTGCTCATTGAGGATCAGTTGAAAGTCGTTGCAGGCGTCTCCCAGCGCAAAGCCATGCCACCGGACCTTATAAAACTTGGAATGGCTGGGATGCGCGGGCATCCCCTCCTCCAGATACTGCCCCACCTCCACGGCCTCCATATCCTCCAGTGCCGTGCAAAGCTGTTCCAGGCTCATGGTGTGTCCCTCCTTACGCGCTCTGTTTCATTCCCCGGCCGTAGGCCAGCAGAATGATGAGAATGATGGCGCCGTTGACGATCTCCCGCCCGGCCTCGGCCATGTTCAAGATGATCAGGATGCTCTGGATGAGATAGATGATGACCACGCCGCCCATGGTGCCCAGGTATCCGCCGTGGCCGCCCAGAATGGAGGTGCCGCCGATGACCACCGCCGCGATAGAGATGAGTTGATAGCCGTCTCCCATGGTGTAGTTCGGATAGCCCAGATGGCCGATCAGCAGGATCCCGGCCACCGCCATCATCACCGAGGCAATGATATACACCCACATCAGCACCCTGCGGGTGTTGATGCCGGACAGTTCCGCCACGCGGGGACTGCAGCCCACGGCGAATATTTTACGGCCAAAGGCAGTTTTACGCAACAGGAAGATCGTTCCTGCGCCCAGCGCCGCCCACAGCAGCACGCAGTACCGCACGCCCAGCACGCTGTCCTTTGCCAGGGCCGTCACCAATGCGGTGGATTCCCCCTTCAGCACCCCCTGGGTATATAAAAAGGTACAGCTCATCAGCACGGCGCTGGTGGCCAGGGTCATGACCATGGGGGTGATCTTCAAATAGGCCACGCCAAAGCCCTTGAACACGCCCATCAATATGCCCACGCCCATGGCGGCGGCAAATCCAATCAGCCCGTTGCCCGTCTGCTTGGTGGTCTGCGCAAAAACGCAGGCGGCGAAGGTCACGCTGTATGCAACGGACAGATCCGCGCCCCCGGTGAGGATGACGAGGGTCTGGCCGATGCAGATGATGCCCAGAAAGCAGCACAGCACCAGCATGCTCATGATATGGCTGGGCCGGAAGTAGTTGGGTTCCAAAATGCCGGAGACCACGTACAGCGCCAGGATCATGGCCGAAATGCGGAAGCCGTTGGATTTGAACAGCGTTTTGGCGTCCAGCTTTTTTATCGCTTCCATCTCAGACCGCCTCCTTTTCCGCGGCGGCCATCGCTTTTTCACGCCGCTGTTTGATATAAAGGGAGAAGAAGCCCGCGGACAGCGCCAGGATCAAAATGACGCCCTGCACCAAATTTTGATAGTAAGAGGATATTTTCCAGAAAATCAAAAGGCCCACGATCAGTGACAGGATCATCGCGCCGGCGATGGAGCCGAAGTAAGAGCCCTTTCCGCCCGCCAGGGACGCGCCGCCCAAAACCGCCGCGGCGATGGAGTTGTTTGTGAAATTGTTGGCGGCGGTAGGGTCCCCGGACCGGGTCTGCGCCGTCAGCAGCACGCCGCAGATGGCGGCGCACAAGCCCGCCACGGAATAGGCGATAAGCTTGGACCGCTCGATCTTGATGCCGTTGAGATAGGCAGCTTTCTCGTTGCCGCCGATGGCGTACAGGGCCTGGCCCGCCCGGCTTTTGCGGTAGGGCAGCCAGATGCACACGATGACCAGCGCCAGTACGATGGCGGACATGGGAATTACGTTGAACACCCGGCCCGTGAAGAACCGGGCAAACTCTCCCGGCACTTCGCCGCCGGGCGTGGGGCGGACATACCGGGCAAGACCGCTGAACACCGATCCGGTGGCCAGCGTCACCACGATGGGCTGGAGCCGTCCGTAAACCACCATGCAGCCGTTGAACAGCCCCGCCGCAACGCCGATGAGCAGCACGATGACGATGGTGCCGATACCGCCCGCCACAATCGAGCCGCCCAGGGCGTTGGTCACCGGCATAAAGATGGTGGCGGCCACGCAGTTAGTGAATATGATGAGGCTGCCCACGGATAAATCGATGCCCGCGGTGAGGATGATGACCGTCTGCCCCAGAGCGGCGACGCACAGGGTGATGACCTGGTTGAAAATGGACTGGGGGCCGTAGACGGTGAAGAAGTCCGCCTGATTGGATGCAAAGAGCACCAGTACTACCGCCAGCACGCAGTAAGCCACCACGCCCTCCGCGTTCCGCCGCAAAAAGAGCCGTATTTTATCATTCTTCATGGATTCCGCCTCCTACACCAATGGACCGGGTGATGATATTGGTCTCCGTCACCGCGCCGCCCTCCAGCTCCGCCGCCACGCGCCCCTCGTAAAACACCAGCACCCGGTTGCACAGCATCAGCAATTCCGCCATCTCCGTGGAGTAGAACAGGATGGAATAGCCCTCCTCCGTCAGCTCCGTCATCAAGCGGTAGATCTCGTTTTTGGTCCCGATATCGATGCCCCGGGTGGGGTCCGACAGCAGTATGATCCTGGCGTTGGTCGCCAGGGCCTTGGCGATGACCACCTTCTGCTGGTTGCCGCCGGAGAGACTGCCCACCGGCAATTCGGCGTCAAAGACCTTGATGTTCATGCGGCTGACGGCGTCCGCCACCGTCCGCTTCTCCTGCGCGGCGGAGAGAATCCCGGAATGGGACAGTTCCTTGAGGCACATCATGGTGATGTTCTCGCCGATGGCGCGGCTGAGGATCAACCCGTCGTTTTTCCGGTCCTCGGGGATCAATACGATCCCGTTGGCCAGCGCCTGGCGCTGGTTGTGGATCTTCACGGGGGCCCCATTCACCAGCAGTGCGCCGGTGTCGAATTCCCCATCGCCAAAAAGCGCATGGAGCAGCTCCACCTGGCCGTGGCCGGAGAGTCCCGCAATCCCCAATATCTCTCCCCGCCTCAGTTTGATATTCAGGTGGTGGAGCACCCCGCCGCGAGAGGCGTTTTTCAGCTCCAGGGCAATGTCGTTTTCATCGCCCACCGGCTTTTTCAACCGCACGCCCTCCTGTTTTTTCCCGGAGATGTGCTCCACGATCTCCTCGTCCCCCAGCTCGCCCCAGGGAAAGGTCATGATGTAATGGGCGTCCCGGAAAATGGTGGCCCGGTCCGCCACCTGGCGCAGCTCGTCCATCCGGTGGGAGATGAAGAGGATGCCCTTGCCCTGCTCCTTGGTGAGCCGGCGCATGGTCTCAAAGAGCCACTGGACCTCCTTTTCCCCCAGAGCAGAGGTAGCTTCGTCCAAAATCAGCACATCCGGGTCCTTATACAGGGCCTTGGCGATCTCCACAAGCTGCTGCTGGCACAGCGTCAGGTCCCGGACCATCATCCGGGGATTCAGGTCCAGCCCGATGGTCTCCAGAAACGCCTGGGCCATCCGGTAGATCGCTTTGAAATTGATTCGGCCAAAGCGGCTCAACGGCTCGTCGGCCAGAAAGAGATTTTCCGCCACGGAGAGGTCCTGAATCAGCGACAGCTCCTGAAATACGGCGGCGATCTTATGCCGGTGGGCGTCCTGGGCGCTGTGGATCTCGATCTTTCCGCCGTTCATGTAGATTTCACCGGTATCCCGGGCGGTCACACCGCAGATGATCTTTACCATCGTGCTCTTGCCCGCGCCGTTTTCCCCGATGAGCACATGGGTCTCTCCCGGATAGCAGCGCATCTGCGCATCCTCCAAGGCCACGATGCCGCCGAACCGCTTGCCCACGTGCGCCGTTTCGATCAGCGGGACCTGGGTCTCCGCCTGCCGCGGACCCGTTTCCTTCAATACCTCATTCATATCTCCAACCAGCCCTCCTAGCGTTCCCATCAAGTGAGAGGGGGCTGTCTCAAATCTTTTGAGACAGCCCGCCCTCTGTCAAACATTCCTTCCTATACGCGGGCCGCGGCTTACTTGGGCGCCACGTCCTCCACGTTCAGATTCCATGTGTTGTTATTGTCCGTCCAGTCGCACACGAAACCGCCTTCCTGAGTGGGCTGATACCACTTGTTCTCGGCCTCTTCCTTGGAAGAGCAGGTGGGCAGATCGATATAGGTCCAGGGCTCCACGTCCTCGCCGTTGAGGACCGCCAGCGCCACATCCACAGCCGCGGCGGACAGGTAGGGCGGCTGTGCGGTGCAGAAGGCGTCCAGGTCCAGCTCCACCCAGTCCTTCATGAAGGAGTTGAACATCTCGCCCTCGGAGATGGGAATGGAAGCGGGGTCGATGCCGTTTTCACTGAGGGACTGCACGATGGCGTGGCCGCCGCCGCCCTCGGACAAGATCCCGTCGATGCCCTGGGAGGCGTAGGCGCACAT
>JAEXWS010000021.1 GCA_023406225.1 Bacillota bacterium | reverse complement strand
GTATACGGGCTGTCCGCCGGACAGGACCGCCACCTCCGCGTCGGGGCAGGCGGTCTCGAAGAGCCTGGCGGCGTCTTCCGCGTCCTCCTGGCTCACATCCTCGCCGAAATACAGGGAGATGAAGGAGGAGCCACGCTCCACCGCGTCCTGGGCCAGGCGCTCCAGCAAGACCCGCAGGGACCCGTCGGTGCCGAAGAGCCTGCCCTCCTCCAGGGCCAGGTAGTCGCCCTCCTTGATGTCGAAGCCGTCGAAATCGGAGTTCCGGGCGGCGTAGGTGATCTGGGCGGTGGTGACGGTGGAGAGGGAGTCGGTCATGGCGGCGGCCAGGTCCTCCGGCGTCTCGGCCTCGAAATCCGCGTTCATCAGGGCGGTGATGCCCTGGGGCACGGTCTTGGAGGGGATGACCACCACGTTTTTCTCCGTCAGGGCGTTGCACTGCTGGGCGGCCATGATGATATTGCCGTTGTTGGGCAGGACGAACACCGTCTCGGCGGGGATCTTGTCCACGCCCGCCAGGATGCTCTCCGTGGAGGGGTTCATGGTCTGCCCGCCGGATACCACGCCGTCGGCGCCCAGGTCCGTGAAGATGGCCTCCAGGCCCGCTCCGGCGCAGACGGCCAAAAAGCCGTACTTCTTCTCCGGCGCGGCCACCACGTGGCCCTCCCCGGCGGGGGCGGACTCCAGGGCCTCCTCCACCGCGTCCAGGTCGTCGGTGCTCTGGGCCTCCCGGCCGGCGGCCAGGTCGTCCGCCTGGGTGCGCATGTTCTCAATCTTGGCAAGCTCCAGCGTGCCGTATTTCTGGGATTCCGTCAGGGCGCTGCCGGGGATGTTCGTGTGGACGTGGACCTTAAAGGACTCGTCGTCCTCACCGATAACCAGGCTGTCGCCGATGCTGTTCAAATAGGTGCGCAGCGGCTCCAGGGAGATATCCGGCGCGGCCTTGCGGACGATGAACACCGTATCGAAGGCGAAGGTGATCTCCTCGGCGGCCAGGGCGTTGAAATCGGCCCGGGGCTTCGCCCCGCTCTGCTCCTGGACCTCGGGCATGGGCTCGCCCCGCAGCTCCGCCAGCATCCCCTCCAGAATGAGGAGGTAGCCCTTGCCGCCCGCGTCCACCACGCCCGCCTTCTTCAAAACGGGGTTCATCTCAACGGTCTGGGCCAGGGCCTCCCGGCCCTCCCGAATGGCTTCTTCCAAAACCTTTTCCACATCCTTTTCCTGAGCGGCGGTCTCCACGGCGCGCTTGGCGGCCAGGCGGGAGACGGTGAGCACGGTGCCCTCGGCGGGCTTCATGACGGCCTTGTAGGCCGCGGAGACGCCCTCCTGCATGGCGGCGGCGAAGGCGGCCGCGTCGGCGCTCTCCAGTCCCTTCAGCCCCTTGGAAAGGCCGCGGAACAGCAGGGACAAAATAACGCCGGAGTTGCCCCGGGCGCCCCGCAGCAGGGCGGAGGCGGTGAGGTCGGCGGCGCTGGTCAGGGTGGAGGGGGCGGCCTTGCGCAGCTCGGCTACGGCGGTGGCGATGGTCATGGACATGTTGGTGCCGGTGTCTCCGTCGGGGACGGGGAAAACGTTCAGGTCGTTGATGGCCTGCTTCTCAGCGGTGATGGCGGCGGCGCCGTGCAGGACCATCTGCTTGAACAGCGCGCCGGTAATTTGTTCGTTCATTCGTTGCCTTCCTCCCTCACAGGGTCATGGAATCGACGCACACGTCCACGGCTTTGACGGGCACGCCGGTATTTTTCGTCACCACGTAGCGCACTTCGTTCATGATGGCGCGGGAGACCGCGGGGAGGTTGACGCCGTTTTCCACGATGATGTGGAGCTCGATGGAGATGGAGTTGTCGTCGTGATAGGTGATGCTGACGCCCTTGCTCATGGCCTCGCGCCGGAGCAGGTGCACCAGGCCGTCCGTCATGGAGCGGTAGGCCATGCCCTTCACGCCGAAGCAGTTGGTGGCAGCGATGCCGGTGATGTTGGAGAACACGGCGCTGCTAACGGAGATCTCACCTTGATCGGATTTGAATTGAATCATGAGAACGTCCTTTCTTTCTCAGTATTGGCGAAAGAGGCGGCGGGGCCGCTCCTCGAAAACCTGCTGCAACGGACGGATATCCGTACTTCAAGGACTATATTATAAACGATTTCCCGGTAAAGTACAAGTCCCAAAAAGAAAAGGCCCTGAGACGGAATGGGGATTGAAATGCCGGTAAATTTGCCGTAAAATAAACCGATAGTGATGAAAAGGGACGCTTCCGGGCGGCGCGCCGGAGCGGGAGGGAGAGTGCCATGCTGAAAAAGGGACCGCTGTGCGTCCTGGCCTGCTATATCCTCTGGGGGCTGCTGCCCATTTTCTGGAAGACCCTGGCGGCGGTGGACTCCCTGTATGTGCTGGCTGCCCGCATCGTCTTTTCCCTGGCCTTCATGGCGGCGGTCCTGGCCGTGCGGAAAAACCGCGCCGCGGCGGACGTCTTCCGGGACCGGCGGGAGCTGGGGCGGCTGGCGGCGGCCGGGTGCTTCATCTGCGTGAACTGGGGCGCGTATATCTGGGCCGTTTCCAACGGGCACATGCTGGACGCCAGCCTGGCCTATTACATGAGCCCCATTTTGAACATCCTGCTGGGGACATTGTTGTTCCGGGAGCGGCTGGAGAAGCTCCAGTGGCTGGCGGTGGGCGTGACCTTCACGGGCCTGGTGGTCACGGTGGTCCGCTACCGGCAGATCCCATGGGTGGCCCTGCTCATCGGCGCGTCCTTCGCCATATACGGCGCCATCAAAAAGAGCGTCCGCTCCGACGCGGACACCTCCGTTTTTTTCGAGACGCTGACCCTGGCCCCCCTCGCCCTGGCTTTCATGCTGGCGATGGAGGCCCGGGGCGCCGGGGCGGCGGGGACGCTCCACGGCTGGCAGTGGCTGCTGCTGCCGGCGGCGGGGGTGGTGACCACGGTGCCGCTGCTGTTTTTCGCCTGGGGCATCAAATCGACGCCCATGAGCCTGTCCGGCATTTTGCTGTATATCAATCCCACCATGCAGCTCTTGCTCTCCGTGCTGCTGTACGGAGAGGCGTTCACCGCCACCCACGCCATCCTGTTCGGGTTCGTGTGGTCCGGGCTGGTTTTGTATCTGGTCTCCGGCGCGCTGCGGGACCGGAAGGAGAAAAAGGAGGAGTCGCCATGCGCGTGATCACAGGCACCGCCCGGGGCCGCAGGCTGAAAGAGCTGGAGGGGCTGGAGACCCGCCCCACCACGGACCGGGTGAAGGAGGGGCTGTTCAGCGCCCTCCAGTTCGACATCGAGGGCCGGAAGGTCCTGGACCTCTTCGCGGGCACAGGCCAGCTCGGCATCGAGTGCCTGAGCCGGGGGGCGGAGCACGCGGTCTTTGTGGACCGCCGGGCCGACGCGGTGCGCCTCATCCGGGAGAATTTGAAGGCCACGGAGCTTCAGGACCGGGCCCGGGTGGTTTCCGGAGAGTCCATGGAGTTTCTGCGGGCGCTGAAGGAGCGGTTCGACCTGGTCTTCCTGGACCCGCCCTACGGGGCGGGGCTTCTGGGGCCCGCGCTGGAGCATCTTGCAAGGTTTGACATTCTGCGCCCGCATGGTATAATCGTAGCGGAACACCCGGCGGACATCCATCCGCCCGCCCTGGACCCGCCCTACCGGCTCCGGCGGACCTACCGGTACGGAAAGATCGCCGTGACGCTGTACCGCCGGGACGGAAACGAAGAGAACGAGGAACAAGCCCCATGAAAACAGCTATTTGCTCCGGCAGCTTCGACCCCATCACCCTGGGGCACCTGGATATCATCCGCCGGGCCGCCGCCTGCTTCGACCGGATTTGGGTGTGCGTGAGCCCCAACGCCGAGAAAAAGAGCCAGATGTTCACCCCGGAGCAGAAGCTCCTGCTGGTGCGCACCGCCGTTTCGGACCTGCCCAACGTGGAGGCGGAGCTTTTCGGGGGCCTGCTGGCGGATTACGCCGTCCGGAGGGGGGCCTGCGCCATCGTCCGGGGCGTCCGCAACGGCACGGACTTCGATCTGGAATATCAGCTCGCCTGCATCAACCGCGGCATCCACGGGGAGCTGGACACGCTGCTGCTGCCGGCAAGCCCCGCCTACCAGCACTTCAGCTCCTCCATGGCCCGGGAGATGATCCGCTACCGCCAGCCCCTGGAACAGTACCTGCCCGCCTCCATCCTCCCCCTGGTGCGGGAGATGCGGGAGATGAGTGAACATATGAAAGGATGAAGCCCTATGGCCAACGATATCAACCGTCTGATCGACATGCTGTATGAGCGGATCGAGGACGCCAAAGCCCCCGCGCTGAAACCCAATCTGAGCATGGTGGACCGGGATGAGATGCTGGACCTGCTGGACGAGCTGCGGGCGCAGCTCCCCGTGGAGATCAAGCGGGCCCAGGAACTGCTGGCCGCCCGGGAGAAATTCGTGGACGACGCCAAGCGGGACGTGGACCGCATCATGCGCCAGGCGGAGCTGGACGCCAAGGCCAAGGTATCCGACAGCGAGGTGCTTTACGCCGCCAAGGAAAAGGCCCGCCAGATCGTGGCCCGGGCCGAGGAGCGGTCCCGCCAGCTCTATCAGGTGGCCAACGAGTACGCCGAGGACGCCCTGGCCCGGACGGAGGAGGCCGTGCAGGCCGCCCTGGACGAGGTGAAGCAGTCCCGGGTCCGGTTCCGGGGGGCCTCCGCCGCCAAGATGCAGCAGCAGCGGGACATGCTGGACGGCAAGGCGAAGGAGCCGGACGGAGAGGCGTGACCGGGGCCGGTCTGCCGCCGGGTGACCATAATCCGCAAAAATTTGTAAAAAACGACGAAAAAAATT
>JAEXWS010000234.1 GCA_023406225.1 Bacillota bacterium | reverse complement strand
GTCGATGCCCGCCTGGGCCGCCACGGCGGAGACGGTCACCGGGTCGTCGCCGGAGATCACCTTCACCGCCACCCCCTGGGAGCGGAAGTATTCAAACACCTTCGGCGCGGACGAGCGGATGGGGTTTTCCAGCACCAGCAGGGCCATGGGCAAAACCAGGCCGTGGAGTTTTCCCTCCTCCGCGCCGTCGCACTGGGCCAGCAGCAGCACCCGGCAGCCCTTTTCCGTGTAATACCGGGTGCGTTTTTCCAGGGGGCCGAACTCCCGCCCCAGCACGTATTCCGGCGCGCCGATCACGAAGGCTCCCCGGTCCAGAAAGTTCACGGCGCTCCACTTGACGGCGGAGGAGAAGGGCACGGCCCCCCGGGAAGGCCAGCCGGGTCCGTAGGAGAATTTCTCCGCAATGGCCCGGGCCGTGTCGTTGTCCGGCTCCAGCACCCGGTAAAACGCCCCCAGCGCGTCCGCCACGTCCGCCTCGCTCCAGGCGTCCGGGTCCAGGGGCACCACCTCCCGCACCTGCATCTGAGGGCTGGTGACGGTGCCCGTCTTGTCCACGCACAGCACATCCACCCGGGCCAGGGTCTCGATGGCGTTCATCTCGTGGATGAGGGTCCGGTTCCGGGCCAGCCGCACCACGCTCACCGCCAGGGCCACGCTGGTCAGCAGGAACAGTCCCTCCGGGATCATGCCGATGAGGGCCGCCAC
Organism: Bacillota bacterium; assembly: GCA_023406225.1. GTDB lineage: Bacteria > Bacillota > Clostridia > Oscillospirales > Oscillospiraceae > Oscillibacter. The sequence goes on along the minus strand of JAEXWS010000234.1, from coordinate 6,322 downwards.
CGTGGACACCACCGACTGCCGCAGGCCCAGGTCCTGCACGGCATACTGGTTATAGAACAGCGCCCCGCCGATGGGGATCAGCGCCACGCCGATGAACCGGATCAAATGATCCAGGGAGCGCATCATCTCGCTCTTGCCGGGACCCGCGTCCTTTTTCGCCGCCAGGGTGAGCTTGGACGCGTAGGAATCCGGGCCCACCTGGTCCAGCCGCGCCCGGCATTTGCCGGAGATGACGAAGCTGCCGGATAGCAGCCGGTCCCCCGGTCCCTTTGCCACCGCGTCGGCCTCGCCGGTGATGAGGGCCTCATTCGCCTGGACCTGCCCGGTGAGCACGGAGGCGTCCGCCGGGATCTGGCTCCCGGCCAAAAGCTCCACCACGTCCTCCCGCACCAGCTCGGCGGCGGGCAGGTCCGTGAGCTTCCCCTCCCGCACCGTCCGGACCCTGGACGCGGAGAGAAGGGACAGCTTTTCGATGGTCTGCTTGGAGCGGATCTGCTGGACGATGCCGATGACGGCGTTGGCGGCCACGATGGCGAGGAAGGTCATGTCCTTCCAGTCCCCCACCAGGATGAGGGCCGCCGCCAGCACCAGGAAGATCAGGTTGAAATAGGTAAAGACGTTTTCCCGGACGATCTGCTTGTTGGATTTGGTGGGGGAGTCCACCGGGCGGTTGTCCCACCCCGCCTCCGCCAGGGCGCGGGCCTGGGCGTTGGTCAGTCCCTGGTCCGCGCCGGGCCGGAGCAGGGGCATCTCCCGGCGGGAGGGCGCGGCCTCCGGCTTCGCGGGGTTCGTTTTTCCCATAGGGCAAGCCCTCCTTTCCAAAATTTTCGTCCAAAAGATGGGGTTATTATACCTCACGCCGGGTTTTTTGTACAGGGACCAGGCGTGAATATTGTCTGAATTTGACGAAAAGACCGCGTTCCAAACGGAACACGGTCCAGTTTCTCGGCCTCCGATCCAATAAAATGCGCGGCGCGCATTTTGAAGGCGGAGGCAGCAAGTTCTTTCCTCCTGAACAAAAAAGAGGACATCCAAAACCGGATGTCCTCTTTTCCCTGCCATCGCTGCGCAAAAAGGATATTTATACCTCCCTCTCCGTCGCGGCGGAATCCAGCGAAGCGAATCCGCCGCGAAAGCGAAGAAACGCCCGATCCGGCTAAGAATCCTCGCCGTCAGGCGGGGATTCGTGCCAAACCGGGCGTTTCTGAGCCGGAGCGGGCGACGAGGCTCGAACTCGCTTCCCGGCATCCCACGAATGGCCTGCGGCCATTCGCGGGAACCCTGTCCGGCCTCCGATCCAATAAAATGCGCGCCGCGCATTTTGAAGGCGGAGGCAGCAAGTTCTTTCCTCCTGAACAAAAAAGAGGACATCCAAAACCGGATGTCCTCTTTTGCTTGGAGCGGGCGACGAGGCTCGAACTCGCTACCTCCACCTTGGCAAGGTGGCGCTCTACCAGATGAGCTACGCCCGCGAGACAAAAAGTATTCTAGCAAAGACCGCCGTCTTTGTCAAGTCTCTGTCTCCAAATTTTCCGTATTTTCTATGATCTCCTCCGGCTCCGCCGGGGGCGTGTCCAGCAAAAATTCGATCAGGCCCACCGGGCCCTCCGCCGGATAGTAATTCACCGTCCATCCGGGGGCCTCCGCCAGGCCCTTATCCTCCCGGACCTGGGCCACGATCTCCTCCACCCGGCTCTTTCCGTCCTTCCCCCAATAGCCGATGCGCACCGCCAGCTCCGTGCGGTCCTCTTCCAGAGCCGCCTCCAGCAGGCTGTACAGCGCCTCGGTGCTGGTGGCGTTCACCACCGCTTGGACCTGCTCCGCCGTGCGGCGGTAGCTGATCTGGACGGAGATCTCGTAATATCCCCGCTGGGACTGGCTGGTGGAGGTGATATACTCCACGGCGTAGGCCCCCAGGGGCGTCTCCTGCTGGATCTCGGAGGTGGCCCGCTCCAGCGTCTCCGCCACGGTCATGTCGTCCTCAAAATTATAAAGCCGGATGGCGGCGCTCTCGGTATTCTGCCCCACCAGGATCAAAAGGTCGTTGACGATATCCTGGTAATTCTCCGCCCGCAGGGTCCCGGCGGCCTCGCTCTCCCAGAACTTGCTGGAATGGGGCTCCACGGTGGTATACTCCCGCTCCAGCAGGGCGGCGCATCCCGTCAGCGCCAGGCAGGCGCAGAGCGCCGCCGCGATCCCCCGTATCTTCAACGCGCCCCGCCTCCCTTCCTCCAATTCCTTCTCTCCGCCGCGCCCCGCGGGCGCCGACGGGAGACTAAAGAGGGACGAAGGTCCCTCTTTAAAGCCCCAGGGCCTCCTCCACAAGGACGACCTCCGCCTCCATTCCCATCATGGGCCCCCACAGCGTCACCATGCCGCGGCACACCCGGTCCGGGCTCTTGCAGTCATAGCAGCGGTCCTGGTTCACGGCGCAGGGCGTTTTCTTCCCGAGCTGATAGGCCCGCTGGGGCGCGGCCACGTTCCTGGCCCGCCAAACGGCGTCCTCATAAGTATCCGTCAGCTTGTTCACGCCCGCCACAAAATAGACCTTCTTATGTCCGAACAGGGTGGCGGCCGCCCGGTTGCCCGCGCCGTCGATATTCACCAGCTCCCCCGTCTCCGCCATGCCGTTCACGGAGGTCAGATACACATCCGTCTGCATGGCCTCCATCCGGGCGGCGGGGCCCTGCTCCCAGTGCCAGAAGACCGTGTTGTGGGCCGAGAGTTTTTCGAACAGCCCCATGTCCTTCAGCGTGGCGGACCCTCCGAAGCCCACGGACACCCCGTCGATGGCCCCGTCCAGATACGCCGCGGCCTCCGCCGCGGTGGAAAAGACGCGGACCGTATAGCCCCGGCCCTCCAGGGCCTTGACCGCCTTTTGCAGCTCTGCCATATCAAAGTTCCTCCTTTTTATACTCTCCAAATCCTTCGCCCAGCACGTCGTGGGCGTCGCAAACGATCAAAAATGCCCCCGGATCGGCGGCGTGGACCGCCCGCTTGATCTCCACGATCTCCCGCTGCTTGAAGGCCACCAGCAGCACCCGCTTTTCCGCGCCGGTATAGGCCCCCTCGCCCCGCAGGATCGTCACGCCCCGGTCCAGGTCCCGCATGAGGGCGTCGGCCGTCTCCCGCCAGGCGTCGGAAATGACATAAGCCACCTTGGAGGTGTCCAGCCCGTACAGCACGGTATCCATGACCCGGGCGGCCACGACCAGGGCCACCGCGCCGTAAAGCGCCGCCTCCACGCGCCCGAAGGCGGCCGCGGCCAGCGCCAGCACCGCAAAATCCGGCGCCAGCATCAGCCTGCCCATGGGCAGCCAGGGGAATTTCAGCTTCAAAAGCCGCGCCACCACGTCGGTCCCGCCGGTGGTGGCCCCCTGGGAAAAGACCACGCCCAGTCCCAGCCCCATCAGCGCGCCGCCGCACAGCGCCGCCAGCATGGAGTCCATGGGGGCGAAGGCGTGGACCGCCGCCAGGGTGTCGATGGCCACGGAGCTGACCGCCATGGAAAAGAGCGACGAGGCCAGCAGATGGAATCCGATGAGCCTCCACCCCGCCAAAAACAGCGGGACGTTCAGCACAATGGTCACAGCGCCCACCCCCGCCCAGGGGAGGATCGCGTTGACCACTTGGGCCAGGCCCGTGACGCCGCCCATGGCCACCTGGTTGGGGGCGAAAAACCAGTCGAAGGCCACGGCGAAGATCACGGAGCCCAGGGCCACGACGGCATAGCTTTTGAGTCGCTGCTTCATCAAATCACTCCAGCAGTCCGATCTGCCGCTCTTCGGAGTCCTCCTCCTTCAGCAGCGCCCCCGCCGCGGGCACCGCCCGGACCCGGTAACGGCTGCGGTTCGCAATGGCCGTCTCCTCCACGGGCAAAACCGTATCCAGCCGGTATTTGGGCTTGAGGGTCATCACCTGGACGCCCTGGGTGGACCGGGTGGACTTGGGGGCAAGCTGCGCCGTGTGGAAGATGAGCGCCCGGGGCTCCGTGGAGTAGACCGCCAGCTCCCCGTCCTCGTCCACCCGGCGGATGCAGCACAGGGGGGCTTTGTCGGAGTAGGCACCGGTGAGCTTGCGCCGGTTGGAGGTGGTGCGGTAGGCGGAAAGGGCCACCCGGGCCGCCTTGCCGTTTTCAAAGAAGAACAGCAGCGCGCCGGAATAGTCCCCCGGCAGCACCGCGTAAAGGACGTTTTCCCCCTGGTCCATGCCCAGCTTCGCAGGCAGGTAATCGCCCAGGATACTGGCCTTGGCGTCGTCAAATTCGCTCAGGCGGGTCTTGTACACCTGGCACCGGTCCGTGAAGAACATGATCTCGGCGGCGTTGCCCGTCTCAAAGGTCTGGGCGATGCCGTCGCCGTCCTTGAACTTCTGCTCGCCGCCCATGCGCAGGCTGAGGGGGGTGATCTTCTTGAAGTACCCCTCCCGGGTGAGGAACACGTTCACGGGATAGTCCTCCACCACCGCCTCCTCCACGTAGGTCTCCACCTCGTGGCCGTAGACGATGGAGGTGCGCCGGGGCTCGCCGTACTTCTTCGCCGCCTGGGTGAGCTCGTCCACGATGACCTTCTTCACCCGGCGGGGGTCCGCCAAAAGGTCCTCCAGGTCCGCGATCTCGTCCTCCAGGGCAGCGGTCTCGTTCACCCGCTTGAGGATATACTCCTTGTTGATGTTGCGCAGCTTGATCTCCGCCACATACTCCGCCTGGACCTGGTCGATGCCGAAGCCGATCATCAGGTTTGGGATGACCTCGGCCTCCTCCTCCGTCTCCCGGATGATCCGGATGGCCTTGTCGATGTCCAGCAGGATGCGCTTGAGGCCCTTGAGCAGGTGGAGCTTCTCCCGGCGCTTGTTCATCACGAAGTACACCCGCCGCCGCACGGACTCCGTGCGCCAGGCGGTCCACTCCTCCAAAATGGCCCGGACGCCCAGAACCCGGGGCTGCCCGGCGATGAGCACGTTGAAGTTGCAGGAGAACGTGTCCTCCAGCGGGGTCTGCTTGAACAGCCGCACCATGAGCTTGTCCGGGTCCGTCCCCCGCTTGAGGTCGATGGTGAGCTTCAGGCCGGAGAGGTCCGTCTCGTCCCGCATGTCCGCGATCTCCTTGGCCTTGCCTGCCTTGATGAGCTCGGCCACCTTGTCCAAAATCGCCTCAACAGTGGTGGAATAGGGGATCTCGTAGATCTCGATGAGGTTCTCATCCTTGACATAGCGGTACTTGGCCCGGACCCTCACGCCGCCCCGGCCCGTCTCATAGATGTCCCGCAGAACGGCGGGGTCGCAGATCAGCTCGCCGCCGGTGGGAAAATCCGGGGCCAGCAGGGTCTCCGTCAGGTCGCAGTCCGGGTTTTTCAGGTAGGCGATGGCGGTGTCGCAGACCTCCTTCAGGTTGAAGCCGCAGAACTGGGAGGCCATGCCCACGGCGATGCCGCTGTTGGCGGACACCAGGATGTTGGGGAAGGTGGTGGGCAGGAGGGCCGGCTCCTTCATGGTGTTGTCGTAGTTGTCCACGAAGTCCACGGTGTCGCTGTCGATATCCCGGAACAGCTCGCCGCAGATGGCGGTGAGCTTCGCCTCGGTGTACCGGGGCGCGGCCCAGGACATGTCCCGGGAATAGCTCTTTCCGAAGTTGCCCTTGGAGTCCACAAAGGGAGTCAGCAGCGCGCCGTAGCCCTTGGAGAGGCGCACCATCGTATCGTAGATCGCCGCGTCGCCGTGGGGGTTCAGCCGCATGGTCTGGCCCACGATGTTGGCGGATTTCGTCCGCGCCCCCGTCAAAAGCCCCATTTTGTACATGGTGTACAGCAGCTTGCGGTGGGAGGGCTTGAAGCCGTCGATCTCCGGGATGGCCCGGGAGACGATGACGCTCATGGCATAGGGCATGTAGTTGGTCTCCAGGGTGTCGGTGATGGGCTGCTCCACCACGGCGGCCCGCAGGCCCATCACATTGGGGTTATCCACTCGATGCCGGTTTTCATCCGGCTGCTTTTTTTTCGCCATTGATTCCGATTCCTTCTCATTTCATTTCCGGCGGCGTCTCAGCCGGTCGGCCCGGCCAGGCGGAACACCGCCGCCGCGAACCCGTCCGGCAGGAGGCCGCAAAGCCCCGCGCTCCGGGACAGGCGGCGGTTTTCCGGCGTGCCGTCCGCCGCGCGGCGTCCGCCTTTGACCAGGCAGACCCCGCCGCCCCGGTAATCATAAAGCATCCCGGAGAGGTCCGCGCAGAAAAACGCGGGGCCGAGACCCGGCCAGCGGCACGAAGCCGATCCCCGGCAGGCCGCTCCATTTGCAGGCGCCTCCCCTCTCCGGTCCCGATCCATAC
>JAEXWS010000197.1 GCA_023406225.1 Bacillota bacterium | reverse complement strand
CTGCTGTACGGGTCCATCGGAACGGTGATGGTCCTTTTGATCTGGCTCTATATGACCTCCGTGGTCCTGATCATGGGCGCGGAGCTGAACGGGACGATCCTCTCCCTGCGCAAGGACGGCGCGGGAGAGGTGTGAAAGGACCGGCGCTCGCCGGTCCTTTTTTCTATGCCCGGCAGGCGCGGAGAGAAAACGAACGCAGCCTTTTCTTTACATTGCAGTTAAAATGCTCTAAAATAGCACATATTAATAAGAAGTCATTTGACGCAGAAAGGACCGACATCCATGAACGAAAAACAAAAGGAATACGCCGCGCTTCTGGTCCGCGTGGGATTGAACGTCCAGAAGGGCCAGACCCTGGTGATCTCCTCTCCGGTGGAGTGCGCGTGGTTCGTCCGGCTGTGCGCCGCGGAGGCGTACGACGCGGGCTGCCGGGACGTGGTCGTGAACTGGAACGACGACGCCCTGGGCCGCATGAAGTATCTCCACGCAGACGACTCCGTGTTCGACGGCGTGCCCTTGTGGCGCCGCCATTTCTTCAACGACTACGCCCTGGAGGGCGCGGCTTATCTCGCCATCTCCGCCTCCGACCCGGAAAACTTGAAGGGCGTGGACTCCGGGCGCATCATCCGCGCCCAGCAGGCCAGCGGAAAGGCGCTCAAGGACTTCCAGCGCCTGCAGATGTGCGGCGGCTTCCCCTGGTGCATCGCCTCCATCCCCATCCCGAGCTGGGCTGAGACCGTGTTTCCCGATGAGAGCGGGGAGGCGGCCATGGAAAAGCTGTGGGACGCCATCCTCTCCGCCGTGCGCATCAGCGGCGACGGGACGGCGGTGGAGAAGTGGCGGGCGCACCTGGACACCCTCCACCGGCGGATGGAGAAGCTGAACGCCCTGCGGTTCAAGTCCCTGCACTATACGAACGCCCTGGGCACGGACCTGGTGGTGGAGCTGCCCGAAGGCCATGTGTGGGAGGCGGGCAACGACGTGACCCTCTCCGGCCAGGAATATATCGCCAACATCCCCACGGAGGAGATCTTCACCTCCCCGCTGAAGACCGGCGTGAACGGCGTGGTCTGCTCGGCCATGCCCCTGGTCCATGACGGCAATATTATCGACAAATTCCGCTTTACCGTCAAGGATGGAAAGATCGTGGAGGCCTGCGCGGAGCAGGGGGAGGAGACGCTCCGGGCCGCCATCGGCGTGGACGAGGGGGCCAGCTACTTCGGCGAAGTGGCCCTGGTGCCCTACGACTCCCCCATCTCCAACCAGAACATCCTGTTTTACAACACATTGTTTGACGAGAACGCCGCCTGCCACATCGCCTTCGGCGAGGCGTACCCCTGCCTGGAGGGCGGACAGCAGATGACCAAGGAGGAGCTGAAGGCCCGGGGCCTTAACGACTCCATGACTCACGTGGACTTCATGGTGGGCACCCCGGACCTCTCCATCGTGGGCGTCACCCGCGACGGGAGGGAGGTCCCCGTGTTTGTAAACGGCAATTTTGCCGAGGGATTTTAAAAACAGTCAAGGAAAGAGAGGAGATTCCCCATGGCATATTCCATGAGAGCTTCCAGCAGCGAGGTGATGATCGCGGAAGGCGCGGTGGTGGTGGCCGACGTGACCTTGGGCGGCGGCGTCAACATCTGGTACAACGCCGCCCTGCGGGGCGACGAGGGCCCCATCGTGGTGGGCCGGGACACCAACATCCAGGAGTTCTGCGTCCTCCACGAGGGGACCGTGGTGGGAGAGGGCTGCACCATCGGGCACAGCGCCATCGTCCACGGCTGCACCGTGGGGGATAACACCCTCATCGGCATGGGGGCCATCGTCCTCAACGGCGCGAAGATCGGCAGGGACTGCATCGTGGGCGCGGGAGCCCTGGTCACCGGAAAGATGGACGCGCCGGACGGGTCCATGATCCTGGGCAGCCCCGCCAAGGTGGTCCGCCCCCTGACGGAGGCGGAGATCGAGAGCAACCGGGAATCCGCCCAGAAATACCTGCGTCTGGCGGAGCGCTACCGGAGGGGCTGAGGAACGGACCGCCGGGGAGGCGCGCCTCCCCGGCGGCGCCGCGGCTTCCCGGGACTTGTACATCGGACCGCGCGCCTGCGGCGGCGGACGGAAACGGAATTTTAAGAGAGTAGGTCATCTATGGAGTGGAATAAACAGACGGTGCGGTCCGTTCTGCTGGTGGTCTGCGGCGGCGTGGCGTTTTACTGCGCCCTACAGAACCTGGGGGCGGTGGTCGCCGCCCTGGGCTGGACGCTGGGCGTTCTGGCCCCCTTCCTGCTGGGCGGCGCCATCGCCTTCATTTTGAACGTGCCCATGCGGGCCATTGAACGCCACTTGTTCCCCAAAGCGAAGCGGGCGGCCGGGCTCCGCCGTCCCCTGGCCCTGGTGCTGACGCTGCTGGCGGTGGCCGGCGTGCTGGCCCTGGCGTCCTTCGTCATCGGCCCCGGCGTGGCCGACGCGGTCCGGTCCGTGGCCCGGCAGGTCCCCGCCGCCCTGGACCGTCTGCAGGAGCAGATCGACGCCCTGTCGGTCTATCTGCCCCAAATCCAGGAGATCGTGGAGGGCTGGGACCTGAACTGGGCCGGATTGTCCCAAAAGGCGCTGGCCCTGGCCCAGCAGTGGGGGGGCAGCCTGCTTTCCTCCGGCGGCGGGTTCATCGGCGGCGTGGTCAGCGGCGTGGGCACCTTCGTCATCGGGCTGATCTTCTCCTTTTATATCCTGATGCAAAAGGAAAAGCTCAGCCGCCAGGGCCGCCAGGTGATTTGCGCCCTGCTGCCCCGGCGGCAGGGGGACCGGACGCTGGAGGTGCTGCGGCTGGCGAACCGGACTTTCTCCAGCTTCCTCTCCGGCCAGTGTCTGGAGGCGGTCATCCTGGGCACGATGTTCGCGGTGTCCATGACGGTCTTTCGGATGCCCTACGCGCTTTTGGTGGGCGTGCTCATCGCCCTCACCGCCCTGATCCCCATCGTGGGCGCGTTTATCGGCTGCGGCGTGGGCGCGCTGCTCATCGCCGTCACGGACCCCTGGAAGGCGCTGGGGTTCATCATCCTTTTCCTGGTGCTCCAGCAGGTGGAGGGGAATTTGATCTATCCCCATGTGGTCGGTTCCTCCGTGGGGCTGCCCTCCATCTGGGTGCTGGTGGCGGTGACGCTGGGCGGCAAGCTGATGGGCATCACCGGCATGCTGTTTTTCATCCCCCTGTGCTCGGTGCTGTACGCCCTTTTCCGCAGTTTCGTCAAAAACAGGCTGAAGGAGAGGGCCGTTCCCCCCGCCCGCTGGCGGGACCCGCCGCAAAGCGGGAAATCATCTGGATAACGGCAAAAAAAGTCCACGTCCGATCGTTTGATCGGACGCGGATTTTTTCTGCGGCGCGGCTCAGCGCATGGCCAGGGTCACGTCCCCGGTGGCGGCGAGCGCGCCGCGGGTCCGGATCTCGGCGCTGCATGTGGCGATGGCCTTTTCCGGGCGCTCGCTGCTCATGACGGCCTTGATCTCCAGCGTGTCCCCCGGCAGGATCTTTTGCAGAAAGCGGACATTGTTGATGCCGAGAAACAGCGGCACCTTTCCGGCGTAGCGGGGGGTGGAGAGCAGCAGGATGTCGGCGGTCTGGGCCATGCACTCCACGGAGTAAACGCCCGGCAGCACCGGGTCGCCGGGGAAGTGGCCCTTGAAAATTTCCCGCTGGGGGTCCACATAAAAGGAGGCGGAGATGCGCTCGCCCGGCTCCAGCTCCTCCACGGAGTCTACCAGCAGCATGGGGTCCCGGTGCGGGATCACGGCCTTGACGGCCTCTTTGTCCAGTTTCATATCAGCAATTCCTTTCATTTGTGCGTCTGGCAGTCCACAAGGACCTTCACCACGTCGCCGGAGGGGGAGCCGCACAGCTCCATGCCCTCCTGGACCCGGTCCAGCGGCAGGATTTTCGTCACCAGCGCGTCGAAGTCGATGGGGGATGCGGCCATCATGGCGATGGCGTCGTCGAAGTCCTTCTCATTATAGTTGCGGGTCATGGTCAAGTCAACCTCCCGCATGAACAGCTTTTGCAGCTGAATCTGCATGGGGCGGGGATAGGCGGCCACCAGCACGATGCGGGAGTGGGGGTGGACCAGCTCCACCACCGTATCCAGCCCCGCCTGGGTGCCGGAGACCTCAAAGACCGCGTCGGCCCCCACGCCGCCTGTGGCGTCCAGGACGAAGCGCTTCAGGTCCGTTTCCCTGGGATCGGCCACGGTGAACCCCAGATCCCTGGCCCGCTGGATGCGGACGGCGTTTACCTCGGAAACGGCCACCCGCAGCCCCAGGTACCGGGCCGTCAGCGCCGTCATCAGGCCGATGGGGCCGCCGCCGATGACCACGGCGAAGTCTCCTGCCTTGGACCGGGAGCGGTCCAGGGCGTGGAAGCAGACGGCCATGGGCTCCACCAGGGCGCCGTGGACCAGGCTGATGGATTCCGGCAGGCGGTGGAGCGTCCGCTCGTGGACGGTCCAGCGGTTGCACATGGCCCCTGCGGAGTCCAGCCCCATAAAGTTCAGGTGGGCGCAGCAGTTGTGATCTCCCGACCCGCAGGCCACGCACGTCCCGCAGTAATCCAGGGGGCATACCGCCACCCGGTCTCCCACGGCCCACGCCGTGACGGCTTCGCCCACCGCCGCCACCACGCCGGAGCACTCGTGGCCGATGGGCCGGGGCAGGGTGGGGAAGCGGTAGTCGTAATCCCCGTGGAACACATGGAGGTCCGATCCGCAGATGCCGCAGTAGGCCACGTCCACCTGGACCTCGTGGGCCTTCGGCGGCGCGGGCGTGTAGTCATGCAGCCCGAAGGCGTGATGACCCTCGTACATATTTGCTTTCATGGATACGCCTCTTTTCCTCTTTTATAAAAGGATAACTTAGCAAATGCTGTGCCACGGGACGGCTTTGAGGCCGATTTCATGGAAAACGCCGCGATTTCCCGAAAAACGCGGCTGGACAAGCCCCGTCAAAACGGAGACTGTGAAAAAAACGAAGGAAAATGGGGGCGGCCGCGGCCGCTCCGGGGGCGGTGATGCGCCTGAAATGAGTCTATTCCGCATCGAGTGATGTTAAAATGCATCAAATGCGCCAAATCAAAAAAATATGATGTCTGATTTGCACAACGCGCGGGTGAAAATATTGAGAGAAACTGGTCTGTTTTTTGGCACATGGTTTGCGTAATGGGATGCGAGGCAAAACCGGGCGGTGGATCGGCCGCCCGTTACGCATGAATTCTTGGAAGGTGAGGAAGTGCCAGATATGGAACAGACGTTAACGTCCAAAGAGCTTCTTGCCAAGCTCCAGGCGGAACATTAC
>JAEXWS010000189.1 GCA_023406225.1 Bacillota bacterium | reverse complement strand
CCTATGTCCTCTGAGGTGATGATCATCGGCGGCGGCCCCGCGGGGCTGTCCGCGGCGCTGAACGTCCGGGCCCGGGGCCGGAGCGTGACGGTGGTCTCCAACCCGGCGGAGGAGAACCCCCTCTGGCGGGCGGAGCGGGTGGACAATTACCCGGGCCTTCCGGGGGTCACCGGCGCGGAGCTTTTGAACACGCTGCGTCGCCACGCGGAGGCCGCGGGGGCCGAGTTTTTGGAGGGGCGGGTCCTGAGCGCCATGCAGATGGGCGGCGCGTGGTACGTAAGCGTCGGGCCGGATATGCACCACGCATCGGCGCTGGTGCTGGCGGCGGGCGTGGCCCGGGGGAAGAAGTTCCCCGGCGAGGCGGAGTTTTTGGGCCGGGGCGTGAGCTACTGCGCCACCTGCGACGGGATGCTGTACCGGGGGAAAGCCGTGGCGGTGCTGGGATACAGCGAGTCCGCCCGGCGGGAGGCGGATTTCCTGCGGGAGATTGGCTGCTCCGTCACCTTTTTCGACAGGCCCAAGACCTGCACGGTGAACGGCGGAGACAAGGCGGAGTCCGTCACCTGCGACGGGGAGACGGTGCCAGCCGCGTGCGTGTTCATCCTGCGGCCCACCCTGGCCCCCACGGACCTGTTTCCGGGCCTTGGAGTGGAGAAGGGCTATGTGACCGTGGACCGGCGCATGGCCACGAACCTGCCCGGCCTGTTCGCCGCGGGGGACTGCACCGGCGGACCCCTCCAGGCGGTGAAGGCCGCGGGCGAGGGCCTCGTCGCCGGACAGAGCGCGGCCGCTTACGCGGCGGAGCTGCTCCGGGGACAGAACCAATAAATTCATGGGAGATTCTATAAAATAAAGGAGATCGAGACAATGGCACTGAAGCATTTGAAAACTGCGGAATTTGACGCCGCCGTGGAAGCGGCGCCCCTGGCAATGGTGGACTTCTGGGCCTCCTGGTGCGGCCCCTGCAAGATGCTCTCCCCCGTCGTGGAGTCCCTGGCGGACCAGTACGAGGGAAAGGCTCTGGTGGGGAAGGTCAACGTGGACGAGGAGCCGGACCTGGCCCGGCGGTTCGGGGTCATGAGCATCCCCACCGTGGTCTTTTTGAAGAACGGGCGGGAGTTTGAGCGGAAGGTGGGCGTGATGCCCGCGGACGCCTTCACGGAGATCCTGGACGGAAACCTGTAAAAAGCGGAAAAGGGCCGGTCCCCTACAGGGACCGGTCCTTTTTGCGCCCGGAGGGAATCGCTGAACGCGGCGAGGCACCCTGCGCCGGACGTTCCTCACCCGCCGGGAGTACGCGGCTGTTTTCTGAACGGCATCCGGGGCCTGAGGGGCTCCCTGCGGCCTCCCGCCCCTTTGGAAAGGGACGCAAAAGACCCGCCCCGTCCATTCGGACGGGGCGGGTCGAACTGAAAAAATCAGTCGGTCACATAGGGCAGCAGGGCGATCTGCCGGGCACGCTTGATGGCGTCCGTCAGCTGGCGCTGATGCATGGCGCAGGTGCCGGTGGTCCGGCGGGGCAGGATCTTGGAGCGCTCAGAGACGAAGCGGCGCAGCTTGGCGCTGTCCTTATAATCGATGCTCTCGCACTTTTCCGCGCAGAACTGGCAGACCTTACGGCGCTTGCCGCGCATGGGGCGAGAGGGCCGCGATTCACGATCGAAAGCCATGAAATGGTTCCTCCTTTACAAAAATGGCGCTTTCGCGCATCAGAACGGCAGCTCGCCGTCCTCTTCCCCGATCTCGGCGAAATCGGAGCGGCTGTCCATGGGCGCGGGAGCGCTGCGTCCGGCGGGCGCGCCGTAAGCGGGGGGAGCGCCGTAATCGCCGGCGCTGTCACGCTTGGAATCCCCGAAATAGACGTTGTCGGCCACGACCTCGGCGCTTCTGCGCTTTCCGCCGTCCTTGTCGGTCCAGTCCCGGAGCTGCAAGCGGCCCTCCACCACGGCCATGCGGCCCTTGGTGAAGTATTTGCTGACGAACTCCGCGGTGCCGCGCCAAGCCACGATGTCGATAAAATCGGTTTCCTTCTCGCCGCTCTGGGACTTAAAGTCCCGGTCCACGGCCAGGGAGAAGGACGTGACGGCAGTGCCGCTTCCCGTGCGGCGCAGCTCGGGGTCACGGGTCAAACGGCCCATGAGGATGATCTTGTTGAGCATACCGGATGCCTCCTTACTCGCCCTTGCAGACGATCAGGGAACGCATGATCCCGTCGGTGATCCGCAGGATACGGTCCAGCTCCCTCGGGAAAGAGGGTTCGCTGGTGAAATTCATCAGGACGTAGTAGCCGTCATTCTTGAAGTTGATGGGATACGCCAGCTTGCGGCTGCCCCATTCTTCCACTTCCACAGCGGAACCGTTCTGCTCGGCCAGGGTCTTGAACTTCGCCACGAGGGCGGCGATGCCCTCCTCACCCTGTGCAGGGTCGATGATGAACACGACCTCATAATTGGCAGAAACCTTTGCCATTTTTGCACCTCCTTTTGGACAAATGGCCCTCATTCTCTGATGAGGGCAAGGATATGCCCGCAGACTGCGAGCCTTATTATTATACAGGAACCGGCGCGAATGTCAAGAAAAAGTTTCGTTTTTTGCGGAAAAACAAAAAGGAGTTCCCTTTTCCCTCCAAATGTGATATATCAAAGGGGATCGGATGGCGTTTTCAGAGGGGAGGCGGTCCCGTGAGGCGGGCCTACGGAAGCTATCTTTCATCCCTGCTGCTGTTCGGGTTCAACGGCGTGCTGGCAAGCTTAGTCCCGTGGGAGAGCTTCCAGATCGTTTTGGCCCGGTCGGCGATCGGGGCCGCGTTTCTTGTGCTGGCGCTGGCCCTGCGGCGCGCGCCCCTGGCCCTGTTCCAGAACCGCCGCTCGCTGCTGCTTTTGACGGCCTCCGGCGTGTTCATGTCCGCCAGCTGGCTCTTTTTATATGAGGCGTACGACCAGATCGGCGTGAGTCTTGCCACCCTCTCCTACTATGCCGGGCCGGTGCTGGTGATGGTGCTGGCGCCCCTGGTGCTGAAGGAGCGGCTCACCGCGCCCAAGGTCCTGGGCTTTGCCGCGGTCCTGTCCGGGATGCTGTGCCTTTACGGCGCGGACGCGGCGGCGGGCGGCTGGTCCTGGGGCATGGCCTGCGGGGTCCTCTCCGCCGTGTCCTACGCCTGCATGATCCTGTGCAACAAAAAGGCCGCGGGGGTGGCGGGGGTGGAAAACACCGCCTGCCAGCTGGTCACCGCCTGCGTGGTGGTGCTGGCGTTCAACCTGCTCCGGGGCGATGGCTTCGCGCCCTTGTCCGGGGCGGGCATGGCGGCTCTTTTGACGCTGGGACTGGTCAACACCGGCCTTGGCTGCTATCTGTACTTCTCCGCCATCCAGTCCCTCTCCGCCCAGACGGTGTCCGTCTGCGGCTATTTGGAGCCCCTTTCGGCCCTGCTGTTCTCCGCCCTGCTCCTGGGCGAGCGGATGACGGCCCTCCAGTGGGCGGGAGCGGCTTTGATCCTGGGCGGCGCGGCCTTTGCGGAGCTGTACCGGGGACGGAAAAAACCGGAGGAGGCGCGTTCATGACCATCGATGCCGGCACCGTGTGCCTGATCCTTTTCGCCCAGGTCCTGGGGTATACCGTCAAGGGCCTCATCGGCTTCGGAAATCCCCTGATCTCCGCGCCCCTCCTCTCCATGCGGCTGGATAACGTGGTCATCACGCCGGGCAGCCTCATCATGGATATCCCCATCAACGCCTATCTCACCTGGAAAAACCGCCGCTGCTTCGACTGGCGGCAGGTGATGCCCATGCTGCTGGCGGTGATCGCGGGGGCGGTCCCGGGCATTTTGCTGCTGCGGCTCAGCCTGCCCTGGATCCTAAAGACCCTGCTGGGCCTGGTGGTGGTGTTTCTGGGGGCGGAGATGGCCCTGCGCCGCCATCGGCCCGCCCGCCCCAGGGAGCCGAACCCCTGGGTCCGGGCGCTGGTGGCCTTTCTCTCCGGCGTGTGCGCGGGGGTGTTCGGCATCAACATGTTTTTGGTGGCCTATCTGGAGCGCACCGCAAAGGATTACAGCGCCTTCAAGGGAAGCCTCTGCTTTTTGTTTTTGGGAGAGAACCTGTTTCGCTTCGCCGTCTACGCCGCAAGCGGCATGATGGCGAAGGAGGTCCTGCTCTTCGGCGCGCTGTCCCTCCCCGCCGGGGCCGTGGGGATGCTTTTGAGCGGCCTGCTGGGTCCCCGTTTGGACGAGGAGAAATTGAAAGCCGCCGCCGTCGGCCTCTTCATCCTGGGCGGCGTCAGCATCATCGTGAAGTCTGTGGTATTCCACACCTGATCATAAGGAGGCGTTTTTATGAAAGAGCACTATCGGGGCCTGGGCCATCTGGCCGTGGCCACGGCGGACATGGACGAGAGCGTGGCCTTTTACGAAAAGATCGGCGGGACCCTCCGGCAGCAGGCGGTCCTTTCCGTCCCGGAGGGGGAGAAGCGCCTGGCCCTGGTGGAGTTCGGCGGATTTTTGCTGGAACTCATCCAAAGCCCCGGCCCCGTGTCCCTGGAGGCGGGGAACCTGCCCCATGTGGCCGTCTATGTGGACGATCTGGACGCGGCGGCG
>JAEXWS010000179.1 GCA_023406225.1 Bacillota bacterium | reverse complement strand
GGGCAGGCGCGCGACCTTCGCCGTGCGGGTGCTCTTCCGGCAGAACGCCACCTGGCAGGGCTCCGTCTCCTGGCTGGAGGGAGGACGCGAAGAGAGCTTCCGCAGCGCATTGGAGCTGGTCTTTTTGATGGACAGCGCGCTGGGCGGCCAAGAGGACAAAAGCGACGGCAATATCCGGAATGGGGCGTCCCATTCTCCGTCATGCACTGCGTGACGGGAACCAAATTGTGAAACCCGCGCGGAACGCGCGTTATGAAATGACTGAAATGGCAAACCGGCGGGAAACCCCGGGACGCAAAGCAAGGGAGCTAAAACGGAAGGTCCCCGCGAAAATTTCCGCGGGAATCGGAGGCGCAAGGGAACCGGCGCAGTTTTCACCGCAGGGTGAAAACAGAGCGCGGCGGACCCTGCGGCGACGTCAAGCCGGCCCGGCCGCCAAACGTTTCAATCTTCATTTTTAGGAGGAGAACGAAATGATGGCAATTAGCACGAAATGGAAAGCGCGGGGGAAGCGGGGATTGTCCCTGTTTCTGGCGCTGGTGATGTGCATCAGCCTGGTGCAGATCACGGCATTCGCGGTCGATGACCAGGTGGGCCCGTATCAGGAGTACAACGACGAAGGGAATCCCACGGGCAAGGATCTGACAGAGGATGAATCCGTCAAGACCCTGGAGGACGGCGACCTCGTCATGTCCAAGACCATCGAGCAGACGGACACGGATGAGTTCAAAATCAAGCTGCTGGTCACCACCACGGAAAACCTGGAGAAGATCCCCCTCTCCCAGGACGCGGCGGTGGTCCTGCTGATCGACGCATCCACCAGCATGGCATGGGATGTGGATGGTCACACAACCAGTGATTCTGCAAAGAAGCGGATCACATTGGCGAAGGACGCCGCAAAGAACTTTGTCGACAGCTTCGGCATTGATGAAAACGGCGGCAAGCGGATGATCGCCGTGGGCGCTTACAACGGCAACGCCGTGACACAGATCGGCTGGACCGACGCGAACGACAAGGACAACGGCCTGACAAACCGGAACGCCCTGAAAACCGCCATCGGTAATATCACCCTTGACGGCTGGACGAACCCGGACGCGGCTTTGCAGTTGGCGAACAACCTGTATGGACAGAACGCTGTTAAAGATATCGCCAGCCGGTTTGTCATTCTGCTGACCGACGGACAGCCGAACACGTATAAGAGCGGCAACGGGACTGCCGACTTTGTCGGCGGAAATATGAATGATTGGTATGACACGCCGAAGGAGTCGGCTGAGAAGGCGGCGGCGACTGCAAGTTCGCTGAAGAACGGCCGCACGGTCACTCTGTACACCCTGGCGTTTGCTGCCGCGGGTTTGGAGTGCTATGAGGCGGATAGCTGTGTGAACTGCGGCCAGAGAAAAAGCAACCATGCTTGGGTTACGCTCTGCGAGAACTGCATGCAGGCGGAGAGCGCCCACACGGAGCTTTGCAAAAACTGCAAGCAGCCTAAGGACGCGCATACTCGTGTGAGCGCCGCGTTTGGCTACAAGTATTATTGTTCTGGGAAGAAAACCCAGTATGAGGGGAATAAGTATTGCCCCGGTCAGACGGATAGAACGTATGACGGCGAGTACTTCCGTGTCTGCCCGACTGGCGGCACCCTGTATTCCGACAAGGTCACGGTAGGCACATGGCTGGAGAGCATCGCCAGCCAGGGCTGCTACAAGAACGCCGCCAACGGCGAAAGCATCGGCATCAGCTTTGATGAGATCAGCCAGACCATCAAGAAGCTGATGCAGGCATGGCTGGTCGAGGACCCCCTGGGAGAGTATATCTCCTTCAAGGACGCGGAGGGGCTGGCGAAGAGCAACAAAAACATCACCATCACCCGGGACAGCGACGGCAATCCCACCGGATTCAACTGGAGCCTGTGGGACGAGGAGGCCGTTCCGAATAAGGTCAGTGAGGAAAAAACGACCTATACCTACACCCTGACCTACAGCGTGAAGCTGGACACCTCCGCGGTGGGCTTCCAGGAGACGAAGATCGTGACTCCCGAAGGAAGCGAAGAGACCCACGAGGAGCCGGTGTTCCATCCCACCAACGGCCAGACCAAGCTGGTTTATACGAAGAACGCCCTGAACCCGGACGGGACATTGAACACGAACCCGACACTGGACAATGCCTACTTCAACGTCCCCACCGTGAAGGGCACCATTCCCAGCTACGATTATACCATCGAGTTCTACAAGAAGGATAAGGACCCGGAATCCAACGAGTATATCAAGCAGAGTGGGAGCATCTCTGGTACGGCGAAGCTGCATACCACGGTGAACGGGCTTGCAGTAGTCACAGATTACTTGACGAAGTACGACAAGTACACCTTTAACCAGTATGCGTCCAACACCTCCGTTCAAATCACCGATACGGCGGCGGAGAACGTCATCAGGCTTTGCTACGACCCGGTCATGACGGATGTGACCGTGGAGCATTACTACCGCGACATCATTACCGATGCTGACGGAGAGACCACTACCAGCGAATATAAGCGGGGCGACCAGGTCATCTCTGCGGTTTCCGCCCTGGAGGACAGCTATCCCATTTCCCTGTATCAGCAGGCGGGCGGCGTTCTTTATCAGACTGTGGACAAAGTGGAGCGGGTCCGCAAAAACCCCGACGGCAGCGAAACCATCAACAAGATGAGCCCCGTGGGCGACGGCTACATCCTCTCCAACCTGAGCGAGGATGTAAACCAGAACCTTGTCCGGGTCTATTACACCCATACGGAGGATTACCGTGAGCCGGCCAGCGTGACCGTGACCCACCACTATACGCCCAAGACCTGGGAATTCAACAGCAGTCTGGGCAAGTATGAGGAAGTGGACGGGACGACGACCGACGTGGTGGTGGGCCAGTTCGACGACCTGAAAGCCCCCTCACAGTTCTCCACCGAGTTGACCCCCTATGAGAAGCAGGGCGTGAGTTACAGCGACTATTCCTATGTGGAAGACAGTGTGACGGGCTCCAACAGCAGTACGGTCGTGGAGGACCTGGAGAAACACATTGCGACCATGATCCTGAAGCCCGGTGAAAACACCATGTCCCTGGATTTCACCAAGCCCGCCTCCAATGAGCCTGCTGAGGCGACGGTGAACGTGATTTATCAGTACAACTACGATGTGACCACCGTTAACGCGGACGGCTCTTTGGACCATCAGACCGGAACCATCTATAAGAATCAGAACGCCACGCCTCTCCCCGCCCATGCGGGCGACCTGTACAGCGCCTATTTTGAGCAGGATACCAACGACGGCGAAAATGATTATACCTATACCGCCGACTCCGGCAACGCCGCCCGATTGGCGCAGAGCCTGAACGAGGGTTTCAACGAGATCACCCTGGTTTACACCTACACCTCCGCGCCCACCGAGAACGCCACTGTGACCGTGAACCACATCTACGGCACCGTGACCGTAGTCACCGAGACGGTTTATGAGAAGCAGGAAGTGCCCGTCCTGGATGAGGAAGGCAATCCCACCGGCGAAACCGAGATAGTCGAAGTGGCCGTGGGCACGAAACCCAGGAACGTGTTTACCGAGGACGAGAAAACCGTCAGCAATTATCCCGAAGACGGCGCGGCGCTGTATGTGGGCCAGTCCTTCACCGCTCCGCTCCAGGCAAAGGGCGACTACCAGTACGACGCGGACCGGGAGTATCCGGAAAGCGACGACCGGACCATCGAGCATCTGGAGACTTCCAACGAGATCGACCTTTACTACGTGAAGGACGGCGGCTCCGTGGATGATACCGCCAAGGCGGATGTGACCTACCAGCACATCTACACCACCCACGTTACCGGCGTGAAGGACGGCGTGGAGGCCACCTGGGACGAGACGAAGTACGGCGACGAGACGACCGATCGGGACCAGACCGTGGGCGAGTCCTACACCGTGGAGCCCGTGGAAGTCTACGAGGGCCATGAATATGACCTGACGACGGACGCAGCCTCTCTGACTATCACCGTCCAAAAGAACAACCCCGCCATCCTGGTGCATTACGAGCGGGACGAGGACCGCCGCGGCGATATGGTGGCCTTCGAGGCGAACTACACCTACAATGCCTATGCCATGACGGTCCAGCAGGACAAGGACGGCAACTATGTGGCCGGTTATTATGAGGAACCCACGGTCGATTACAACACCTTGACCGCACAGGCGACCGGCGAGAACTACGCGGGCATGAAGATCACCTTGGGGACCGAAGGCAAGAGCGATCTGTATCCCGAAACCGTCCAGAATCCCGGTCTGGTGCATTTCCTGAGCGCCGATGCCGCGGAGAACGTGTTCAACTTCGTGTACAGCAGTCATACGCCCATCGCCACCAAGGTCAACTACACGGTGAACCACCATTACACCGTCATCGACGCGGACGGCGATTCCCGCGACCTGCCCGTGGAAACGACAACGGGCGAGAAGTACCTGGGCGAGACCTTTGCGACCGGCGCGGATACCAAGAACGGCAGTTTTGATTTCCAGCATTACACCGTCGACGGCGGCGAGGAGAAAAACACCGCCACCACCTACCGCGTGGACCAGATGAGCGGCGACGTGACCGTGGACTTCTACTATGTGAAGGATAACAGCGTCAGCGTGACTTACAGCATCCTGCACGTCTACCGCGGCCAGGATTGGGATGATCCCGACCTGGAAGTGGAAAAGGAAGTCTGGCAGACCAAGCCCGGCACCAGCGGCAAGGCCGGACAGATCGTCACCGCCAACCCCGACTGCGTGGAGGATCAGGACGGCAAGCCCCTCTATCAGATCGACTCCGTGTCCATCAGCAACGGCAAGGTGGGCGAGTACGGCATGAAACTGAGCGCCAGCGGCGAGAACGCCATTGTGATCTATTACTCCCGCAGCTATGACAGCCGCGAGGCCACCGCTGCTGTGGTGAACCACCATTACAGCGTGCGGGACACCTATACGGATAAGGTCACCGAGGAGGGTCTGGTCACCGAGCGCTTCACCAGCTACACGAACGGCAGCCTGGACTTTGACGGCACCGGCATCTATATCGGCAACCTGTTCAAGGCCACGCTGCAGGAGACGTACACGACCGGCTCCACCACCCGCACCTATCCCTACAGCAGCAGCACGCCCGAGGACTACACCATCGGCAGTCTGGCCAAGGCGGAGTATGACGAGGATGGGAATCTGGTAAACAACATCATCGACATCTATTACGAGCGCACAGTCTCCTCCGATCCCGGCACGCCCGAGCGCCCGGACCGCCCCGACCGGCCGGACCGTGACGATGACGACGATGACGATCCCGTGATCGTCATCCCCGACGAGCAGACGCCCACCACCGAGCTTCCCACGGACCTCCCCGACGAGGCGGTGCCCACCACGGACCTTCCCGATGAGGAAGTGCCCCTGGCGGCAGAGCCTGCCAAGACCGGCGACAATCTGATCGCCTGGGCCATGGCGGCGGCCGTTTCCGGACTGGGCCTGGTGTGGCTGGCGCTGGCGGGCAGAAAGCGGAAGGACGAGAACGCCCAGTAAGGCGCGCAAAAGACCCATAGGCACCATAGACCCAGCAAGGCCCCGGGCAAATGCCCGGGGCCTTGTATCTGCCGGGGAAAGCGGATATAATGAGGACGATACCATGACCCGAAGGGGGGAACCATCTATGAAGCGAACACTGCGGCTGGTCCTGACGGCCGTGCTGGCGCTGGCGTTTGCCGGCAGCATCGGCATGCTGCTCTACCGGGACCGCGACTATAAAGAGGCGGAGGCGAGCTACGCCGAGGCGGAGACCCTGGCGGAGCTTCCGGACCTTTCCGCGCTGCCCGCGCCCGCGCCGGAGGCCCCGGCGGACGTTCCGGAGGCGGAGGAGGGAGAAGCCGCGCCGCCCAAGCCCGTCTATGTGGACCCCTATGCCGACGCGCTGCGCAACATGGACTTCACCGCCCTGCGGGAGGTGAACGGCGACGTGCTGGGCTGGATCTTGATCCCGGGAACGGCGGTGTCCTATCCGCTGGTCCAGGGGACGGACAACCAGTATTACCTGACGCACACCTGGAAGAAGTGGACCAGCGCCGTGGGCGCCATCTTCCTGGAGTATCTGAGCAGTCCGGACCTGAGCGATTTCAATACGGTGGTGTACGGCCACCGGATGAACAACGGCTCCATGTTCGCCTCGCTGAAAAACTACAAGAGCCAGAGCTACTGGGCCGCCCACCCCTGCGTCTACATCACCGACGACAGCGGCAGCCACAAGTATGAGATCTTCGCCGCCTACGAGGCCGCCACCGACGAAGACACCTATCAGATCGGCTTTTCCGGGGACGCGTCGAAGCAGGCCTTTCTGGACGCCTGCATGGGCCGGTCCGTGATCTCCACCGGCGTCGTGCCCACGGTGAACGACCGGGTGCTGACCCTCTCCACCTGCACCGGCAGGGGCCACGCCACCCGCTGGGTGGTCCAGGCGGTGCTGAGGGGCGTGGCGGCGTCCGACGCCGTCCCGGAAGAAGCCGCCGTTTCGGAAGAAGCCGCCGTTTCGCCGGAGGAGCCCGCCGTCCCAGAAGAAGTTGCCGTTTCGCCGGAGGAGGCAGGGACGGAGGACCTGCCCGGAGACGGCGGGGAAGAGGCCCTGCCCGGGACGGAAGCGGACGGGGCCGGGGAGCCCTCCCCGGACGCGCCGGAGACCCCGCCGCCCGCCTGACGCCCGCGGCCCCGGAAGCCAACCGGCCTCCGGGGCCGTTTTGCGGCTGTGAAGAAAGCCGCCTGGGCGGTTTACAAGGACGGGAAAACGTGGTAAACTCGACTGAGCAATTTTGGAAGGGGAGGCGCGCCATGAGCCGACAGACGGTCCTGGCCCTGCTGCGGGCCCGGAATGGGGAATATCTCTCCGGCGAGGAGCTGAGCCGGGAGCTGGGCTTGAGCCGGACCGCCGTGTGGAAGGCGGTGGACGCCCTGCGGAAGGAGGGCTATACCATCGACGCCCGCACGGGCCTGGGCTACTGCCTGGCCGCCGCGCCGGACGCCATGACGGAGCCGGAGATTCGGGCCGCCCTGGGGGAGACGGCGGTGGTGGGGCGGACGCTGTGCTGCTTCGACGAGCTGGACTCCACCAACACCCGCGCCAAGCAGCTCGCCCTTTCCGGCGGAGCCGACGGGACGGTGGTGACGGCGGACAGCCAGACGGCGGGCCGGGGCCGGATGGACCGCTCCTTCCAGTCCCCCAGGGGCCGGGGCATCTATCTCACCGCCCTGCTGCGCCCCGCCCTGCCGCCGGAGCGGCTGCTGCCGGTGACGGCCCTGGCGGGGGTCGCGGTGTGCGAAGCGGTGGAGCGGGTCTGCGGCGTGCGGCCCCAGCTCAAGTGGCCCAACGACCCGGTGCTGCACGGCAGGAAGCTCTGCGGCATTTTGACGGAAATGGCCCTGGAGGCGGAGAGCGGACGGCTCCAGTACCTGGTGCTGGGCGTCGGCGTGAACGTCCGCCAGCGGCCGGAGGATTTCTCCCCGGAGGTGCGGCCCACGGCCACCTCCTTGCTGGAGGAGCTGGGGAGGCCCGTGTCCCGCCCGGTGCTGGCCGCCGCGCTCATCGAAGAGCTGGACCGGCTGTACGCCGCGCTGGCGGCGGGGGAGACGGCGGCGTATCTGGCGGCCTACCGCCGGGACTGTGTGAACCTGGGAAAGACGGTGCAGCTCCTCTCTCCCGGCGGCGGCCGGGAGACGGCGGAGGCGCTGGATATCGACGAGGCCTTTGGCCTGGTGGTGCGGGGAGCGGACGGTGGGGTAAGGACCGTCCGCTCCGGCGAGGTCTCCGTCCGGGGCCTGTACGGATACGCGGAGTAAAGGAGTCGATGCGGTTTGAAAGAGCTTTGGGATTTGTTTTGGACCTTCGCAAAGATGGGGGTCATGACCTTCGGCGGGGGCGTTGCGATGCTGCCCATCCTCCAGCGGGAGGTGGTGAACACGAAACACTGGGCCACGGAAGAGGAGCTGGTGGATTACTACGCCATCGGCCAGTGCACCCCCGGCATCATCGCCGTGAACACGGCCACCTTCATCGGCCAGAAGGTCAAGGGCGTGGCCGGCGGCGTCCTGGCCACGCTGGGCGTGGTGTTCCCCTCGGTGGTCATCATCTCCATCCTGGCGGGACTCATCACCAATTTCTCCCATCTGGCGTGGGTGAAAAACGCCTTCGCGGGCATTCAGGTGTGCGTGTGCGTCCTCATCCTGAACGCCGTGCTGCGGCTTTTGAAAAAGTCCGTGGTGGATAAGCGCACGGCGGCGGTCTTTCTGCTGGTGCTGGCGGGGAGCGTGTTTCTGGACGTCTCCCCGGTGTGGTTCGTGCTGGGGTCCGCCCTGCTGGGCGTGGCGCTGAAAAGCCTGGAGGTGCGGGGAGCATGACGGTTTATCTGCGGCTGTTTTACGAATTTTTCAAAACGGGCCTGTTCGCCGTGGGCGGCGGCATGGCCACGCTGCCCTTTTTGCAGGACATCGGGGAGACGACCGGCTGGTATACCTACGCGGAGCTGATGAACATGCTGGCGGTCTCCGAATCCACCCCCGGCCCCATCGGCATCAATATGGCCACCTACGTCGGCTTCACCCTGGCCGGGGTCCCCGGCGCCGTCGTCGCCACCCTGGGCGAGATCACGCCCTCCATCGTCATCATCCTGGTGATCGCGGTCCTGCTGAAAAACTTCCGGGACAACCGGTTCGTGAACATGGCGTTTTACGGCCTGCGCCCCGCCTCCTCCGGGCTGATCGGCGCGGCGGGCGTCACGGTGATCCTGGAGGTCTTGACCCGCGTGACGGTGCTGAAGCCCGCGGAGGGGAGCCTTCTGCACCGCTTTGCCGCCGAGAGCGCGGGATTTGCGTCCCTGTTCAACTGGCAGGGACTGGCGCTGGCGGCGGTGCTGCTGGTGCTGACCAACTGGGTGAAGCAGACCCGGGACCTGCACCCCATCGTGTTCATCGGCGTCTCCGCCGTGGTGGGCGTGGCGTTCCATTTTGGAGGGGCGTGAGGGGATGCTGTCGAAGAGGGACCTGTACGCCCTGCTGGACGGGCGCGGCACGGTCTACGAGGCGGTGGAGCATCCGGCGGTATCCACCATGGAAGAGCTGGACGCGCTGGACCTGCCCGGAGCGGACCGGGTGCTGAAAAACCTCTTCCTCCGGGACGATAAGAAGCGGAACTGGTATCTGGTGTCTCTGCCGGGGCACGGGGCGCTGGATCTGAAGGTCCTGCGCCGCCGGCTGCAAAGCCGTCCGTTGAGCTTGGCCGGGGCGGGGGACCTGGAGCGGCTGCTGCATGTGAAGCCGGGCCATGTGACGCCCCTGGCGGCGCTGAACGACGACGCGCGCGCCGTTACCGTGGTGCTGGACGCGGCTTTGGAAGGGCGGACGGTGGGCGTCCATCCGATGGAGAACACCGCCACGGTTTTCTTGTCCCTTGAGGATGTGGCGGCGCTGGTGCGGGAGCATGGGAATCCCGTGGTGCTGTGCGATCTGCGGGGAGAATAAAAAAACGGCGGCGGGAAGGTTCCCGCCGCCGTTTTTTCAGTCCCCGTCGATGTGCTTTTGGATGCGCTGCATGATCATGTCCAGCGCCACCAGATTGTGCCCGCCCTCCAGCACCACGATGTCCGCGTACTTCCGGGAGGGCTCCACATAGAGATCGTGCATGGGCTTCACCGTGGAGAGATACTGGTTCACCACGGACTGGAGCGTGCGGCCCCGCTCCTCCACGTCCCGCAGGCACCGGCGCAGGATGCGCACGTCCGCGTCGGTCTCCACGAAGATCTTGATGTCGAACAGCTCCCGCAGGGCCGGGTCCTGGAAGATGAGGATGCCCTCCACGAGGATGACCTTGGTGGGAAAGACCTCCACCGTGTCGTCCGTGCGGTTGTGGTCGGCGTAGGAGTAGACCGGGCAGCGGACGGACCGGCCTGCCTGGAGCTTTCGCAGGTGCCTGACCAGAAGATCCGTGTCGAAGGCGCTGGGGTGGTCGTAATTCTGGAGCGCCCGCTCCTCGTAGGTCTTGCCGGTTTGGCGCTTGTAGTAGCTGTCGTGTCCGATCACGGTGACCTCCGGCCCGAAATGCTCCTTCAAGTGCCGGGTCAGCGTGGTTTTGCCCGAGCCGGTGCCGCCCGCGATGCCGATCAGGATCACGCCCATATGCAAAAACCTCCCAAAATCAGCGGCCGCTGAAACAAAACCGCCTGCTTTTTCGTCTATTATAAAAAGACCTTCGGCCAAAAGCAAGGGGATGCGGCGGGGAATGAGAAATTTCCCGAAAAATCGGCGGTTCCGGGCTTGACGCGCCCCGAAAAAGCCGATATTATGTAAATTACAAACGATTCTGCGGTGGAGGAGGGCCCCCAATGGCTATGAGACGCTGCCCCGAGTGCGGGGAGATGTATTCCGATACATATAAACGCTGCCCGTTCTGCGAAGAGGAGGAGGCCCTGCGCCAGGGGGGCCAGATCCGCCGGGGCGGCCGGGGCGGAAAGCGGGTGGCCCAGGGCGGGCGGCAGCCGAATCTGCTGAGCCCCATTTTGATCGTGGTGATTTTGCTGATGGCGTGCCTGCTGGTGTATCTGCTGTTCGGGGATAAGATCGCGGAAAAGCTGGGCGGTGGACAGGAGCCCGTCACGCCGCCCACGGAGGACGTGGACCCTGTGGAGCCGGAGCCGGACGCGGATCCGGCGGTCCCGGACGGCACCATGCCCGGAGACCCGGACGGACAGGACGGCTCCGGAGAGACCGTCCCGGCGGAGATGACCTATGAGCAGGCGGCGGCGCTGCCCGCCGGGCTGACGCTGAGCAGCACGGATTTCTCCCTGTTCAGCGTGGGCGAAAGCAGCACCATCACCGTCTCCGGCGGCACGGGGAACTACCAGTGGTTCAGCGAGGACGAGGGCGTGGCCTCCGTGGACGCAAGCGGCAAGGTGACGGCCATCTCCAGAGGGGATATCCGCATCGTCGTCACCGACGGGCAGAAGCAGGGCGCCTGCATCGTCCGGGTAAAGGTCTCCGGCGGCGCGGCGGCGCCCGCCCCCTCCGGCGGGGAGAACAAGCTCAACCGGGAGGACATGACGCTGTCCGTGGGAGAGAAGTTCCAGCTCAAGCTCACCGGCATCACCACGGCCCTCTCCTGGTCCAGCGCCGACGCCGGCGTGGCCTCGGTGTCCGGCGACGGGACGGTGACGGGCGTGGCCCCCGGAAAGACCACCATCACCGTCTCCTGGGACGGCGCGTCCAGGTCCTGCGTGGTCTATGTGAAGCGGTAAGCGAAAAGCCGCCCCGAATGCCCCGGCATTCGGGGCGGCTTTGCCGCTGACCGGAATGGATGGCCGAATATCCATATTCGTGTTTGGCGGATAAAGCGCAGAACAACAAACCGGAAGTTGATGAGGGTTGAAAATGAAAAAGATTTTAGCAATTACATTTTGCCTTTTGCTTTCAATTTCTTTGGGGAGTTGTGGGAAAACACCTGTCTTCGAGAGTAGCAAATCCTCAACGTCTGGCGTTGTAATCAAATGGTTTGATTGCCTTAATGGGGATGAAATGGTTTGGGATGGTGTCAGAGAGTATAGTTTGGACGAATTTTCAGGAATTACCTTCCGTTGGCATTCAGAGCAATTGGAAGCTGTGACAGAAAAAGAAGTAGTTCCGCTCTATAACGGAATGCCTATTTGGAGCGTTTATTTCTATGATTTGACTGGCGATGGCAATCCAGAACTTTGTTCATCCCTAAGCATTGGTTCTGGAATTATTGATAATCGAATTATCATATACGACTATGCCGGTGGTGTGAGCTATGAACTTTCAGACCGAGGTAATTTCGACTATGTACTAAATATGAGAGATGATTCTCTGATTGTCGAGAAGCGTGCTTATATGCAAGATGAACTCGTTGAATCAGGAGAACTGGTATTTCTGAATGATGCGATTCAAATAAAAGCTGAATGACAACTTCTAATTTATTGGACCGGTTAAACTTTCCCTGGTTGGAAAAAACGAAGGAACCTCTATACGGACCGCCCTTCCCGCGAAATGAGCGCGCAGGAAGGGCGGTCCGCCCTTTTGCGGACGGCTTGAAAAGGCATCCCACCGATCTTTACCTGCAAACAGGGGGATTTGGGGATATTTCGTTGCGCGGAGGCCAAAATTGTGCTATACTAACTGCCTGTATCAATTCGAGGATTTGCAAGGAGAGGATCATGACTACCCGCCAATTTCAAGAGCGGTCTTCGCTTCAAATTTTTGCATCTTACTTCAAGCCCCACCGGGGGCTGTTCCTGCTGGACATGGGCTGCGCGCTGCTGATCGCCCTGATCGACCTGGCGTTCCCCTACGTCTCCCGCTGGTGCATGTACGAGCTACTGCCGCAGAGCGCCTACAAGACCTTTTTCACGGTGATGGCCGTGGTGCTTGCGGCGTTTGCCCTGCGGGCCCTGCTCACCTACGTCATCAGCTACTGGGGGCACACCTTCGGCATCCTGGTGGAGGCGGACATCCGGCGGGACCTGTTCCGCCACATGCAGGAGCTTTCCTTCGACTATTTCGACCGCAACCGCACGGGCCAGCTCATGAGCCGCCTGACCGCGGACCTGTTCGACATCACGGAGCTGGCCCACCACGGCCCGGAGGATATCTTCATCTCCGGCGTCACCATCGTTGGCGCCCTTGCCGTCATGTTCACCATCCAGTGGCGGCTGGCCCTGGTCATCGCCTGCATCCTGCCGGTGTTTTTCCTGGTGGTGTGGCGCTGCCGCCGCTCCATGAGCGAGGCTTCGGCCCGGGTGAAGCAGCGGACCGCCGCCATCAACGCCGACATTGAATCGGGCCTCTCCGGCATCCGCACCGCCAAGGCCTTCGCCAACGAGGACGCGGAGCTTGAGAAGTTCGACTCTTCCAACATGAGCTTCAAGACCTCCAAGCGGGCGTTCCACAAGGCTATGGGCCGGTTCAACGCCACTATGGAGTTCTTCCTCACCATCCTCTCCGTGGCGGTCATCGCCGCGGGCGGCGTCCTTATCATGCAGGGCCGGATGGACACGGTGGACCTCATCACCTTCAGCTTGTATATCACCACGTTCGTAAACCCCGTGCGGAAACTCTCCAACTTCGCGGAGCTCTTCGCCAACGGCACCGCGGGCCTGGGCCGCTTCATCGAGCTGATGCGGGAGGAGCCGGCCATGCACGACGCGCCGGACGCCCGGGTCCTCGGCCGGGTGGAGGGCCGCATCGACGTGGACCATGTGAGCTTCGCCTATCAGGACGATCTGGCGGTGCTCCACGACGTGGACCTGCACATCCGCCCCGGGGAGACGGTGGCGGTGGTGGGGCCCTCCGGCGGCGGAAAATCCACGCTGTGCCAGCTCATCCCCCGTTTTTACGACGTGGCCTCCGGCGCGATCCGCATCGACGGGCACGACGTGCGGGAGGTGACCCAGGAATCCCTGCGCCAGAACGTGGGCGTGGTCCAGCAGGACGTGTTCCTCTTCGCCGCCAGCATCCTGGACAACATCCGCTACGGAAAGCCCGGCGCCTCGGAGGACGAGGTGGCCCAGGCGGCCCGGCTGGCGGAGATCTACGACGACATCGCCTCCATGCCGGAGGGGTTCAATACCTACGTGGGCGAGCGGGGCGCCCTGCTCTCCGGCGGGCAGAAGCAGCGCATCTCCATCGCCCGCATCTTCTTGAAAAATCCCCCGGTGCTCATTCTGGACGAGGCCACCTCGGCTCTGGACAGCGTGACGGAGAGCCGCATCCAGCAGACCTTCGACAAGCTGGCCCGGGGCCGCACCACCATCATCATCGCCCACCGGCTCTCCACGGTGCGAAACGCGGACCGGATCGCCGTGATCGAGGACGGCCGCATCGCGGAGCTTGGTTCCCACCGGGAGCTGATGGAGAAAAACGGGGCGTACGCGGAGCTGGTCCGCACGCAGGAGCTGACAGGCCATGGAGAAGAGTAAACTGCTGGACCGGGCGGCAGGAGAGGACCGGCTGCTGCTGGCCAAGGTCCTGGACAAATGGGAGCAGGCCCAAAACCGGAACATCCCCGCCTGCACCGACTTCCTCAGCCCCCAGCAGCGGCTGGCGGCGGAGGACCTGCTGCGCCGGGCGGGCGCGCAGGAGGGCGGCTGGGCTGTCCTGGGGGGCTACGCCGGGGCGGAGCGGAACGTGCTGTTGTTCCTGCCGGACTGGCTGGACGCCGAAAGCGCGGAGAGCCAAAGCCCCCTCCGGTGCCTGCGGGCCGCCTTCCGGCCCGAGTTCGGCCTGACCCACCGGGACATTCTGGGCAGTCTCATGGGGATGGGCATCGTCCGGGAGAAGGTAGGGGACATCCTGGTGGGTCCGGAGAGCGCGGACCTGGTGGTGCTGGACAGCGTGGCGGAGTTTTTGCTGCAAAGCTGGGACAGCGCGGGCCGGGCGCGTCTCACCGTGTCTTCGCTGGAGCCGTGGGAGATCGCCGTGCCGGAGGTCCGGTGCGAGGAGCTGCGGGACACCGTCAGCTCCCTGCGGCTGGACGCTGTGGCGGCCGCGGGGTTCCGCATGGCCCGGGGCAAGGCCGCCGCCCTGGTGGAGGGCGGCCGGGTCCAGGTGAACTGGCGGGAGTGCGTGAAGCCGGACAAGCTGCTCTCGGAGGGGGACACCGTCTCCGCCCGGGGCTTTGGAAAATTCGAGCTGGCGGCGGTGGGCGGCGTGACGAAGAAGGGCCGCACGTCCATCGTGCTGAAGCGGTACGTCTAGGAGGACGCGACATGGAGCAAAAGAAGATCGACCGCATCAACGCCCTGGCGAAAAAGGCCAAGGCGGAGGGCCTGACGGCCCAGGAGGAGCAGGAGCGGGCCGCTTTGCGCCGGGAGTATATCGACTCCGTGCTGGGCAGCCTGCAAAGCCAGCTGGACCGGACCTATTTCGTGGACGAGCAGGGGCGCGAGCAGAAGCTGGAGAAAAAGGGGGAGTGAACGTGGCCGCCAAGCAGAAAAAGAACGACGACTGGGGCTCCTGGGCGCTGATCGTGTTCCTCTTCGCCATCCAGCTCTGGCCGGTGGCGCTGATCCTGCTGTTTTTCAAGCTTTTCGGAAGCGACGAGAAAAAGAAGCAGGCCGCGCCGCCCCCGCTGCAGACGAACGCGGCGGACCGGGAGAGCGGACAGCAGCCGCATCAAAGCAAGGCCAAAACGGCGGCCAAGAAGGTCACCAAGTCTCCGCCGGTGAGAAAATCCAACGCCCGGACGCTGAAGATCGTGGGCGTGATCGCCATGGCGTTCGGCCTCATGGGCATGACCGATCCCATCGGGATGCTGGCGAACGGCTATACGGGAGCCTGGTATATCCAGGAGCTGCTGCAATACCTGGCCTTCGCCGTGGGCGGCGGCGCGATGTTCTGGGGGGGCGTCTCCATGGACCGCCAGCTCCGGCGGTTCGCCAAGTACCTCTCCGTGCTGGGGGACCGGGAGGCCATGCCTGTGGACGAGATCGCCCGGACCCTGGGCTATCCGGAGCGGCGGGTGGAGAAGGACCTCCAGAAGATGATCGACAAGGGCTACTTCGGCGGCCAGGCGTATTTGAACGTGGAGCTGGGATATCTCTTCCGCAGCGGCCAGGCCAACGCGGCGTGGAAGCAGAGGCAGCAGGAGGCAGCGCCTCCCCCCAAGGAGGCGGAGGAGGGCTATTCCGGCATTCTGCGGAACATCCGCAGGGCCAACGAGGCCATCGCGGACCCGGTCCTCTCCGCCAAGATCGACCGGCTGGAGGAGATCACCGCCAAGATCTTCCGGGCGGTGGAGGAGGACCCCAAAAAGGCGGGCCGCATCGACACCTTCCTGAACTACTACCTGCCCACCACCCAAAAGCTGCTGGACTCCTACGCGTCCTTCGAGTCCGCCGGGGTGGAGGGGGAGAACCTGCGCCAGGCCAAAAGCCGCATCGAGGCCACCATGGACTCCATCGTTCAGGGCTTCGAGCATCAATTGGACGAGTTGTACAAGGCCGACGCGCTGGACGTGGACAGTGACATCCGGGTGATGGAGACGATGCTCCACCGGGATACCGCCAGCGTGGAACGGGACTTCGGCCTGGGACGGCCCAAGGCCCCCGGCCCGGGCGGCGCGGCCGCCCAGCAGGCGGAGGAGACGAAGTAGGCCGGCGAACATAGAAAAAACGGACCGCCCATTTGGGCGGTCCGTTTTTGCGCTTCGCCGCGTCCGGGTCAGTCTTCCATGTCGCGGAACTCCACGTCCACGGCTTCCCCGTCCCGGAAGGCCCGAGCCGCCATCTTGCCGACCCGGGTGGTGATCCAGATACTGCTGACGCCGTCATAGACCAGAAACGCGCCGATCAGCCGCACCGCCGTCGTAAAGGCCTCGAAGGGACAGAACACCAGCAGCGCGCCCAGGGCCAGCGTCACAAGGCCCAGGACCAGGGCGGCGGTCCACCGGGGGTAGCCGCTTTGTCGCAGGGTCAGGGCGTCGCCCAGGTCCCCCGCGCCGTGGATGCAGATGAGGACGCCCATGATGCGGGGGATGACCACCGCCACCAGGGTCGGCCGGGCGATCAGCCACGCGCCCACGGCGGCCAGGATGATCCCCAGCACCAGGTGGAAGGCGGCGTACAGCGTGCCGTCCCGGTGGGTGAGGAAGATGACGATATCCACCCCGCCGCAGACCAGCAGCACCGCGCCCAGGGCCGTGCACAGGACGTTGGTGGACAGGGCGGGCCAGAAAAACAGCACCAGGCCCAGCGCCGCGTAAAGGGCGGCGGTCACCAGGGCGTTGGTCTTGATCCTTTTTAAAAAGTCATACATTGCGATATCCTCCCCTGCGGTTCTCTTGCCGATAGTATACGTCATTTCCCCCGCCGGGAAAAGCGTTTTCTTCCCGCCGCCGGGACACTCCGGCCGAACTGGCGATATGACGAAAAAAGGAGGGCGTATTTGTGAAAAAGAGAAATGAAAAATGGGGAAGAAGGGAAAAGGCGGGGAAGTCATCACTAAATCCACCAAAGAGCTTTCGCGGATTTCTATACCCGCGGGGCCGGGCATTCAATTGACAGGGAGAACCTGAAAAGACTATACTGATAAGGCTGACAAGCATTTGAAACGGCAGATTTCGAGCCAGTTCTCCCCAGGCCGGGAGATCAAGCAAACGAGGAGGATCAGACATGAAAGACATCGTAGAGATCCGTTGGCACGGCCGCGGCGGCCAGGGCGCGAAGACCGCCTCCCTGCTGCTGGCGGATGCGGCCTTCAACACGGGCAAGTACGTCCAGGGCTTCCCGGAGTACGGCCCGGAGCGGATGGGCGCGCCCATCACGGCGTATAACCGCATCAGCTCTGAGCGGAGCACCGTGCATTCCAACATCTATGAGCCCGATTACGTGGTGGTGGTGGACGAGACGCTGCTCTCCGCCGTGGACGTGACCGCGGGACTGAAGGCGGAGGGCGCCATCGTCATCAACAGCGCCAAGTCCCCCGCCGAGCTGCGGCCCCTGCTGAAGGGCTACGCCGGCAAGGTCTGCACCATCGACGCGGGGAAGATCTCCGAGGAGGAGCTGGGCAAAAACTTCCCCAACACCCCCATGCTGGCCGCCATCGTGAAGGTGAGCGGCGTCGTGGAAGTGGATGCGTTCATCGAGGATATGAAGGCGTCCTTCCACCACAAGTTCGCCAGCAAGCCCCAGGTGATCGAGGGCAACATGAAGGCATTGAAGCGTTCTATGGAGGAGGTACAGGTAGGATGAGCTGGAAAGCGAGTGAAATGACGGGGAGCGTCACCTGGAAGGACATCACCCCCGGCTGCAATATTTTTGAGGGCGGCACGTCCGAGGTCGTGGAGACCGGCGACTGGCGCACCATGAAGCCCGTGATCGATTGGGACAAGTGCAAGCAGTGCCTGCTGTGCGCTCCGGTGTGCCCGGACATGTCCATCCCCGTGGGGAAGGACGGCAAGCGCGGCGATTTCAACTATTTCTTCTGCAAGGGCTGCGGCATCTGCGCCAACGCGTGCCCCTTCGGAGCCATCACCATGGTCAAGGACGAGAAATAAGGAGGGGAACGAGATAATGGGAATCAGAGAAAGACTTTCCGGCAACGAGGCCATCGCCTTTGCCATGAAGCAGATCAACCCGGATGTGATGGGCGCGTTCCCCATCACGCCGTCCACCGAGATCCCCCAGTATTTCTCTACATATGTGGATAACGGGGAAGTGGATACCGAGTTCATCCCGGTGGAGTCCGAGCACTCCGCCATGTCCACCTGCATCGGCGCCCAGGCCGCCGGCTGCCGCGCCATTTCCGCCACGTCCTCCTGCGGTTTGTGCTACATGACCGAGATGCTGTATGTGGCGGCCAGCGACCGCCTGCCCATCACCCTGGCGGTCTCCTGCCGCGCCCTGTCCGGCCCCATCAACATCAACAACGACCACTCCGACGCCATGGGCGTGCGGGATTCCGGCTGGCTGATGCTGTTTGCCGAGACGAACCAGGAGGCTTACGACAACTACCTCCAGGCCATGCGCATCGGCGAGGCCGTGGGCCTGCCCATCATGATCTGCCAGGACGGCTTCATTACCTCCCACGCCATCGAGAACATCGAGCTGGTGGAGGATGAGAAGGTCCGGGCGTTCGTGGGCGAATACAAGCCCGAAAACGCCCTTTTGGGCAAGCCCAACCCCATGGCCGTGGGCGCTTACGCCACGCCCATGTATTACATCGAGGCCAAGCGCCAGCAGGCCCAGGCCATGATGGACGCCAAAGAGGTCATCCGCAAGGTGGGCGCGGAGTTCGGCGCGATGACCGGCCGGACCTACGGCCTGATCGAGACGTATGAGATGGACGACGCCGAGGAGGCCATCGTCATCATCGGCTCCTCCGCCGGAACCGCCAAGGAGGCCGTGAACGAGCTGCGGGCGGCGGGCAGGAAGGTGGGCCTCATCAAGGTCCGCTCCTTCCGTCCCTTCCCCACCGAGGAGATCGTGGCGGCGCTGAAGAACGTGAAGGCCTTCGCCGTCATGGACAAGGCGGACAGCTTCAACGGCCACTGCGGCCCCATGTACGCCGAGGTGGCGGCCAGCCTGTACGCCGCCGGCGTCAGCGGCCCCAAGGGCATCAGCTATATCTACGGCCTGGGCGGCCGTGACGTGCGGGTGGAGAGCATCCAGCACGTGTTCGCGGACCTGGCTGAGATCGCATCCACCGGCGCCGTGGGCGAGACCTATCGTTACCTGGACGTCCGGGAATAAGGAGGGAGAACCGACATGAGCTACAATCTGAAAGAAGAACTGCTGAAGGAAGACCGCCTGTCCGGCGGCCATCGGATGTGCGCGGGCTGCGGCTCCCCCATCGCGGTGCGGACCGTGCTCCGCGCCCTGAACCCCGAGGACAAGGCCGTTGTCTGCTCCGCCACGAGCTGCCTGGAGGTCTCCACCTTCATGTATCCCTACACCGCGTGGAAGGACAGCTTCATCCACAACGCGTTCGAGAACGCGGGCGCCACCATCTCCGGCGTGGAGACGGCGTATAAGGCGCTGAAAAAGCGGGGCAAGATCGACGACACCTATAAGTTCATCGCCTTCGGCGGCGACGGCGGCACCTACGACATCGGCTTCCAGTCCCTGTCCGGCGCCATGGAGCGGGGCCACGACATGGTGTACGTCTGCTACGACAACGAGGCGTACATGAACACCGGCATCCAGCGCTCCTCCTCCACCCCCCACTTCGCCGACACCACCACCACCCCTGCGGGCAGCGTGATCCCCGGCAAGCTGCAGCAGAAGAAGAACCTGACCAAGATCATGGTGGCCCACGGCATCCCCTACG
Organism: Bacillota bacterium; assembly: GCA_023406225.1. Lineage (GTDB taxonomy): Bacteria > Bacillota > Clostridia > Oscillospirales > Oscillospiraceae > Oscillibacter. Next base: position 3,360 of record JAEXWS010000179.1, on the reverse strand, counting down.
CTGCCCAGACCACCTTCATCGGCAACTTCAAGGACATCTCCGAGAAGTCCCACAAGGCCATCTACACCCCCGGCGCGGCCTTTTTGAACATCATGGCTCCCTGCCCCCGGGGCTGGCGCTATCCCAGCGAGAAGCTGATGGAAGTGACCAAGATGGCGGTGGAGACCTGCGTGTGGCCCCTCTATGAGGTGGTCGAGGGCAAGTACATCCTCAGCTACAAGCCCAAGGACAAAAAGCCCGTCGCCGAGTATTTGAAGATGCAGGGCCGCTTCGCCCACATGTTCAAGCCCGGCAACGAGTGGATGATCGAAGAGGCCCAGAAGGAAGTCGACAAGAACTGGGAAGACCTCCTCTCCCTCTGCGGCGAATAAGACCCAAAAAGTCCGTCCCGAAAGGGACGGACTTTTTTTCAGTATTTTCGGCTCAAAAGCCGGTAGAACCACCAGCCGGAGAGGAGCTGGACCATCAAAAACCCGCTGAGAAACAGCACGATCAAGCGGTGCTCCGCCACCACGCCCAGCGCCCCCAGGATGCTAAAGGCCAAGATGGACGCGGAACACAGCGCCAGACCCAGCACGTAGGCGTACCGCCCGGACTTGTTTCGCAGCAGCTCCTTGCGCTCGTCGCGCAGCTCGATGGCCTCCTGCTCCAGCTTCTCCCGGTAGGCCTCCGCGTTTTCCGGGCGGCTCCATTTCCGGTACCTCAGCACCTGGGCCGTTCCCGGCGCGATGAGCGCCCCGGCAAAGCCGCAAAGGAGGCTGGACAAGGCCGTCTCCCAGAGCAGGGCGCACAGCGCGCAGGCAAGGCCCCCGGCAATAAACCCCAGTCCGCACCACAGATTACTTTTTTTCATGGGGATCGCTCCTTTCGTGAAGAAAGACCTCCTCAATGGTCAGGCCGAAAAAATCCGCGATGGTGAACGCCAGCTCCAGAGAGGGGTTGTACTTTCCGGTCTCGATGGCGCTCACCGTCTGCCGGGAGACCCGGATGGCCCGGGAAAAGGCCTCCTGGTTCAGCCCCCGGGCCCTGCGCAGGGCCTCCACCCGGTTTTTCATGGCTGCACCTCCCTTTTCTTGTAAAGGTTCCTTTACATACAGGATAACAGAGGAAGCGGAAAATGTCAAGGTCCCTTTACAAAAAACGCTGAAAAAATACGGCGGTCCTTTTGCTTGCAATCCGGGGCGGAATATGGTATCATAACAAACTGAAAATCATTCTCATATTCTTGGAGGCATACCTGTGAAAAAAATCGGTTTCCTGCCGTTTCTGCTGACCGCCGCCCTGCTGACGGCCTGCGGCGCGCCCGCTCCCGCCCCGGAGGACGGGCGGCTGAAGATCGTGGCCACGGTGTTCCCGGCCTATGACTTCGCCCGGGCCGCGTCCGGCGGCCTGGCGGACGTGGAGCTGCTGCTGCCCCCCGGCGCGGAGAGCCACTCCTACGAGCCGACCCCCGCCGACATCCTGGCGGTCCAGGACTGCGATCTGTTTTTATACTTGGGCGGCGAGTCCGACGCCTGGGTGGACACGATCCTGGATTCCGTGGACCGGTCGGGGGAGACGCTGCGGATGATCGACTGCGTGGACCTTTTGGAGGAGGAGACCGTGGAGGGGATGCAGGCGGAGCCGGGCCACAGCCATGAGGAGGACCACGGCCCGGGCGGGGTGACGGAGATCGACGAGCATGTGTGGACCTCCCCCAGAAACGCCGCCGCCATCACCCGCGCCATCGGGGAAAGGATGGCGGACCTGGACGGGGAGAACGGGGAAGCCTATACGGCCAACGCGGAGGCCTACGCCGCCCGGATCGACGCGCTGGACCGCTCCTTCGCCGCCTTTTTCGACGGCCTTGCGGATAAGACCCTCCTCTTCGGGGACCGCTTCCCCTTGCGCTATTTCGCGGAGGAATACGGCCTGACCTATTACGCCGCCTTCCCCGGCTGCTCCACCCAGACGGAGCCCTCCGCCGCCACCATCGCCTTTTTGCTGGACACGGTGGAGCGGGAGCACATCTCCACCGTCTTTTATATCGAGTTCTCGAACCATCTGGTGGCGGACGCCATCGCGGAGGCCGCCGGAGCCCGGACCGCCCGGTTCCACACCTGCCACAACGTGTCCCCGGACGAGCTGGCCGCCGGGGCCACCTATGTCTCGCTGATGGAGGAAAATCTGAAAACGCTCCGCTCCGCCCTGTCTTAGGGTTGCAAAGGGCGGGGGAAGGGTCTATTCTGGTGACAGGCTCCGGATAAAGACCAACACGAGAGGAAGCGAGACGGGATGTGGGTGCTGTTTGCCTTTGCATCGGCGCTGTTCGCGGGCGTCACGGCGATCCTGGCCAAGTGCGGCATCAAGAAAACGGATTCCAACGTGGCCACCGCCATCCGGACCATCGTGGTGCTGGCGTTTTCGTGGCTGATGGTGTTCGTGGCGGGGTCCCAGGGGACCATCGGCGGCATCGGCGGGAGGACGCTGCTGTTCCTGGTGCTGTCCGGCCTCGCCACCGGGGCCAGCTGGCTTTGCTATTTCCGGGCGCTCCAGATCGGAAACGTCAACAAGGTGGTGCCGGTGGACAAGGCCAGCATCCTGCTGACGGTGGTCCTGGCCTTTCTCTTTTTCCATGAGCCCGTCTCCGGCTGGAAGCTGCTGGGCCTGGCGGAGATCGGCGCGGGCACCTATCTGATGATCCAGAAAAAACAGGCCGCGGAGGAGAAGCGGGAGGGAAGGGGCTGGTTTTTCTTCGCCGCCCTCTCCGCCGTGTTCGCAAGCCTCACGTCCATCCTGGGCAAGATCGGCATCGCCGGGGTGGAATCCAACCTGGGCACCGCCATCCGGACCGGCGTGGTGCTGGTGATGGCCTGGGTGGTGGTGTTCGTCACCGGCAAGCAGCACACCGTCCGGCAGGTCCCCCGGCGGGAGCTGGGCTTCATCTGCCTCAGCGGCCTCGCCACCGGGGCCAGCTGGCTTTGCTATTACCGGGCGCTGCAAACCGGCCCCGCCAGCGCCGTGGCGCCCATCGACAAGCTGAGCATCCTGGTGACCATCGCCTTTTCCTGGGCGGTGTTCGGAGAGCGGCTGACCCGCAAGGCCGCCGTGGGCCTGACGCTCATCACCGCGGGGACCCTGCTGATGCTGGTGCAGGGCGGCTGGGCCGCCGCCGGCCTGGCAGCGCTCTCGGCGGGGGCGCTGCTGTTGCTGGTGAAAAAAGCGTGAAGGAAAGGACGGCCTCGAAAGGCCGTCCTTTTTTTGGTGGGAAAGTAACCTTTTTCCTCCGGGAACCGTCTGAATGGTAGAAACGATTTGGAGGAATTTTTAAATGAAGAGACGACCAGCGGCCCTTTGTCTGGCGGCGGCCCTGCTGACGGC
>JAEXWS010000066.1 GCA_023406225.1 Bacillota bacterium | reverse complement strand
GTCCTTGTCCCGTCTCCGGGAGCAGGAGCCGCGTCCGGTGCTGTGGCTTCGCGTCCGCGCCGCCGGGAACGCGGGGGAGATCCGCTGGAACGTTCACTCTTTTCCGGTCCAGCAGTAGGTGCAGATCTTGCTGCGGTCGATGCCGATGGCCTCCAGCAGCCCGTCCAGGGACTGGTAGCCCAGGGAGTCGAAGCCGAGCTTTTCGCAGATGGAGCGCAGCAGGCACTGGCCCCGCTCCGTGGAGGCGTCGGAATACTCCTCCACATGGGCCTGGCCCTCGTCGCCCTCCAGCTCCTGGATGATGCGGCGGCCCAGCAGCTCCAGATCGTTGTTGCTGCGGGAGAAGTTCAGGTACTTGCAGTTATACATGATGGGCGGGCAGGCCGAGCGCATGTGCACCTCCTGGGCGCCGCTCTCATAGAGAAATTCCACGGTCTCCCGAAGCTGGGTGCCCCGGACGATGGAATCGTCCACAAACAGCAGCTTCTTGCCCTGGATCAGCTCGGGCACCGGGATCTGCTTCATCTTGGCCACCTGGTTGCGCACGTCCTGGTTGGTGGGGGTGAAGGACCGGGGCCAGGTGGGGGTGTATTTCACGAAGGGACGGGAGAAGGGCTTGCCGCTGCGGTTGGCGAAGCCGATGGCGTGGGGCACGCCGGAGTCCGGCACGCCCGCCACGTAGTCCACCTTGGGAAGCTGGCCCCGGCCCACCTCGTCCCGGGCCATGATCTCGCCGTTGCGGTAGCGCATGACCTCCACGTTCACCCCCTCGTAATTGGAGTTGGGGTAGCCGTAATAGGTCCAGAGGAAGGCGCAGATGCGCATGTCCTCCCCGGCCGGGGAGAGGGATTCATACCCCTCCGCCGTCAGGCGGACGATCTCCCGGGGGCCGAGCTCATAGGCGTCCTCATAGCCCAGCTTGTGGTAGGCGAAGGACTCGAAGGAGACGCAGCAGCCGGTCTCGCTCCGGCCGATCAGCACCGGCAGCCGCCCCAGCTTGTCCCGGGCGGCGATGATGCCGTCCGGGGTCAAGAGCAGGATGGTGGCGGAGCCGGAGATGATCTCCTGGGCGTGGCGGATGCCCGCCACCAGGGAGTCCTTCTGGTTGATGAGAGCCGCCACCAGCTCCGAGGCGTTGACCTTGCCGTTGCTCTGGGCCATGAACTGGTGGCCGTGGTCGGAGAAATAAGTCTCCACCAGCTCCTCGGCGTTGTTGATGATGCCGACGGTGGTGATGGCGTACAGCCCCAGGTGGGAGCGCACCAGCAGCGGCTGGGGGTCGGTGTCGGAGATGCAGCCGATGCCGCTGCATCCGTGGAAGTCCGCCAGGTCGTGTTCAAATTTGGTGCGGAAGGGCGTGTTTTCAATGTTGTGTATCTGCCGCTGAAAGCCGCTTTCCGCGTCGTAAATGGCCATGCCGCCCCGGCGGGTGCCCAGGTGGGAGTGGTAGTCCACTCCGAAGAAGATGTCAAGCACGCAGTCCTGCTTGGAGATCGCGCCGAAAAAACCGCCCATGTCTACCTCTCAGTTTTTATTTTCCGATGCCGCCCGGATTCAGGCGAAGAACAGCTTGGAGAGGGTCATGGGGTCCACGTATTCGCCGTCCTTGTACACGCGCATGTTGCCGGAGGCCACCTCGTCGATCAGCATCACCCGGCCTTCGGCGTCGTAGCCGAACTCGAACTTGATGTCGTAGAGCACCAGGCCCTTGGCCTTCAGGTCGTCGGCCACGATCTGGGTGATCTTCTGGGTCATGTCCTTCACCTCGTCGTACTGCTGCTCGCTCATCACGCCCAGGGCCGCCAGCGCGTCCTTGGTCACCAGGGGATCGCCCAGCGCGTCGTTTTTGAAGGTGGTCTCCACATAGGCGGGCAGGTCCGCGCCGTTTTCGATGTAGTCGCCGTAGCGGCGGATGAAGCTGCCAACGGCCTTGTGGCGGCAGATGACCTCCAGCCCGTGGCCAAAGACCTTGGCGGGCAGGACCTCCATGGTGGTGTTGGCGAGGTCCGCGCCGACGAAGTGGGTCTTGATGCCCGCGGCGTTGATCTTCTCAAAGAAGTAGATGGACATGCGCAGGTTCACGTCGCCCACGCCGTCGATGGTGAGGCCCACGGAATTTTCACCGGGATCGAACACGCCGTCCTTGCCGGTGCAGTCGTCCTTGAATTTCAGAAGATAGTTGCCGTTTTCCAGCGCGAAAACGTCCTTGGTCTTGCCGGTGTATACCTTGTTCATGTGAGTGTCCTCCAAATATAAAATATCAAAATGATGTTTCGCCGGGGGATGTCAGGCCAGCTCCGCCTGGAGCTTCGCCTCTTTTTCCGCGATCTGGGCGGCCATGACCGCCCGGGCCGCGTCCAGCTTGGCGGCCAGCGCCTCATCGCTGACGGCCAGGATCTGGGCCGCCAGCACGGCGGCGTTCTTGGCCCCGTTGATGGCCACGGTGGCCACCGGGATGCCGCTGGGCATCTGGACGGTGGCGAGCAGCGCGTCCAGCCCGTCCATGGCGCCGCCCTTCATGGGGATGCCGATGACGGGCAGAGTGGAGTTGCCGGCGAAGGCCCCGGCCAGATGGGCGGCCATGCCGGCGGCGCAGATCAGCACGCCGAAGCCGTTTTGGCGGGCGCTTTTGGCAAACTCCGCCGCCGCCGCCGGGGTGCGGTGGGCGCTGAGGATGTGGGCCTCGTAGGGGATGCCGAAGGCGCTTAGCTGGGCGCAGGCGCCCTTGACGACGGGCCAGTCGGAGTCGCTTCCCATGATGATGGCAACCTTTTTCATTGTCTGATCTCCTTACAATTTCTTTCTCATGACCGTATGGCGGAAGATCCCGTCCATGAAATACTCGTTGGAGCAGAACACCGGCTTTCCGTCAATGTCGAAATCCACCTCATCCATGTTCAAAAGCGGCGTGCCGACGGGGACGTTGAAGATCTCGCTCAGCGTGGCGTCCGCCGCCGCGGGGCGCACGTCCGTCAGGTCCAGGTAGGCGTAGACGCCGCAGAACTGCTGGAGGAAGTGGAAGATGGGCAGCTTGAGGTCCTTGATGGTGTAGTTTCCCTTGGCCAGGGCCTTTTCGATCACGTCCTCGCAGTAGACGGCGGGCCGGCCGTCGGCGGTGCACAGCCGGGCCACCCGGATGATGGGCGTGCCCACGGGGATCTGGAGCTGGGAGGCGGTCTTTTCGTCCG
>JAEXWS010000090.1 GCA_023406225.1 Bacillota bacterium | reverse complement strand
AACCTGCTCCCCCTGGATACGCACTCAAAACGCCTTGCGCTTGCTCCCTCCATCCAGCGCCATCAAAGCGGACACAGGGTCCTTCACCTTGCTCATCATGATCATGGCGGCGATGACGTAGGGCTTGTAGCTGGCCTCCTTGTACAGGGGCACCAGATACCGGTCGAACACGCTGTTGTCCACCTCGCCCTCGGGGCAGCTCAGTCCGGTGATGTCGGCGGGCAGGCAGTGGAGGTACAGGGCCTTGCCGTCCCGGGTCTTTTTCATCATCTCCTCGGAGCAGGTCCAGTCCTTGTGCAGGGCGTTCTGGGCCAGAAGCTCCTTCTCCAGATTGTCGATGCCGGCCTGGTCGCCCGCCTGATACAGCTTCGTGCGGCTCTCCATGGCGGCGAAGGGGGCCCAGCTCTTGGGATACACGATGTCCGCGCCCTCAAAGGCCTCGGCCATGGAGGAGACCTTTTTGTAGCTGCCGCCGGTGGCGGCGGCGTTCTTCCGGGCGATGTCCTCCACCTCGGGCATCACGTCGTAGCCCTCGGGATGGGCCAGCACCACGTCCATGCCGAAGCGGGTCATGAGTCCGATGACGCCCTGGGGAACGGACAGGGGCTTGCCGTAGGAGGGGGAGTAGACCCAGGTCATGGCGAGCTTCTTGCCCTTGAGGTTCTCCACGCCGCCGAACTGGTGGATGATGTGGAGCATGTCGGCCATGCACTGGGTGGGGTGGTCCACGTCGCACTGGAGGTTTACCAGCGTGGGCTGCTGCTCCAAAATGCCGTCCCGGTAGCCCTCGGCCACCGCGTCCATGAAGGTCTTTTGGTACTTGTGGCCCTCGCCGATGAACATGTCATCCCGGATACCGATACCGTCCGCCATGAAAGAGACCATGTTGGCGGTCTCCCGGACGGTCTCGCCGTGGGCGATCTGGCTCTTCTTCTCGTCCAGGTCCTGGACGGTGAGGCCCAGCAGGTTGCAGGCGGAGGCGAAGGAGAACCGGGTCCGGGTGGAGTTGTCCCGGAAGATGGAGATGCCGAGGCCGGAGTCGAAGATGCGGGTGGACTTGTTCCGCTCCCGCAGGTCCCGCAGCGCGTCCGCCACGGTGAAGATGGCTTCCAGCTCCTCGTCGGTCTTGTCCCAGGTCCAGTAGAAGTCGGATTTATACATGTTGTTGGTGTGCAGCGTTTCCAGATGCTTCGCCAGCTCGATCGTCTTAGACATATGTAAGATCTCCTTAATATATAGTGATGGAAAGCGGAAGCGGCCTCTTTACCGGATGTCGTTGTCGGTGAGGGTGGCGCGGAACTGGGCCGCGTCGGACTTGTTCTCTTCCTTATACAGGCCGGGAACGGCGGCGTACAGCGCCGCGCAGCGGACCAGGTCGTCCTTCCAGGTGATCTCGTTGGGCGCGTGGGCCTGGCTCTCCGCGCCGGGGCCGAAGCCGACGCAGGGGATGCCGTACCGGCCCTGGATGGCCACGCCGTTGGTGGAGAAGGTCCACTTGTCGGTGAGGGGGCGGCCCTCCCGGAGGTGCATGGCGTCCCGCTTGGGGTCCGGGTCCGCGTGGCCCAGGCGCTTGCCGCCGAAAAGGGCGTGATGGGCGTCCGCCAGAGCCTGGACGTGGGCGGCGCTCTCCTTGTTGATCCAGGTGGGGAAGTAGCACTCCGTCTCATAGACCTCGCCGGTCCAGGCGGGCCGGTCGTACATGTACATGCTGACCTTCACATCCTCGCCGTATTTCTTCACGGCGGGCAGGTCCCGAATTTCCTGGAGGCAGGAATCCCAGGTCTCTCCGGCGGTCATGCGGCGGTCGATGGAGATGGCGCAGCTGTCCGCCACGGCGCAGCGGGAGGGAGAGGTGTAGAAGATCTGAGAGGTGGTGCAGGTGCCCCGGCCCAGGAAGCGGGCGTCCTCATAGTGCTCGGGATTGAATTTGGGATCCAGCATCTTCACCAGGCCCTTGATCTCCACGGAGTCGTCGGCGGGGTTCTCGTTCAGGGCCCGGACCTCCTGGAGGATGTCGGCCATCTTGTAGATGGCGTTGTCGCCCCGCTCGGGGGCGCTGCCGTGGCAGGAGACGCCCTTCACGTCCACCCGGATCTCCATGCGGCCCCGGTGGCCCCGGTAGATGCCGCCGTCGGTGGGCTCGGTGGAGATGACGAACTCGATCTTCTTTTGGGCCTCTTCCTTGCTGGAGAAGTATTTGTTGACGATGTACTGCCAGCACATGCCGTCGCAGTCCTCCTCCTGGACGGAGCCGACCACCATGATCTTGTAGCCCGCGGGGATGAGGCCCAGATCCTTCATCACCTTGGCGCCGTACACGGCGGAGGCCATACCGCCCTCCTGGTCGCTGCCGCCCCGGCCGAAGATCACCGCGTCGTCCTCATAGCCCTGGTAGGGGTCGGCCTCCCAGTTGTCGATGTTGCCGATGCCCACGGTGTCGATGTGGGAGTCCAGGGCGATGATCTTGTCGCCCTCGCCCATCCAGCCGATGACGTTGCCCAGGCCGTCGATCTCCACCTTGTCGTAGCCCAGCTTCTCCATCTCGGCCTTGATGCACATGACGACTTCCTTTTCCTCGCAGCTCTCGCTGGGGTGGGAGATCATGTCCCGCAGGAAGCGGGCCATGTCCGCCCGGTAGCCCTCTGCCGCCGATTTGATCGCTTCGAAATCCATATCGCTGCCTCCTGTAAAAATAGGTAGGTGGACGGTGCGTCCGCCACTGGTTTTTTTTGCTTCTGTCCCTATCATAGCATAAGAAATCCAGAAGTCAAACAAAAAATGAGAAAACCTAAAAAATTTTTTGAGAAACGGTTGATTTCTATAAAATGTATGGTATGATAGGAATAGCATATTAGAAGTTTTTTACGGAAAACGACTCTGTAAGGAGGGATAACACACGGAAAGCGGAAAACTGGAACTGCTCCGGCAGGTGGCGGTGGGCATCGCCGCCCAATTCGGGAGCGGCTGCGAGGTGGTGGTCCACGATCTGAGCCGCCATCCCGACCACTCCATCGTCGCCATTGAAAACGGGCACGTCACCGGACGGAAGGTGGGAGACGGCGCGTCCACTGTGGTCATCGAGCAGCTGCAAAGCAACGACCCCGAGCCAAAGGACCATCTCTGCTACCTGACGAAAACGCCGGACGGGAAGATTTTGAAATCCTCCACGGTGTACATTCGCAACGCCAAGGGGAAGGTCTCCGCCATCCTCTCCATCAACTACGATATCTCAAAGCTTTTGATGGTGGAGAGCGCGGTGCGGGAGCTGGTCTCCACCGGGGAGGAGG
>JAEXWS010000118.1 GCA_023406225.1 Bacillota bacterium | reverse complement strand
GCTCTGTGCAGCACGGTCAGATCAGGTTGGGACGGGAGCAGTCGGCGCGGCTGCTGGCCTGGGGCATTCGCTTTTTCCTGGCGGCGGCGCTGGCCGCCAGCCAGACGCCGGGGGGCTACGCGCCCTTCGCCCTGGGCTGCGTGGCGGCGGCGGGATATGGGGCGGAGGGCGTGGCCGCTCTGGCGGGCGCGGGCGTCGGGGCGCTGCTGTTTCTGAATTTCATGGACGCCCTGCCCTTTCTGGCGGCGGCGGTCCTTATTTTTACCACCGCCACCGCCCTGCGCGGCATGCGCCTGCTGGACAGGCCCCTCTTCCTGCCCCTCACCGGGGCGGGGCTCTTTTTCGTGGTGGCGGGCATCTATGTGGCCCAGTCCCTGGACCCGCTGGCCGAGCTGACGCCCTGTGTGGCGGCGGCGGTGCTGGTGGGGGTCTCCGCCTGGTTTTACCGGCCGCTGCTGGCGGCGGGACAGGAGCGGCTGGAGCCGGACAGCCTGCTGTTTTTGGGGATGTCGCTGCTGCTGGCCATGGGGGAGCTGACGGTCCTGGACGTGTCGGTAGGCCGGGCGCTGCTGTGCCTTCTGGTGCTGTTCACCGCCTATCAGCGGGGCGCGACGGCGGGCGTCACCGCCGGGCTTGGGGCCGGACTGCTGGCGGACCTCTGCGCCGGCGGCGGCGGAATGCTGTTTGCCGCGGCTTACGGCCTGGCAGGCCTGCTGGCGGGGAGCCGCCGGAGCCGTCCGGCGGCGGCGGGGGTATTCCTGGCGGCGGCGCTGCTGGCGCTGCTGCCGGCGGAGGGGCAGGCCGCCCAGTCCCTGCTCATCGAGGCGGCGCTGGGCGCGGCTCTGTTTTTGCTGCTGCCGGGACGGCTGTTCGGCGGAAAGCGGATCAAGCGGACGGAGGAGGCGGAGGAGACCGGCACCGCCATGGACAAGCTCAAGGGCCAGCTCACCCGGACGGCGGCGGCCCTGCGGGACCTGTACGACAGCATGGGCCGGGGAGCGCCCGCGCCCAACGACGAGAACCCGGCGGTGGTGTTTGACCGGGCGGCGGAAAAGGTATGCCGGGGGTGCGCCCTGTGCGATCTCTGCTGGCAGCGGGAGTACACCGGGACCTTCGGCGCCCTGAACGACGCCACGCCCTTTCTGCTGGAGCGGGGACGGGCCATGCCCAAGGATTTCCCCGGCTACTTCGCGGACCGCTGCATCCACCTGACGGATTTCATTGCGGCGGTGAACGGGGAGCTCTCCGCGTTTTTGCTGCGGCGGCAGTACCGTCGGCAGCTGGAGGAGACCCGCCGCAGCGCCCGGGGGCAGTATGCCCAGCTCTCGGAGCTTCTGACCGCCACGGCGGCGGGGCTGGGGGAGAGCCGGCCCGTCTCGGGGCAGGCCCCCGCCTACCGCATCGGCGCGACGCTGCGGCCCAAGGAGGGAGAGAGCGTCTGCGGGGACACGGTGGTATCCTTTGAGACGGAGGAGGGGCTTTTGTGCCTCCTTCTGGCGGACGGCATGGGCAGCGGAGAGGCGGCTCGAAAGGAATCCGCGCTGACCTGCCGCCTCATGCGGCAGTTTTTGGAGGCGGGCATCGAGCCGGAGGCGGCGTTGAAGACGCTGAACTCCGCCATGGCCCTGCGGGGGGCGGAGACGGGGAGCTTCACCACCATCGACCTTCTGACCTGCCGCCCGGAGGCGGGGGAGGCGGTGTTTTACAAGTTCGGCGCGGCTCCCAGCTACCTCAAGCGCGGAGGCACGGTCCGGCGGGTCACCGGGGCCAGCCTGCCCGCCGGACTCCGGGGCGCGCCCGCCTCCCCGGACGTGACCCGGGCGGCGCTGGAGCCGGGGAGCTTCGCGGTGCTCGTCAGCGACGGTGTGGCGGACCCGGGCAGGGACGAGTGGCTGCTGGACCTGCTGGCGGGCTGGGAGGGCGAGGACCCCCAGGCCCTGGCAGGCCTCATTTTGAGTGAGAGCATCCGCCGGGAGGGGCTTCAGGACGACTGCGGTGTGCAGGTTTTGTATCTGCCCGGCGGGGGCGGGTCAAAAAAGGTTTGAAAGCGGTATAAATTTTCCCCGGCTGAGACAAAATGGAACCATCAACACTGTGGAAAGCAGGAGGCGTAAAGCGGATGGTGAAAGGTATTTCCAGACGGGTCGTGGTGGTGGATTCCCCGGACCAGCGTTATTTTGAGCAGGCGATCTTTATCGTGCGGAACGACGCCGCCGGGGAGGGCGTGACGGCCCGGGACCTGGTGGAGGAGGCCAAGCGGGTGGCCCGGAACTACGCCGGGGGAGATCACGGACGGTTCAGCCGCGCCTGGCGGGACCTGAGTCCGGCGCTGTACACCCTGATGGGCGCATCAGGGATCGGACTGGTGTGGCTGGTGGCGGCGCTGGTGTGAGAAAGGGGCTGGAAGGCCGCAAAAACGATGCGCCCATACCGCCGCGAAAGCGGCGTCAAGCGTTTTCCGTCGCAGCCGGAAAACCTTGAAACGGCCGGGCTTTGCCTGGCCGTTTGCGTGAGATGCGGGGTCCCCGCCGGACGGAAGTCCGGTGGGGGACTTGTGTGAGAGAATCTCGAAAGCAAAAGGCCGCCCGGTCGGGCGGCCTTTTTGCGCGGAAAAGATGGACCTTTCCGCGTTAAAACATGAAAAACCAGCAGGGATAGGGGATCGGCTCGCCTTTTCTCCGTGCGGCTCTGTTTTGCACAAAGGAGATCAGAAATCTGATCCCAAAGAACAAAAGAAAATATCCTCCAGAAAACGGCGAGCGGTCCAATAGGGGCTTGTTGGCCGCGAGATAAACGAGCAGATACCCGATCAGAAAGAAAACACTGATCAGAAGCTTCACTTTTTGATAGGTCATTTTGAACTTCCACCTTCCGTTTTCTCCTGAAATGCCGTGAGAGAGGCTGCGTGCGGCGCGTCGTCCGGTTTTTACATGATTTCGTATACGCCGAAATCGGTATGGATGCGATGCCCGGTTTTTTGGCCCGGCCCCGGCCCGGTCAGCAGCGGGGAATAGAAATCGGAGCCGGTCTCCGTGCGGGCCTTTGTCTCATGCCCGCAGGACTCCAGGCCGCCCCATCCGTTTTCTGTATATCGTTCCACGGTGAAGTGGTCTGAAAAAGTGCAGAGCCTAGCGATGGACACGTCGGCCCCTTTTTGATAATAGGTGGATTTTACGAGGGGGGTCTGCGTCAGATTGATGGTGAGATCGTCAGAATAAATTTTGAGACCCACGTGCTCATAGAGGAACGGGATCCGGAGGCCGTCTGCGGCCCACAGGTCCGTCTCGCCTTCCATAAAAGAGACCGAATGAACTGCAAAACACAGGACAACGCCTGCGGAAGCCGGATAAACGGTCCGGGCCAAAGCGGCGGCGTGCTTCCTGTTTTTCATCAAATCGCCTCCTAAAATTTGATTCATTTAAAACTATATTATATAAAATATAAGCGCGCCGGAAAGCCGATTCGGCGCGGTTTTTTCTGAAATGATCCAACTTTGTGAGCTGCGTCAAAAAAAGAGCGTTCGATTTGTGATTTTAACGGAACACGGGAACAGGCCGTGGAAAGCCCCGGGCCGCCTGATGGCGGCCCGGGGCTTTCCAAAGCGTCCATATTCATCAACGGCCTGTCTCCGCAAAATACCGGCGGGTGGCCTCCACATCCGATGCGATTTGGGCCTTCAGCGCGTCCAGAGAGTCGAAGCGCACCTCGTCCCGCAGGTGCTTGAAAAACTCCACCCGCATCTTCTTTCCGTACAGGTCCCCCTGGAAGTCCAGAAGGCACGCCTCCACCGTCACGTCCGCCCCGTTGTTCACCGTGGGGCGGGTGCCGACATTGGTGACGGCGGCGTAGGACGCGCCGCCTTCCAGAACGACCCGGGTGGCGTACACTCCGTGGCTGGGGACCAGCACATGAAGGGGGACCGCCAGGTTGGCGGTGGGGAAGAGCTGGGCCGAGCCGATGCCCCGCCCGTGGCGGACGGTGCCCGTCAGGGTGTGGGGATGGCCCAGGAAGCGGTTGGCCCGGTCGATCTGCCCCAGCTCCACCAGACGGCGGATGTAGGTGGAGCTGACGGTGATGCCCGCCACCTCCACTTTGGGGATGATGTCGCAGCCGATGCCCAGCGATTTGCACTTTTCCGCCAGCAGCTCCGGGGAGCCCTGATTTTTATGGCCGAAGTGGTGGTCGTGCCCCGCCACCAGGTGGACGGCGTGATACCGCCCCACCAGGATCTCCGTGACGAAATCCTGCCAGGAGGTGGTCATCATCTCCTGGTCGAAGGGGACCATGATGACCTCCCGGATGCCGTACAGCCTGCGCACCAGGTCCCGGCGGTCCTCGGCGGAGTTGATGAGGGGGCAGGGAACGCCTGTGACCACCTCCTTGGGGGGACGGTCAAAGGTGAACACGGCGGGGGCGCAGCCCAGCTCCCGGGCCAGGTCCGCCGTCCGGCGCAGCAGGGCCGCGTGGCCCAGATGCACGCCGTCAAAAAAGCCCAGGGCAATCACTTTTTCTTTCATGAGGTCACGCTCCGAAGAAGTTTTTGATGGAGGTCAGGCGGCCGCCGCTGGCGCGGGACAGGCAGAGGAAATCGCCGTTTTGCCCGTAGACCCGGTAAGTGCCGTCGGCAAGGCCGGGCCTTGCGATGGGGTTGCCGCAGCGGACCCGCTTTTCCGCCGCCGAATCGTCCAGCGTCAGGGCGGGGTGCCGGGCAAACAGGCTGTCCGCGGGCAGGAGCAGAGCCTCCCCCCGTGCCTGCACGTCCTGCAGCGTCACCGCGTCGCGCAGGGTGAAGCCCGCCGCCATGGTCCGGCGCAGGCTGTACAGCGCGCCGCCGCAGCCCAGGGCCTGTCCCACGTCGTGGCAGAGAGTGCGGATGTAGGTGCCCTTGGAACAGACACAGCGGAAGAGAAAGTCCGTCTCCCCGGCCTGCTCCAAAAGCTCCAGCTCGTAGATGGTGATGCGCCGGGGCTTCCGCTCCACCTCCCGGCCCTTGCGGGCCAGGTCGTAGAGCCGCTGCCCGTTGATCTTGACGGCGGAGTACATGGGGGGGATCTGCGCGATCTCGCCCCGGAAGGAGGCCAGCGCGGCCTCCACGCCGGCCCGAGAGGGGGATACGGGATGCGTCTCCAGCGTCCGGCCGGTGACGTCCTGGGTGTCTGTCACCAGGCCCAGGCGCAGCCCGGCCACGTATTCCTTCCGGCTGTTTTCCGCAAATTCCACGGCCCGTGTGGCCTGGCCCACGAACACCGGCAGAACGCCGGTGGCCATGGGGTCCAGAGTGCCGCCGTGGCCCACCCGCTTTTCCCGGAGGATGCCCCGTATTTTCGCGCAGACGTCCATGCTGGTCCAGTCCGCGGGTTTATCGATGATAACGACACCGTTGGGCATAAGTGAAAACTCCTTGTCAGCCCTGGAAATCCGGGACGATTTGTGAAATGGCGGAGAGCATCCGCTCCTTGGCGGCGGACCAGGTGCCCTCCACGGTGCAGCCCGCCGCCGCCGCGTGGCCGCCGCCGCCCAAAAGCCCGCAGACCTGGGTGGCGTTCACCCGGTCCCCGGTGCGCAGGGAGAATTTCCATACGTCCGGCCGCAGCTCCCGCATGGTAACGGCGCAGTCCACGCCCTCGATCTGCCCCCCCAGAGAGGAGAGCTCCTCCGCGTCGCTCTCGGAGGCGTCCAGCCGCTCCATCAAGGCGATGGGCACCGAGAGGACGGCCACCCGGTCCTGGTCGTAAAACTCCATGGAATCCAGCATGGCGCCCTCCAGCTGCATCCGCTTGCGGCTTTTGGTGCGGAAGAAGATCTTGTTGACGGACTTGTAGTCGATGCCGGTGCGCAGCAGGGCCGCCGCCACGGCGTGGGTGTTGGCGGTGGTGTTGGCGTAGGCGAAGCAGCCGGTGTCCGTGGAGAGGGCCACATAGAGGGGCAGGGCCAGCTCCGCCGTGATGGGGCCGAGCGCCGCCAGGATGTCGTAGATCAGCTCGCCGCAGGCGGCGGCGTTGGGACGGACGGCGCAGGCCCTGCCGAACCCCTCGAAGGAGGGGTGGTGGTCGATGGCCAGGTCGATGCGGTCCGCGTAGGGCCGGGCGTTTTCCGGCAGCAGCCCCAGGGAGGCGATGTCGGTGGAGACCACCTTCTCCGGCGCAAAGCCCGCCGGGGCCTCATAGGGCCGGAAATACGGCTCGGTGTTTTTCGTCAGCTCCGGGTTGGGCAGAAGATAGGCGGTCTTGCCCAGGCGGCGCAGCCCCGCGCACAAAGCGGCGGCGCAGCCCACCGTGTCCCCGTCCGGACGGACATGGGTGAGGAGGAGAACGTTGTCAAAAGTCCGCAGCAGCTCCGCGGCTCCGGCTGCCGTCAGCATGTTTCATCCTCCCCGTCCCCGGCGGCGGGGCCGCGGGACTCGTCCTTCCGCTCCACCTGGCGCAGCATCTCCAGGATGTGGGCGCCGTGCTGGATGGAGTCGTCCCCGATGAACTGCAGCTCCGGGGTATAGCGGAGCTGCAGGGCGCGGCCCAGCTCCCGGCGCAAAAAGCCGGAGGCGGACTTGAGGCCCTTGAGGACCTCCTTTTCCTGGGACTTGTCCAAAACGGAGATATAGATGCGGGCGTAGCGGAGGTCGCCGGTGGTGTCTACCCGTGTGATGGAGACCATGCCCGTTTGAGAAACGCGGGGGTCCTTCAACTGGCGGAGCTGGCCGCTCAGCTCCCGCTGGATCTCCTCATTGATGCGGCCGATTCGGTTGCTTGGCATAAAATGGCTCCTTTCGTCGTACCCCGGCGGGGTACCGGGGACGCGCCCCATTTTCATCGAACAAAACTGCGCTCCGCCCGCCCGGGGGAATAAAAAACAGGGGCGGCGACCGGTGCGCCGCCCCTTATTGTGTGCATCAGCGGGGGATTTCCTCCATGGTAAACCCTTCGATGATGTCGCCTTCCTTGATGTCGTTGAATTTCTCGATGGTCATGCCGCACTCGTAGTTCTCCGCAACCTCCTTGGCGTCGTCCTTGAAGCGCTTCAAAGAGGCCAGCTGGCCCTCGTGGATCACGATGCCGTCCCGCACGATGCGCACGGAGCAGGCCCGGACGATCTTGCCGTCCTGGACGTAGCAGCCGGCCACGGTGCCCACGTTGGAGACCTTGTAGGTCTGGCGGACCTCCGCGTGGCCCAGGACCACTTCCTTAAACTTGGGGGCCAGCATGCCCTTCATGGCGGACTCGATCTCGTCGATGCAGTCATAAATGACCCGGTACATCCGCATATCCACGTTCTGGCGGATGGCGCCGTCCCTTGCGGCGGCGTCCGGACGGACGTTGAAGCCCACGATGATGGCGCCCGAGGAGGAGGCCAGCATCACGTCGGACTCGTTGACGGCGCCCACGCCGCCGTGGATCACCCGCACGTTCACCTCGTCGTTGGAGAGCTTTTCCAAAGAGGCCTTCACGGCCTCCACGCTGCCCTGGACGTCGGCCTTGACGATCAAAGCCAGCTCCTTGCGCTCGCCGGCCTGGATCTGGTCGAACAGGTTCTCCAGGGAGACCTTCTGGACGGCTCCGGCGGCCTTGGCCTTCTCCTCGGCCTTGCGCTGCTCCACCAGCTCCCGGGCCATGCGCTCGTCGGCCACGGCGAAGAAGGGGCTGCCCGCGGTGGGGGCTTCGCTGAGGCCCGCGACCTCCACGGGGACGGAGGGACCGGCCTCGGTCAGGCGGTTGCCCTTGTAGTCGGTCATGACGCGGACCCGGCCCACGGCCGTTCCCGCGATGATGATGTCGCCGGTTTTCAGGGTGCCGTTCTGGACCAGAAGGGTGGCCACGGGGCCCCGGCCCTTGTCCAGACGGGCTTCGATCACGGTGCCCTGGCCCGCCCGGTTGGGGTTGGCCTTCAGCTCCGACATCTCGGCGGTGAGCGTCACCATTTCCAGCAGGTTTTCGATGCCGATGTTTTTCTTGGCGGAGATCTTGCAGCAGATCGTCTCGCCGCCCCAGTCCTCGGGCACCAGGCCGTATTCGGTCAGCTGCTGGAGGATCTTGTCGGGGTTGGCGTTTTCCTTGTCGATCTTGTTGATGGCCACGATGATGGGGATGCCCGCGGCCTTGGCGTGGTTGATGGACTCCACGGTCTGGGGCATGATGCCGTCATCCGCCGCCACCATCAAAATGGCGATGTCGGTGATCATGGCGCCGCGGGCGCGCATGGAGGTGAACGCCTCGTGGCCCGGGGTGTCCAGGAAGGTGATGGGCTTGCCGTTCACCTGGACCTGGTAGGCGCCGATGTGCTGGGTGATGCCGCCGGCCTCGCCGGAGGCCACGGACGCGTTGCGGATGGTGTCCAGCAGGGAGGTCTTGCCGTGGTCCACGTGGCCCATGACCACCACCACGGGGGCGCGGGACACCAGGTCCTTCTCGTCGTCCTTGTGGTCGTCGATGAGGCGCTCCTCGATGGTGACCACCACTTCCTTCTCCACCTTGCAGCCCAGCTCCTCGGCGATGATGGCGGCGGTGTCGAAGTCGATGAGCTGGCTGAGAGAGGCCATCACGCCGTTTTTCATCAGGCACTTGACCACTTCCGCGCCGGTCTTTTTCATGCGGGAGGCCAGCTCGCCCACGCTGATCTCGTCGGGGATCATCACCTTCAGGGGAGACTTTTTCGCGATCTCCATCCGCAGGCGGCGCATCCGCTCGGCTTCGTCCTGGCGGCGCTTGTTGGAGAAGGTCATGCCGCCCCGGCGCTGGCTGTTGGTGCGGATCTTCTCCTTGCCGCTGCGCTGCTGCATCCGGTTGGCCCGCTCGGGAGCCAGCTCCTCCAGCCTCTGGTCATACTTGGCCAGGTTCACGTCGCCGCCCTTGCGGGTATCGACGATCTTCTTCTGGGGCACCCGGGACATGGGCTGCTGGGGCTGCTGCGCCGCCTGCTGGCCGCCCTGGGGGGCCGCCTGGGGCTTGCCGCCGTTTTGCGCGGGCACGGCGCCGGCCTGCTTGGGGGCGGGCTTGGCGGCGCTGCTGTCCTGCAC
>JAEXWS010000112.1 GCA_023406225.1 Bacillota bacterium | reverse complement strand
CTCCATGGGCGTGCCCATCGGGATCTCACGGTGGCACATCACCAGCCCCTGGGCATCCACTAAGAAGGCGTAGCCGCTGTCGTAAACCCGAATGCCGTTTACAACGTCTTCAATCATACTGAAATCGATATCCATTCCCACCACGCCCACCGTCTTGTTGTCCCGGTAGATGGGGATGACGTAGGAGACCATTTCCACGCCGATATTTTGATTGTAGTAAGGCTCCATCCAGGTGGCTGTGCCGTTGTTCACCGGGATGTAGTACCAGCCCACATGTTCTATGTCGCTTGGGCTGTATGTGGAAAAATCGGTGGGGGGCAGTTCCTGGAAATTGCCGCTGCGTGTGGTCCGGCTCCAGAAAAGGCCGGAGGTAGGCGGAGCAAACTCCGGATTGAACCGGACGTAGACCGCCAGGGCCCCCTCGGTATTGTCGCCCGCGTTGACGGCCACGGACTTTAGCTGCGACGTATATGCCTCCATATAGCCCGTGTCCGTTTTCAGCCGGTCCAGGCTCTCCAGCTGCTCCGACGTATAGAGGGCCAGCGTATTGACCGACTGCTCGATGCGGGAAAACAGGGCGTCCAACTCCTGCGCCTTCTCGCTGCACATGAGGTTCATGATCTGTGCGGAGTCACGGTCCACTGCATTGTGGGCGATGCGGATACCCGCTCCGCCGATCACGACGGAGGAGAGCAGGACACAGCTGAGGATCAACGTGATGAACTTGGTTTGAATGGATCTCATGGAGGAATCATCTCCCTTTTTAAGGCTGCAGCAGTTCAACCTGGATATCCGGGTGGACGCCGCGCAGTAAGCGCGCCACGTCGCCGCCGTCCAGTCCCCGCATATCGGTTTTGGCATACACCACGTCCACCGGATTGTTGTATCCGTACTTCACGGCCAGAAGCGGATCGGTAAAGGTCAATATCCGGCCGCCGGACGCCTTTTCCCGCAGTTGGGCCGCCATTGCCTCCAACGCTTCGGGATCGTTGTCAATGACCAAGATATCCATTCTGCTCTCATCTTCTTCCCCTTAAAACTGTTCGATCCGGTCCAATGCGGCGCGGCACGCGGCCGATCATAGGCAAAACGGGCCTCTCCGTTCAGCATGCCGGGAGCTTGAAAAGGCTGATATATTGATTATGACCTCACCACCGTAACAGAAGCGTTACAAAAAGCGGCCCCATCTTCTCCAAGATGGGACCGCACCGTATAAATCCGTTTTCATTTTGCTTTACCGCCGGTCAAGATATGCCACAGCGAACTCCGCCCAGCTGTATTGCGCCATGTATTCGCCCATATAGGTGTTGACCGCACGCACGTCACCGCGAATAAAGGCGTAATAATCGCAGAAGAAGGAATCCGGCAGCACGGCCAAACGCCCGCGTCCCTTGTAAAGCACGCCGGACGCATTTGCCGCCGCCAGCGTGTCGGTCAGATCCTTGACCAACTGCCGCAGGTGGCTCTGGACCGCCGTGGAATCCGGTTTATCCTCCCAAAGCACGGCGGCCAGCTCCCGCACCGTGCAGACCGCGCCGCGGCGGTTCACCAGATAGGCAAACAGCTCCTTGGTCTTGCTGCGGGCAAAATCCAGCGGCCGGCCTTGATGGAACACTTCAAAATTGCCGAAGCACTGCACCCACAGGCGGTCATCCCTCATGCGCTCTACCGGGCGGCGCAGATCCTCCAGCTCCATCCGAATGGCTTCCGGCGTCGCCGGCTTCAGGATATAGCCCGAAGCATGAAGGTGGAACGCCGCGCCCATGTACGCCGCGTAACCGGTCACAAAAACGATGTTCACGCCGCCGCAGCGATCCTTCAGCCGTTTCGCCAGTTCCAAGCCGGTCAGGTCATACATTTCCACATCCAAAAAGGCCACATCGGGACAAACCGTCCTCTGTTCCACCGCCTCTATCGCCATCCACGGATCTTGAAAGCCGCGCAGAACGCAGTCGGGTACGGCCTCCCGTATGGCCCGGCACAGCACATCCAGGGCAATCGGCTCATCGTCCACGGCCAGGATCGCAATACTCATTCCCGCTTCCCCTCCCTTGGGATGCTGATTTTGACGCATGTTCCCTTCCCGGGGCCGCTGTTCACGGTAAGCACGCCCCCGCACTGGCCTTCCAGCCGTGTCCGCACGTTTTCAATTCCCCTGTGGCTCTGGCCGTCGTCGCGCATCCTTTCCGGCTCGAAGCCAACGCCGTCGTCCGTCACGGTGATCAAAACACGGTCCCCCTCCGCCTCTGTGCGGATGCGTATGGTCCCGCCCTCCCGGCGCTTTGTGACGCCGTGCCGCACGGCATTTTCCACGATCGGCTGCAGCGTCAGCGTTGGAACGAGGAAATCCGTCTCCAGCAGCTCATACGCCACCTTCACCCGGTCCCCAAACCGGAGCTGCTCCAGGTCCAGATAGTTTTTGCAATGGGCCAGCTCCTGCGTAAAAGGAATCGGCGCACAGGCGGTCAGCGAGTCCATACTGCCCCGCAGAAACACTGAAAAGCTGTCAAGCGCCTTTTCCGCGCGGTGGGGATCGGCCGCGCACAGACCCTTGATGGAGGTCAGCGCGTTATAGAGGAAATGGGGCTGGATCTGAGAGAGCATGACGGAGATGCGCATTTCGGTCAGCTCCAGTTCCCGCTCCTTCATGCGGCGGGCCTGCTCTACCTGAAGGAACAGAAAAATGACCAGAATGGAAACGGTGACCGCGATGTTGAGCAGGGCGACCCCGTAGACAAATATCTGAATCCCCATTGCGGCGGTAGGCAGTATGATGTAGGACCATAGCGCCGCCGTCTCCTGTGGTTCCATCGCACGGCGGTATCGCACCAGCATCCCGGCGTTCACGCACATCCCAAAAATACCGCCCACCTGGGAGAGCCAGAACCACGCCTGGCGGTGATAGACGTTTTCCGCGTCAATGACATAAAACATATGGTTGAATTGCGAGAGAATGACCATCAGCAGGGAAACCACGCTGAGTATCCGGATGAACCGGAGCGGAAGTCTGGAAACGCGGGTGCGCTGCTCAAGATAAACGGTGAGATAGTGCGTGAAGCCGGCCAGCAGAAGATATCCGAAGCTGAACACGATGAAATTGGAGACGCGCACAACCCACCAGCTTACCGGATCCAGCCGCCCCTTGAACAGCCAGGCAGCCGCATCGCAAAACAGGACCACGGTATTGCACAGCAGCAGCCTCAAAAACAAGCGGTTTAAGGTAACGTGGCGGCGTCCGCCCACGAACAGGCAGACCGCCACGATCAGCGACAAGACGCAGCCCCACATTTCGAGGGATATATTGATGTAGCCCACCGTGCTCATGTCTGCATTCAGCCCTTCCATATGCGGCGCTTTCCATGTCTGCTCCACGGCTTTCTACGGCGCATCCATCTAACCGGCGTCCGTCTCCATCCGCCGCTGTTCTGTGTGGCGGCGATGTCCTCCACCAGGATCCTTTTCTTTACGGCCATCGCGCTTGTACACCTTATCCTGTCAGTCCGATCACAAATCGAAAGCATTCTTAACCATATATGTTGGAGTATAGCAAACAGGAGGCAGAATAGCAACCTTCCGCCGAATATGAGAAGTCCGCGCCGCGTATTTGAAGCGCAAGGAGGAGGGCGCGGTCTCCCTGTCCAAAAACGTCGGCACCGCCTGCTTTTGCCGCTTGAACCTTTATTCCACTTCCGGCTGCCCGCCGCGGCCCAGGCGCGCTTTTGCCTCTGCGGTTTTTACTTGTCTCCATTCGCACAATTTTCGCAGGACCTTACCCACTTCCCGGCGTTTTTCTCCGCAAAATACCTTCCCGCGGTATTTCGGCGCAAATACGATGTGATGGCTGCGATCCCACCGCGTATGCGATAGACCTTTCATGTCATTCGCTTGGACGACCTCCCTTTGCTTCTCGGGTGCAGCTGCCGGACCGCACCTCCAGTTTAACAAAAGGAGGTTTTTTTCTCCATCATCGCCAGCAGGCTTTTTTCATCCGCCCGCCCAGCGAGTGGTTTTCGTCATACAACAAGCGGGGCGGTCTTACGACCCCCCCCCTTCGTTACTGTGATCAGTCTTGCAGATACCGCATGAGCATGGCCGCCGTTTCTCCGCGTGTGGCCTGGCCCTTGGGAGCGAGAACGCCGCCGCTCTTTCCGGTGATAATGCCCTGCTCCACGGCCCAGGCCATGGCCTCCCGCGCGTAGTCGGAGATTTCCGCTGCGTCGGTGAAGCGGTCCAGCGTCCCGCCCGCGCCCATGTCCGCGCCCTTGTACCGCGCGTAGCGGTACAGAATGGCGGCAAGCTGTTCCCGGGTGATGGTATCCTTGGGGCCGAACCTGCCGTTGCCATAGCCCAGGACGATCCCGTTTTCATTGGCCCAGGCCACGGCCTCCGCGCAATAGGCCCCGCTCTGCACATCGGAGAAATTCTGCGCGTCGGCCGCCTCCGGCCGGCCCTCCATGCGCCACAAAATCGTGACGATCATGCCCCGCTCCGTGCTGGCCGCGGGGGAGAACGTAGTGTCGGAGGTCCCCAACATAAGGTCATGCTCGTAGACGTACTGCACGCTCTCATAGAACCAGTCGTCCGCCCGCACATCCGCAAAGGGGTTCCAGGCGGCCTTGTCACTCTCTTTTTGGAAGCTGGCGGCGATGGTGTGGGCCTTGGCGACCTTCTCAAAGGTGTAGCGCTCCACCGCGCCCACGCTCTTGCCGTCCACCAGCACGTCGGCCACCGTATAGCCGTTATCCGGCTTGATGGCGAAGGTCTTATCGCTGCCGCGGGTCACGCTGACCTTCCCGCTGGGGGAGATGGTCCCGCCCTCGCCCGCCGTGGCGGTGATGGTGTAACTTCTTGTTCCGCCGGAGCCGCCGGAACCGCCGGAGGGCGGCGTTGTGGTTGCGGTATAGCCCACGGCGTAGGTGGAGAACTTGCCGGCGTAGATGTGGATGCAGCCGTTTGCTTTATCCAGAGTGAAGGTGCCTTCGCCTCCGCCGGTATCCTCCGTCAAAGCCACGGCGGCTTCGCTTCCGTGCTTGCGGTAGACCGTCACGTTCTGCTTGTTCGTGAAGTCGTAGGGCACCGTGATCTCCAACACCTTGCCCTTGGCGTCCGTCAGGTTCTCGCTGACCGAGCCGTTTTTCAGCAGCACCAGGCCCAGGTCCAGATAAAGGTCCATGGTCTTCCCGGCGGCCAGGGCGTCGATCTCCGCCTTGTCGGCGGGGGCGGCCACGGCCTCCACCGTCAGCCTGACCGTACAGACATCGGAATGGTTATCCACCGATGCGGCGATCTGTTCCAGCCCGCCCGCGGACACGGGGGGCGTCATATCCCCCTTGACCTCCACCTCGCTGCTGACATAGTGTCCCGCGCTCCAGCCCATCGCAACGCCGGTCACGTCCCCGCCGGAGACGGCGACCTGCCGGGTGTCGGTCATGTATGTGCTTCCGTTGTAGCCTCCCACTGTGTTGGTGGCCGCCAGGGTATAGATCCCCGGCGCCACGCCGGAGAACGTGAAGGGGCAGGGGTTATTCTCCAGAGGGACCGTCTGCAAGACCCGCCCCCGCTGCACGAGCTGCACGGCGCCCTTCAAGTCGGCGGCGTGAGCGTCCGACACCGTGCCGGAGATGCTGTACAGCGGCTCCGGGGTGCTGCCGGCGGGGGCCACCCGCAGGATGGTGTTTTGGCCGAGAGCGGCGCTGTCCAGCCCCTCGGTGACCGGCTGTCCGTCCGTGCCGAAATAGACCATGCCGGAAGCCAGCAGACTGGCGGCCGTGCCGCTGGTGTATCCATAGGATACGGCATAAGCGTCCGCCCCGGTTCCGGTGAAGGCGCCGCCTGAGAGCGCGCCCGCCAGGTTGGCGTACAGGGCGGCGTTGCCGCCGGAGAAGACGCCGCCGGTCACGGACAGGCTGGGATCCGCTCCCATCTTCTGCGTATACAGCCCACAACTGCTGCCGGTGAAACTGCCGCCAGTAACGACCCACCGGCAGTCCTTGGTATCATCAATGCCATTCATGAGAGAACACCCATCGCGCCCGGTAAAGGCGCCGCCGTTGATCGTGACATCCACGCTGTCGGCCGACAGGCCCTCGCCCTGCGTTCCTCCCATCATGCCCGTGCCGCCCGCGCCGCCGGTGCAGGTCAGGCCGGTGAGGACGGCGGCTCCGCCGCCGCTGTTGAGAGAAATCCCGTCGCCGCCGCTTGCGCCGACGCGGTCGGAGGCGCTGCTGCCGCCCCGGCCGCCGGTGAAGACACCGCCGGTGGCGGAAAGGGTCCCGTCGGAGGAGTAGAGGCCGTGGCCGCCCTGGCCGCCGGTGGCGATGCCAGTGCCGGTGGCGGTACCGTTCCCGCCGGAGCCGCCGGTAAAGACGCCGCCGGTGAGCTGAAGGGCGCCGCCGTCGGCGGCGACGGCGTTGCCGCCCCATCCGCCGTTGGTGTGCGTGGCGCCGCTGCCTCCCAGCACGGAGACCGCGTTGGCGCGGTCTAAAACGGTCAGCGCGGCGCCGCGCCCCACCTGCACGCCGGGCGCGCCGTTGCGTATGTCCGCCGTATCGCTGGCCAGCCCCTTGCCGCCCTGGAGTGTGAAGGCCTTGCCGCCCGTGGAGGCGAGGGTGAGCACCGCCTGCTCCGTCACGGAGACGGCGGGCGTGGGGGCGGCGTTTTCCGCCGCGTCCTGGCCAATGATCTGTCCGCCGCCCGCGCTGTCCGTCACGGTGAGCCGACACGACCCTTTCATATTCCATCTCGCGCATGTGAAGCCGTTCAGGTCCAGGGTGAATGCGCTGCTGGCTCCCCAAGTGCTTGACGTGGCATTGTCCTCCAGCAGGCGGACTTGATAGGTTGCCGCGTCGTCCGCGACGGTCATTTGCTTTAACGCATCCCAAACTGTCCTGCACTTCGTCCAGGTCCTGCCGCCGTCGGCGGTGTACTCCGCCGCGTAGGGAGCGGGGAACACCCGGCCCACCGTGGCGCTCTCCGCCGCCGTGTAGTAGCTGGAGACGGTTTCCTTGGTCACGCCGGTATTGGCCGAGAAGCACACCGCGTTGCCGGTGGCGCTGGTGTTGATGACCCTGGCGGCGTCCTTGATCTCCAGCACGGGCGCTGCCGCGGCCGTCAGCGGGCTATAGAAACGGACTGTGCCCTTCTCGGCGTTGGCGTTATCGCCGGTTATAACGGCGTCGCCGCCGATGGTGATCTTGCCGGTGCCGGAGCTGAAAATGGCGTGGTGCAACCCTCTTCCGTCGTCCAACGCCGTCACCGTGCCGCCCGACACCGTCAAGGCGGCGGTTTCGGAGAGGCCGATCGTCTGATTGCCCGTTGCCAAAAGATGGCCGCCCAGCACCGTCAACGCGCCGCTGTCATAGACGCGGACCGCCGTACCTTGGAAGCCGGCCGTTATCCCGCCGGTCTTTCCGGCGCTGCTGTCCCGGATCGTCAGCACCGCAGTTCCTTTCATTTCAATGGTACTGCCACCGCTGGTCCCCTGGATGCTCTTTCCGTTCAGCTCCAGGGTCAGGGCTTTCGAGTCGAAGGAAACGGCGTTCTCAGGCCAGGCCGGTTCCAGGAGCCTGACCGTCTCGCCGCTCTCCGCGGCGGCAAACGCTTCGGCAAGGCCGGCGTATGCCGCCTTCCTTTGGCCGTCGGAGCCTAAAACCTCCGCGCAGGGCCCGCCGGCATACAGCGTGGAGTCGGCGCTGTGAAAAGATACCGTCTTGTCCGCCGCGCCCGCGCCCTTGAGATGGACATACCGCGCGTCCTCCGCCGCAGCGCCGGCGGCGATGACGCCGGAGGCCCAGCCCTCAGGCAGGAGGAGGTTCACGTCCGCGCCGCTTGTCAGGTGGTTGTCTTTTTGGATAACGACCCTGTCCACGCCGTTGGTGACGGGGGTCGCGGCGCCGCCGTTGATGACGATGCCCTTGTCCTCCCCGCCGACCTTGGCCCCGCCGCCCACGGTGACGGTTTTCGTGCCTGTGACGTCGCCGCCTTTGCCGCCGCCGTAGACGCTGCCGGTGACCGTGCCGGTAATGGTGACGGCGGTATTGCCGTTGACCGTGCCGCCGCTGCTGTCTCCGCCGTAGACGCTGCCGGTGACCGTGCCGGTTTCGGTGACGGAGACGGAGACGTCGCCGCAGACCGTGCCATCGCTCTTACCGCCGCCGTAGACATTGGTCGTTTTGCCCGCCACCCGCACGGTAACGGTGGTTCCCGCGTCCGCCGTGCCCACCGTGCTGCCACTGTTCCCGCCGCCATAGATAAAGTCCGCCTTGGCGTCCTGGCCGATGGTGACGAGAGTGCTGCCGGTAAGCGCAGACTGGTAGCTTCCGCCGCCGCAAACACCGAGCGCATGACCGCCGTTAACGGTGATTTGGGAGCTGCCGGTGACGGTGCCGCCGGGGTAGTAGCCGCCGCCATAGATCTCGGTGACTTGGCCGCCCAGCATGGTAATCTGTGTGTCGCCGGTGAGGGGGGCCTTGTTGCCTCCGCCAAAGATTTGGAGGACCTTTCCGCCCAGCATGGTGATCTGGGTGTTGCCGGCGAGGGCGGTCTGGCCGCCGCCGTAGATGACATAGGCGGAAAGGTCGTTGCCTTCGGCGGTGCCGCTGCCGCTCTCCCCGAGGGGATCGAAAATGACATCGTCCGCGTCGATTTGGCCGTCCCGGTTCACATCGATGTAAACGGCGGTTTTGGCCGAATCATTCGTCCCCGCCGCCAAAATCAGCGCCGCGCCGTTGGCGTGGATAGAGGAGCCGTCCACCGTGGGGGTGAGGTCCGTCGATTTTGCAGCGATGGTCACGGGGTCGGAGACTTTGCCGCCGGTAAAGTCACTCCCCTCGCCGAAGGATGCCGTAAACACATAGGTCCCCGGCGCGTTGACAAAGACCTTAGCGACATCGCCGCCGTCATTCACTTCCACCGTAAACGCGGAGGCGTCGAGCAGGTCCCCATCCTTCGTCCCGGTAATGACAAAGTCGGAGGCGATAATCCCTTTGTCTCCGCCCTGATTTGCAACGCCGAACTGAACGGGCGAGACCGGGGTGACGCCGTCGCTGGCCAGCGTGCCGGCATACGTCGTACAACTGATGTATTCGCCGCCGTCCCGCTTGGACGAGACACTGACGGTAAACGGCTCAGACGTCACCACTTCGCCGCTGGCGGACGTATAGGCGGCTGTAATGGAGTTGTCGCCCTCAGCAAGGCGGGGAATAAATGAGGAGGTTTCAGCGCAGAGGACGGCGAGGGAAAAGCCCTTTTGCTTGCCAAAACCGCTTGTAGCATTGTAATTCACAGGGCCATCGAGGGCGGTTTCACCCATATAGAACTGCACCTTGCCTGTTGTAACGGCAGTCCCGTCCGCGTCTTTGACATCGGCCAGCAGGAATATTTCATCCCCTTTGCAGTAAGGCCCCTCCTCCTTGACGGAAACGATCACGGTATAGGCCGCTCCTTCCGCCAGCGCCGCCGTGGGCAGCAGGGTGAACGCCATCAGGCACGAGAGCAAGAGCGCCAGGGCGCGCCGCCCGGCGCGGGGGCTTCGTTTTTTGTGTACGGTTTTGCTTTGCATGTCTCAAATCCTCCCTATCTTCAGTCAATTTGTTTTTTCGGCCAGCAGCAGATGCCCACGTCCAGGGGCACCCGCTCCTTTAGATGAAAATCCGCGTATTTACAGTACCAGCACTCCCGTTCCACCGGCAGCGCGGCGGCGCGGGGCGTGAACACCGGGCAGCATTGGCGGGGCCACACGCTCCCGCCCACCCGAGGCTCCTTCAGCGGCCCATCCTCGGCGCGTCGGCGTTTTGTTCCCATGTCCGCACACATCGTCAGCTCCCTCCTCTGCATTCAAAGGTCTTTGTTTCCGGGGGACCCCCGGAAACATCTGGCGGCCGGCCGCCAGATGAATTTTCCTGCTTTCCTTTTTTGACCGGGACGGCTTGACAGCCCCCCGGCCTTTTGCTACTGTTATTTTAGTGAAAAAAAGCTGGCTTGTGGGGCGAAGTGCAGAATTGGGATCGTTTTGTGCGAAATTCGCACGCTGCCCCGGCAAGACGAACTGGATCTGCCTCATTATAGCTCCTCCCCAGCCGGCTGGGGGCGCTTGTACGAAAATTGCACTTGAATGTACGAAATTTGACGGTTATCCGAAAAGCCGGTCCAGGGAGGTATCCGATGTGCTGCAAATCGCGGTCTGCGACGATCAAATAGAAGAACTCAACGGGATGACGGCGCTGCTTACGGCGTATACGGCGTATGCCCGCCTCCATCCCGAGACCCCTTTTGAGCTGCGGCCCTTCCGGTCCGGCCTGGAATTGCTGGACTGCATCCGGGCGCGGGGCGGCTTCCAGGTCTACCTGCTGGACGTGATGATGCCGGAGCCGGACGGACTGGCCCTGGGCGCGGCGATCCGTGCGGACGACCCCGATGCGGTGATCGTCTATCTCACCAGCTCGCCGGATTACGCCGTGGAATCCTATGGGGTGCAGGCGTCCGGCTACCTGCTCAAGCCCGTGGAGCGCGCGGCGCTGTTCGGCCTGTTGGACCGGGTGCTGGACAAGCTGAACCGGGAGCAGACCCAGGTGCTGACGGTCAAGACCAGGGACCGTGTTTCGCTGATCCGGCCCTCCGACATCCGCTATGTGGAGGGGACGAACCACACCACGGTTTTCTATCTCACCAAAGGGCGGACCGTCACCGCCGCAAAGCGCGGCTCCTTTGAGGAGGCGGTGAGGCCCTTGCTGGCGGAAGAACGCTTTTTGCGGGTCGGCACGTCGTATCTGGTGAACATGCTCTATGTGGACAGCTTGGAGCAGGGCTGCTTTTTGATGCTGGAGGGCGGCAGGATCCCCATTCCCCGCCTGCGGCGCGGAGCGGTGCAGGCGCGGTTTTTGGAGTTCACCTTGAAACGGGGGCTGTCATGATGGAAGTGTTTACCATGGGAGAGCAGGGGCTTCTCTCCCTTTTTTATCTGCTGCGGGCCATGGGGATGACCGTGCTGGCCGGGGCCTTTCTCTACACGCTTTTGGATTCCCGGCTGGACAAGCGCCGCACCCGCCTCATCCTGTGGGCGGGGGTCGCGGCGGTCATTCTCGTCAATCTTCCGCTGGCCGCGGCGCTGGGGAGCAGCGTCTATATGCGCCTCACGCCCCTGCTGCTGAACCTGCCCGTCTTTGTCCTCTTTGGCTGGCTCTCCCGCCACAAGGGCGGCAGGATGCTCTTTACGCTGATGACGCTCATGGTGGAGACCGCGCTGGTCACGCTGGCCGGGATGCTCTGCGCGCTGCCCTTCGGCGGCAGTCCCGGCGTGGACCTTCTGGGCCGCTGCGCCGCCGCGGCTCTCCTGCTGGCGCTGAACCGGCGGCTGCGGCCGCTCTATCTGGATATGCAGGCGGCCTCACGCCGGGGCTGGTTCCTGTTCTCCCTCATCCCCTTGGCGTACTATATCTCGCTTTACTTTTACATCATGCGTGTCTCGCCGGAACGGCGGGTGGAGAATCTGGCGGCGGTTTTGGTGTCCTCCGGCATGGTGGCGGCGGCCTATGCGGTCATCCTCTTTTTCTTTCAGGACACCCGCCGCAACATACAAAATGAACGGGAGCGCCAGTTGCTGAAAACGCAGGTGGACGCGCTGCGCCGCCAGCAGGATATGGTGGCGCGAAGCGAGGAAAAGATCCGGCTGTACCGCCACGATATGCGCTTCACCCTGCACACGCTGGCCGCCATGCTGGAGCGGGGCGACACGGAGGAAGCGCTGCGGTATTTGGGGGAATCCAATGCGAAGCTGGAGGACACCGCCCTGACGCACTACTGCGAAAGCCCCGTGATCGACGCGGTGCTGGGCTACTATGCGGAGCAGGCGCAAAAGGAGGGCGTGCAGGTGCAGATCCGCATGACCCTGGGGCGGGAGCTGCCGGTGGATGAGACGGAGCTATGCGCCGTGTTCGCCAACGCCCTGGAAAACGCCATCCACGCCTGCGAAAAGCTGCCCACGGGAGCGCGGCGGATCGAAGTCACGGCGGTATCCGCGCCCCATTTCTGCGTCGAGATCGCCAACACCTGCAGCGGGAACGTGGAGTTTGACAGCGGCGGCTTCCCGGTCTCCCGTGAGCCGGGCCACGGCACCGGCACCCGGAGCATTGCCGCCTTTTTCGCAAAATACAAAGCGGTCTACCAATACAGCGTGACGGAGGACGGGATGTTCCGGCTGCGGTTCCTGGTCAACCGGCCCCATGCCCAGGCCGGGACCGCAGGGGCCGAGTAGCTTGTTCGGAGACGCCTGCGGCAGGCCCGAAATTCAAAATGGCCCCCATGGCGGAGGGCGAAGAAACGCGAGAACGCAAAAGGCGCCGGCAGGATGGTTTACGAAACCACCAGACCGGCGCCTTTCTTTTGTCTGAATTTTTCCGAGAATTCCGCGCTCTTTTCCCTTTTCAAAAAAGCGCCGCGGGGAAATACCGCTGAAACTCTTGGCAAGAAGGGGTTCTAATCACCCCAATTACTGAAATCCCCTCAAAACATCTTTTTTCTGAACGCATTTTTAAGAAAAAAATAAAGCCGCAACCCCTTGGTACTGCAGGCGTTCATCCTGCAATATCCAAATTGTTACGACTTTATGGAGCTACTGGTCAGATTCGAACTGACGACCTGCTCATTACGAGTCATACTAATTCCGTTTCGCGCGTTTTCGTCCAGTTCCGTAAAGCTTTGTACTCCAACGGTTTCCGCCGTTTTCTGTTCCGCCCGTGTTTCTCTGTTTCCGCCCGTTTAAGCGGCAGTAAGCGGCAAATAATCGGCAAATAATCGGCAAAGAAACCCCGGACACGCCCCCAGGTAAGAGGGGCGCTTTTACGCGCCCAGTATATACGATTTCCGCGGGTCTTGCGAGGGCCGCCCCTCCATAATGGTCAGATAGATAAAACCGCCCCAGGGGGCCGTGCAGCTCCCCAGGGCGGTATTTCTTTACTCCAGTTTGCCCAGGTTGTCCAGGACGGTCAACACCCGGCAAAAGTCCTCGGAGACATCCAGCACATTATCGTCCAGGCGGTCCGGGTCCGGGTCGCTGTACCCCACCAGGGCCTTACGCTCCATCAACTTTTGGATGGTGGGCCGGTAGCTTGCCGGCACATCGTTCAGGGTCTTGTAGATCTTCACGTCGTTATCCTCCTCTTTTGGGTCGTTGTTGTAGGCCCTGGCGTCTACCAACCAATAACACCGGGCTTCGTTACGGAAGGTAGCGGGGTCGCCGTTCAGGCGGGTGTCTTTGGTGCTGGCCGGGTCGTTAATCCGCACCTTGTCGTCCCACCCCCAGAGCAGGACAAAATGCCCGCTTTTGGTCCAGGCACCCGGTCCCATCAAGGCGATAACATAGTAACCCTGGGCCAGGTACTCCTTCACCTTGGCATGGATCGGGTGGTTTGGCTGATTGATGATGCGGCTGGAAAGAAGCTGTTTGCATTCGATACCGAAGGCGGCGAGCTGGGGGCGGAAATACGCATAGTAGGTGCCCTGGTTGAACGCCTTATACCCGTGGGCGACGGACCAGGCACAGGTCTCCACCGGCGTTACAGTCGGGTCCGCCAGGGTGGCAATCGCCATGGCGGCGCAGACAGGGCCGCACCCGGAGCCGCCAATGGT
>JAEXWS010000205.1 GCA_023406225.1 Bacillota bacterium | reverse complement strand
TTTATGCACCAGGGACTTTTTTTATTGCCAAAATCCATTCAAAAGGAGTTTTGATATCCGTGAACGATCCCATCATACAGATCGAACGTCTCACCAAGGTCTTTTCCGCAGGCGGCGGAGAGTCCTTCACCGCTCTGGACGATATCTCCCTGACGGTCCATCCCGGCGAGATCTTCGGCATCATCGGCCTGTCCGGCGCGGGGAAGAGCACCCTGGTCCGGTGCATGAACCTGCTGGAGCGGCCCACCTCCGGCAGGGTCCTGGTCGACGGGCGGGAGATGACCGCCCTCTCCGGGCGGGAGCTGCGGCTGGCCCGCCGGTCCGTGACGATGATCTTTCAGAGTTTCAACCTGCTGATGCAGCGGACGTGTCTCAAAAACGTGTGCTTTCCCATGGAGATCAGCGGCGTTCCCGCCGCCAAGGCCCGGTCCAGGGCCCTGGAGCTGCTGGAGACGGTGGGCCTTGCCGACAAGGCGGACGCCTACCCCGCCCAGCTCTCCGGCGGGCAAAAGCAGCGGGTGGCCATCGCCCGGGCCCTGGCCACGGACCCCAAGGTGCTCCTCTGCGACGAGGCCACCTCCGCCCTGGACCCCACCACCACCTCCTCTATCCTGGCCCTTTTGAAGGACCTGAACCGGAAGCTGGGGGTGACCGTGGTGGTCATCACCCACCAGATGAGCGTCATCGAGGAGATCTGCTCCCGGGTCGCCATTCTGGACGGCGGCGTGGTGGCGGAGGAGGGCCGGGTGGAGGACATCTTCTCCCACCCCGCCACCGACGCGGCCCGGCGGCTGGTGTATCCCGGCGGGGTCCAGGTCCGGCAGTATCCCGCCGGGACCCGGGCGGTGCGGGTGGCCTTCAACGGCGGCACCGCCTACCAGCCGCTCATCGCCTCGCTGGCCATCGACTGCGGCGTGAAGGTGAACATTTTGGGCGCGGACACCCGCAACATCGACGGCAAGGCCTTCGGCACCATGCTCCTGGGCCTGCCGGACGATCCGGGCGAGGCCGCCCGGGCCCTGAATTACATCCGTTCCCAGCCCGACGTGACCGCAGAGGAGGTGGAGTACCATGCTTGAGAGCATCGCTGTTTTTTGGGCGGAATACGGAGACGTGCTGCTGGCGGGCGTCCGGGACACCCTGATTATGGTCGGCGTTTCCACCGTGTTCGCCTACCTTCTGGGCCTGCCCCTGGGCGTGGCCCTCATCGTGACCCAGCCGCACGGCATCCGGCCCTGCTGGACCGTCTACCGCATCCTGGACTGGATCGTAAACATCGGCCGGTCCCTTCCCTTTATCATCCTGATGGTGTCCATTGTGGACTTCACCAAGCTGATCGTGGGCACCAAGATCGGCGTCCGGGGGGCCATTGTGCCCCTGGTGGTCTCCGCGGCCCCCTTCATCGCCCGGATGGTGGAGACCTCCCTCAGCGAGGTGGACGCGGGCGTGGTGGAGGCGGCCCAGTCCATGGGAGCCTCCCCCCTCCAGATCGTCTGGAAGGTGTACCTCCCGGAGGCGAGGCCCTCCCTCATCCTGGGCGGCGCCATCAGCGTCGTGACCATCCTGGCCTACACCGCCATCGCCGGCACGGTGGGCGCCGGCGGCCTGGGCGACATCGCCGTCCGGTACGGCCATAACCGGGGCATCAAGTCGGTCATGTGGGTGACCGTGGTGTTCCTGATCGTCCTGGTCCAGATCATTCAATTTGTTTTCAGCTGGTTGTCGAACCGCATCGACAAGCGTTTGAAATAAACCGCACTTAAAAAATTGGAGGAAAAGAATGATGAACAAGAAGATTCTGACCCTGGCGCTGACACTGGCGCTGGCCCTGTCCCTGGCCGCCTGCGGCGGCGAAACGCCCCCCGCCGCCTCCGCCCCGGAAGAGGGCGCGCCCGCGGAGGCCGTCAAGCTGACCGTGGCCGCCTCCCCCACTCCCCACGCCGAGATCCTGGAGCAGTGCGTGCCCATCCTGGCGGAGCAGGGCATCGAGCTGGTGGTCAAGGAGTACAGCGACTACGTCATCCCCA
The DNA here is from genome assembly GCA_023406225.1 of Bacillota bacterium. GTDB lineage: Bacteria > Bacillota > Clostridia > Oscillospirales > Oscillospiraceae > Oscillibacter. Next base: position 6,422 of record JAEXWS010000205.1, on the reverse strand, counting down.
ATACCGCCGTGGAGGACGGCGAGGAGGACGCCAACTACTTCCAGCACATCCCCTATCTGGACGAGTTCAACGAGACCCGGGGCACCCATCTTGTGAGCGTGGCCGGCGTCCACATCGAGCCTATGGGCGTCTACGCCGGCAAGACCGCCTCCCTGGAGGACCTGCCCGACGGCGCGTCCGTCGCGGTGCCCAACGATCCCACCAACGAGGGCCGCGCCCTGCTGCTGCTGGAGGCCCAGGGCCTCATCAAGCTCAAGGACAGCTCCAACCTCTCCGCCACCCCCAAGGACATTGCGGAAAACCCCAAAAACCTGACCTTTGAAGAGGTGGAGGCGGCCACCATCCCCAGCATCGTCTCCGAGGTGGATCTGGCCGTCATCAACTCCAACTACGCCCTGGGCGCCGGATACAATCCCGTGGAGGACGCCCTGGTCCTGGAGGCCGCCGACTCCCCCTACGTCAACGTGCTGGTGGTGAAGGAGGGCCATGAGAGCGATCCCGCCATCCAGGCCCTGGTGGACGCCCTCCAGTCCGACGCCGTCCGCAGCTACATCACCGATACCTTCGGCGGCGCCGTGGTCCCCGCGTTCTGAATGCATCCCTCTCCCGCTTCCCCGCAGGCAGCGCCTGCGGGGAAGTTTTTGTCGATTTCGGGTAGCTTTTCCGTAAAGACCGTGCTAAGATAATGGTGCGCCTGTCTTGGACAGGCGAATTTGGCGCAAAGGGGTGCGGGAGATCATGTCCGGAAAGCCGGGAAAGACCTATGAGATCGATATGTGCAGCGGGCCGATCCTTTCAAAGCTGCTGCGGTTCGCGGTGCCCCTCATGTGTTCGAGCATGCTCCAGCTCTTGTTCAACGCGGCGGACATCGTGGTGGTGGGCCGCTTCGCCGGGGACAACTCCCTGGCGGCGGTGGGGTCCAACACCTCCCTCATCGGCCTTTTGACGAACCTCTTCCTGGGCCTTTCCATCGGGGCCAACATCCTGGCCGCCCGGCACTACGGCGCGAAGGAGCCGGAGGAGCTGAGCAGGACCGTCCACACCGCCATGCTGCTGAGCCTTCTCAGCGGCCTGTTCCTGACGGTTCTGGGCATATTCGGGGCCCGGCGGGTCCTCATCTGGATGCAGTGCCCCGCAAACGTCCTGGATCTGGCGGCGCTGTATCTGCGCATCTATTTCGGCGGCATGACCGCCACCATGCTCTATAATTTCGGCGCGGCGCTTCTGCGGGCGGTGGGCGACACCCAGCGCCCCCTCTACTACCTCTTCGGCGCGGGGCTCGTCAACGTGGTCTTGAACCTCTTCTTCGTCATCGTGTGCGGGCTGGACGTGGCGGGCGTGGCCCTGGCCACCGTCATCTCCCAGTGCATCTCCGCCTTTTTGGTGGTCCGCTGCCTGATGCGGGAGCCGGGGGCCATCCGGCTGGAGCTCCGCCTCCTCCGCATCCATCCGGCCAAGCTCCGCCAAATCCTGCGGGTGGGCCTGCCAGCGGGCTTCCAGGGCGTGCTGTTCGCCCTGTCCAACGTGGTGATCCAGTCCTCCGTGAACTCCTTCGGCGAGATCGTCATGGCGGGCAACTCCGCCGCCAACAACATCGAAAACTTCGTTTACGCCGCCATGAACGCCTTTTATCAGGCCAACGTCTCCTTCACCAGCCAGAATATGGGCGCGGGCAATTACCGCCGCATCTGGCAGATCCTCCTGCGGGCGGAGCTCTGCGTGGCGGCGGTGGGGCTGGCTTTGGGCGGCGGCGCGCTGCTGCTGGGCCCCCGGCTGCTGGGCATCTATTCTCCCAGCGCCGCCGTGGTGCGGGCGGGCATGGCCCGCATGGGCATCGTGGCCTGCACCCACGCCGTGTGCGGCATGATGGACGTGGCCGTGGGGACCCTGCGGGGCATCGGCTATTCGGTGCTGCCCATGGTGGTGACGCTGGTGGGCGCCTGCGGGCTGCGGCTGGTGTGGGTGTCCACCGTCTTCCAGCTCCCCGCCTACCACACGGTGGAGACGGTCTACTGGTCCTATCCCGTCTCCTGGGCGCTGACCCTCACCGCCCATATGATCTGCATCCTCTGGGCCATGCGGCGGCTGAAGGGCCGCCTGGAACCGGAGATGGAGCCAATGAAAACGCTGTGCGCCGAATAAGGCGCACAGCGTTTTTTTACAGGCCCATCTGCGTTTTGACCGTCAGCGCCGCGCAGCCCACCAGCAAAATGGTCAGCGCGCCCTGGCCCCAGAGGAGGCTGTAGCTGACGGCCTCCTTGTCCCGGTACCGGCCCCGGGCCACGGAGAGGAACACATACAGCGCCACGATGCCGAAGGCCATGGTCAGGATATCCGCCAGGGCGTCCAGTTTCAGGGCCGAGGCCCCCAGATACAGCAAAAAGCCGATGCCGGAGACCACCGCGCCGATGTTCATCTGCTTCACCGTTTGCAGCAGGATGCCGCGTTTTTTCTCATCCATCGTTCGTACTCTCTTTCCTTAATATCCATTCACCATGACGTTCAGCACCTTTCCCGCCGCCGTGCCCGCCACGGAGGACCCGCCGCCGCCGTTTTCCACCAGGACCACGAAGGCATAGGGCGCGTCCTCGTTCCGGAGGAAGCCCGCGAACCAGGCGTGGGGCGTCTTTCCCTCCCCCACCTCGGCGGTGCCGGACTTGGCGCAGACGTCCATATTGGGAAAGCGCTTGGTCCCATAGGTCTTTTCCACATTGTCCGCCATCATGTCCGCCAGCCGCTCCGCCGTGGAGCGGTCGATCAGCGTCCCCGTCCTGCGGGTCAGGCGGGGCAGGGACGGCAGGCCCAGAACGCCGGTGGTCCTGCCGATGAGGTGCGGCTGCGCCGCCTTTCCGCCGTTTGCGACGGCGCCCATATAGACCATCAGCGACGCGGGGTTTACCAGGTCCTGATCCTGGCCCACGGCGGCCCAGCCCAGCTCGCCGTCCGTGGCGCCGTCAAAGGCGAAGGTCCCTCTGGCGGTGGGCAGGCCGTCGATGGAATAGCTGTTCGTCAGCCCCGCCTTTTCCGTATACTTCTTCAAGACGTTCCCGCCCAGCTCCTGCGCCATCTCCGCGAAGGCCACGTTGCAGGAGTTGGCGAAGGCCGCGCCCGCGTCCTGCTCCCCGTGGGTGCCGGAGCAGACGATGGTCTCCCCCCCGATCTGAACGCTGCCGGCGCAGTTCCAGGTGCGGCTGTCCAGGTCCTTCAGCTCCCCGATGGCCGCCGCCATCGTCACGGTCTTGAACACGGACCCCGGCGTGAAGGTGGACGAGAGGAAGCGGTTCAGATACGCGCCCTGGTAGCGACCGCTGGTCCCGATATCCGCCGGGACGTTCAGCGGATCGTAGCTGGGGGCGGACACCATGCACAAGATCTCCCCCGTTTTGTAATTGTACACCGCCACCGTGCCCGCATGGCCGTTCAGGGCTTGGTACGCCTCATAGTTGTACCGGGCGTCGATGGTGAGGTACAGCTCTCTGCCCTGCGAGGCGCCAAACGCGCCGTTCAGGAGGCTGAATCCCGTCAGCTTGTCAGCGAAGGCGTTGAGGGCCCCGGTGCCGATATTGCCCTGGAGGTCCCCCACCGCGTGGAGCGTGGCCTTTCGGACCGTGGCGTCGTCGTAATAGGTGCGCCTGCCGCCCTCCACGGTGGAGAGCACGTCGCCGTCCCGGTCCAGCACCGTGCCGCTGGCCAGGACCCCCTCCGCGTTATAGAGATGGCGGTTGAAGGCCGAGGAGGCCCAGCTTCCGCCCTTGGTGAAGTATTTCACCAGAAAGACGCACAGTCCCGCCGCCAGCAGAAGCGCCAGGATGCGGCAGACCACCGCCCGCCGTTCAATCTTCTTCATCCCGCACCTCCTTCTGGGCAAAGGGGTCGCCCACAGGCTCCGTCCTGCGGCGGGCCTCCTCCGTCAAACGCCGCTGGGGCGCCCGCCGGATGGCGAAGCTGGCGTTTTCCCGGGTGTCCGTGGCCTTCAAAAAGGCCAGCAGGCCCCAGGCGGACATCATGGCGGACCCGCCGTTGGAGACGAAGGGGAACGTCACGCCGGTCAGGGGCAGCAGGTCCACGGAGCCGAACACGTTCAAACAGGTCTGGAACACCAGCAGCGAAGCCGCCGCGCACCCGGCGATGGTGTAAAAGCTGGACCGGCCCACCCGGCAGGCCCGGGCGGCGAACAGCGCCAGGGTGATGATGGACGCCGCCGCCAGCAGCGCGATGAGCAGCCCCCACTCCTCGCAGAGCATCCCGAACACCAGGTCCGTGTCCGCCGCCGCGATGCGGTGGAGCCAGCCGTTGCCCGCGCCCATGCCCAGAAGCCCGCCGGAGGCGGCGGCGGACATGGTGCGGGTCTGCTGATAGCCCGCGCCGGAGGCGGCCTCCCAGGCGTGGCCCCAGGAGGCGAAGCGGCTGAGAATGTAGGGCTTGAATTTCAAGATGATGCCCGCGCCGAACACCGCCGCGCCGCAGATGAGGGAGAGCGTCGCAAAGTCTCCGGAGCGGAGGTAGGCGATGACCAGGAAGGTCACAAAGAAGATGGCCGCCGTGCCGAAATCGCTCATCAGGCCCAAAAGGCCGATGCACAGGCCCGTGAGGACGATGAACAGCGCCAGGTTCCGCTTGTGGAACAGCCGCTCCAGGGTGGCGGACCCGGCGAAGATATAGCAGATCTTGGCGATCTCCGAGGGCTGGAAGGACACCGGACCCAGGGAGATCCAGTTCACCGCCCCGTACTTGGAGCGGCCCAGCGCCAGGGTGATCCCCAGCAGGCCGATGGCCCCGGCGGCCATGAGCCAGCGGATCTTCTGCACCCGGCTCAGATCCCGCAAAAACAGCCCCAGCACCAGAAACAGCCCCAGGCCCAGCACCACGGCCGCGAACTGCTTGATCAGGCTCCCCGGCGCGCTGGACGCGGTCACGGACAGGGACAGCGTGGAGAGGAAGAAGGCGATGGTCTCCATCTCAAACCCCACGCACCGGGTGGCCCGCAGCACCGCGAAATACACCCACATCACCGCCGTCAGCCCCAAAAAGGCCAGGGGGATGGAGACGGAGGCCCCCTCCCCCGCCGCGATCACCAACTGAAAGCAGGCCAGCGCCTGAAACACCGTCAGCCACAAAAAGGAGGGCCAGACGGCGGCGGGGCGCTCCGCCCGGCGCAGCTCCTCCTGCTCCTCCCGCTCCGCCACGGTCTGGGGCAGGAAGATCAGCGGCACGCCGCCCAGGGCGATGGTGTCCCCCAGCTTCACCGGGACGGACCCGGCCACAGGCTCCCCGTTCACCGCGGTACCGCCCTTGGACCCCAGGTCGTAAAGGGTCCACCGCTCGTCCTCGCCCCGGCACAGCGCCGCGTGCTGGCGGGAGATGCTGGGGTAGTTCAGCTTCACGTCCGCGGTCTTGCCGCGGCCGATGATATTCTCCCAGTGGGTGAGCGGGATGGGCGCGCCGTTTGGCAGGCTGAGCTGCCCCCACGTCTCCGGCGTGTGGGGGATCTGCAGCAGGGACCGGATGGCCCGCCAGAGGATGCCCACCGCCAGCACCGGAAACAGAAAGCGGACGAACGCCATATACCACATCCCGATCATCGGCTGCGCCGCAAGCAGCGCGGTCAGCCCGTCCAAAAGCGTTTGAAGCGGCGCGGTGAACGTCTCCATGCCGTCCGCCTCCTTTCCAGATCCAAATCTCGCCGCGGCGGGGCGGACGTGCGTCCGCCCCGCCGTCGGTTTTAGTAGTATACCATTTTTTCCGGCCGGTGTACAGTCCCCGCCGGTCATGCCCCGGAATCGGCCCCTTTTTGGTACATTTTTTTAAATTTGTTCATATTTGTATGTTTTTTACAACTTCCCTCATAAAAGATTGGCGGACCTTTCCGGAAAATAAGGTGGTAATTTCCCGGAAACTGTGTTTAAATAGTAAAATACACCAGAAAATCAAATACGGGCACAGCTGCCAAAAGGCAGCGCCGCAAAGCTAAAGGGGCTAACTCTCCCAACCTATCGGGAGACATGCCAGCCAGTTGTCAGGTCGTTTTGATGCAGGTGCCCGGCAGGCGTATCTGTATTTTTCTTTTTGTAAGGGGGGATTTGCCGTGACCTGGGATCAGCTTTTGGAGGAGACCGCTCTGCGCGCCCGGTGCAGCCGGACGGAAGCCGAGGCGACGCTGAACGCATTTTTTGACGCTGTGATCGACCGGATGGAGACGGAGGACGTGGTCCCCATGCGCCCGGACTTCGGCCATTTTGAGCTCCGCGCCGCCGGAGGCGCCCGCTCCCCCAAGGAACAGTCCATCCCCAAGGCCCGGCGGACGCCGGTGTTTAAAAAGTCCGGCGCGCTGAAAAAGCAGCTCCGCCAGAGCGACGAGGCCTATCTGGACATGCTGCGGGAGGCGGGCCGCTCCGCCCAGGCGGACCGCCTGCGGCGCAAGC
>JAEXWS010000166.1 GCA_023406225.1 Bacillota bacterium | reverse complement strand
AGGAACGCTCCGTCTGGTGCTTTCTTTTCGTTACGTTGTTTAATTTACAAGGTACACGCTGTTCTCAGCGGAACATTGCTATTATAGCAAACCGTCTCCCGTTTGTCAACCACTTTTTTCTTCTTTTTCGAAGTTTCCCGTGGCTTCCTCCCGGCCCCGCCGGACAGCTTTGTTAGAATACCAAACCTCTCCCCGTTTGTCAATCCCTTTTTTCGAGTTTTTTCGAAAAACACCGGCCGCGTGGAAAACCACGCGGCCGATACCTTATATAATGCGAATTTACATGCCCTTGACTTCTTCGAAGACCCGCTCGATCTCCGGGGCGGGCCTGGCCGTGGCCAGACTCACGGCCACGATGGCGATGGACGCCACGATGAACGCGGGCAGCAGCTCATAGATCCCCCAGGCGCCGCCCATGGGAGCGATCAGATACTTCCAGACGAACACCATCACGCCGCCGGAGATCATCCCCGCCAGCGCGCCCCACTTGTTGGAGCGCTTCCAGAACAGGGCGAAGAGCACCGCGGGGCCGAAGGCGGCGCCGAAGCCCGCCCAGGCGAAGGACACCACCCGGAACACGGAGCTGTTGGGGTTCCGGGCCAGGAAGGCGGCGATCAGAGAGACCGCGACCATGGTGCCCCGGGCCACCAGCATCCCCTGCTTGCCGGTCAGTTTCACCTTGAAAAACTCCGCGAAGAGATTCTGCGACACGGACGAGGAGGCCGCCAGTAGCTGAGAGTCCGCCGTGGACATGGTGGCCGCCAGGATACCGGCCAGGATGATGCCCGCGATCAGCGCCGCCAGCACGCCGTGACGGCTGATGAGGCTGGCGATCTGGACGATGATCGTCTCGGAGTCCGCCAGCTGGGGCAGCGCCCCCGCCTTGGTCATGGCGTTGCCCACCACGCCGATGAACACCGCCACCGTCATGGAGATCACCACCCAAATGGTGGCCACCCGGCGGCTGAGGGCCAGCTTGCGCTCCTCCTCGATGGCCATGAAGCGCAGGAGGATGTGGGGCATGCCGAAATAGCCCAGGCCCCAGGCCAGCAGGGAGAATACGGTCAGCAGGCTGTAGGGGTTGGAACCGCCGGTGGCGGCGTCGTGGATGTTCGTCAGGGACAGATATCCCGCCAGGGACCGGGCGTTGTCCATCACGGTGTCCAGGCCGCCGGCCTGGGTGATGCCGTAGCCCAGCACCACCACCAGCGCCACGGTCATGATGATGGACTGCACCAGATCGGTGAAGCTGGCGGCCAGAAAGCCGCCCATGACCGTATAGACCACGATGACGGCGGCGCTGATGAGCATGGCCGTCACATAATCGGTGCCGAACAGGCTGGCGAAGAGCTTGCCGCAGGCGGAGAAGCCGGAGGCCATATAGGGGACGAAAAAGACGATGATGACCACCGCCGCGATGGCGGAGAGCAGGTTCTTATCGTCGCCCCAGCGCTTGGAAAAGAACTGGGGAACGGTGATGGCCCCCAGGCGGTGGGAATACCGGCGGATGCGCCGGGCCACGATCAGCCAGTTGATGTAGGTGCCCACGGCCAGGCCGATGGCCGTCCAGCTCGCCTCGGCCAGGCCCGTGAGATACGCCACGCCGGGCAGGCCCATCAGCAGCCAGCTGCTCATATCGGAGGCCTCGGCGCTCATGGCGGTGACGAAAGGTCCCAGCTTCCGTCCGCCCAGATAGAAGTCGTCCACAGAGTTGTTCCGCTTTGCGAACCAGACTCCCACGCCCAGCATCGCGATCAGATACGCCGCGATGGCCAGGCAGATACACAGTTGCGCGCTTGTCATGTTTTCTCTCTCCTTACGTATTCAATGGTCCTTATCATAACACGTTCTTAACGAGAATGAAATACAGAACGGCGTATAGAATCAATTCTATACGCCGTTCACTTTATTTTTAATATTCTCTTTTGTTTTCAATCTATACAGGCTGTACGATTTATGAAAATACAAATCAAACATCCGCCTGCGCCCGGTAGCTCTCCAAAAACAAGGGGGTCGCGCCGTCGGTGTAAGCCACCAGGGAATATTCCCCGCCGCACAGGCACCAGTCGTACAGCAGCGCCCGCTCCCACAGGGCGTAGGCCTTCACGATGTCGTTCACCGTGCGGTCCGTCCGCAGCTCCCCCCGCTCCCGGCCCTCGGTGACGATCTGGCGCAGCAGGCGGAAATAATAGCGGTTCCGGTCCAGCAGGTGCTTTTCCCCCCGGGCCAGGAGCTGGGTGGACAGCAGCCGGGCCAGCAGGTCCATCGATACGCCGCCGTCGATCATGGCAAACAGCTCATGGTTCAAATAGGCCAGCTTTTCCATGGCGGTCATGCCGGGGTCCATGGTCTCCATCAGCGCCTCGTACTTCTCGTCGAACACGTAGGCCAGGGTCCCCAGCAGGGCGTCCTTTCCGTCAAAATAGTGGTAAAACGAGCCTTTGGAGGTCTCCGACTCGAACACGATATCCTCCACCGTGGTATCCTCATAGCCCTGTTCGTAAAAGAGCTTCCACGCCGCCGAGATGATGCGGCCCTTGGTGTTTCTGGCGTTTTTCCTGGGCACGGGCGCCCTCCCCCTCTCTCTTGTTCCGTTCCAGAATACCATACCGGCGGAGTTTGTGCAAACCAAACCGCACAGGCGGCGGGACAGGATTTGCATGGTTTTTAGCACATTCTCTATTGTACTCCCCCGTCCCCCGCTGATATAATACCTTTATAGCTGAGGAGGTGCGGACTTGAAATTTTGGAAAATGAACGGTGCCGGCAACGACTTCGTGGTGCTGAACAACCTGGAGGAGCGCCTGGACCCGGCGCTGTTTCCCCAGATCGCCCGGACGCTGTGCGAACGGCATCTCTCCATCGGCGCGGACGGGTTGATGGTGGTGGACGCGCCCACGGCGGGCGGCGATTATAAAATGCGGTTTTACAACTCCGACGGCAGCGTGGGGGAGATGTGCGGCAACGGCGCCAGGTGCATCTGCCGGTACGGCTTTGAAAACGGGCTGGCCGGAGAGACCCAGACCGTGGAGACCACGGCGGGCGCCGTCACCGGGACGCGGATCGACCGGCGGCTCTACCGCATCCGCCTCAACGACCCCACCACCGTCAAGCTGGACGCCCCCGTGGAGGTGGACGGCGTGCGTTACCCCTGCGCATACGTGGAGCTGGGCGACCCCGGCATCCCCCACGCGGTGGTGCCCTACGCGAATCTCCGCCAGGCGGACGAAAGCGAGCTGCGGGAGCTGGGCCGGGCCATCCGCTGGCACAGCGGCTTCCCCAAGGGCGCCAACGTGAATTTTTACGAGCTGACCGGCGAGGACACGGTTTACGAGCGGACCTTTGAACGGGGCGTGGAGGATTTTACCTACGCCTGCGGCACGGGCACCGGGTCCGTGGTGGCGGTGCTGACCCTCCAGGGCAAGGTCTCCGGCCAGAGCGTCCAGGTGGACATGACCGGCGGGCGGCTGACCGTGGACGCGGAGCGGGTCCACTCCCGCATCGCCTCCCTCTTTCTGACGGGTCCCACCAACATCGTTTGTAAGGGCGAGGTCACCGACGAGGACCTCCGCCTTGCAAGATAACTTCCCCCGTGTGTGAATAAAAATAGGAGGAAATCGTTTTTATGGAAAAGAAATCCGTCGCAAAGAACTACCGCTTCCTGGCCATCATGCTGGGAGCCATGATCCTGGGAGCCGCCGTGGGCTGGATCTTCCCGAACGTGCTGGACGCGGACGGAAACGTGGTGGACCAGGGCGCGTCCGTCATCAAGCCCCTGGGCACCGTGTTCATCAACATGATGTTCTGCGTGGTGGTCCCCCTGGTGTTCGCGTCCATCGCCGGCTCCGTCGCCAACATGAGGAGCCGCAAGCGCGCCGGCAAGATCATGGGCACCACCGTCGCGGTCTTCGTCATCACCGGCGCCATCGCCGCGGTCATCATGTTCGTGCTGATGAAGCTGGTCCCCCCCGTGCTGACCCCCTGGGCGGACCTTCCCCGCGAAGCTCTGGGCGAGTACGCCTCCCTGTCCGACATGATCGTGAACTTCTTCACCGCCAGCGACTTTGTGGGCCTGCTCTCCCGCCGGGCCATGCTGCCTTTGATCGTGTTCTCCATCCTCTTCGGCTTCGCCACCAACCTGGCCGGCGGCGCGGACAGCGTCATCGGCAAGTGGCTCAGCGGCCTCACCGAGGTCATGATGAAGTTCGTGCAGATCATCACCTACTACGCGCCCATCGCCTTCTTCGCCATCTTCGCGGACCTGGTGGCCACCTATGGTCCCCAGGTGGTGGGCAACTACGGCCGCGCCTTGGCGGTCTACTATCCCCTCTGCTTTATCTACATCTTCACCGCCTTCCCCCTGTTCGCCTGGTTCGGCGGCGGCAAGGGCGGCGTCAAGGCCATGTTCCAGCATGTGGCCCGCCCCGCCATCGTGTCTCTCGGCACCTGCTCCTCCGTCGCCACCATCCCCACCAACCTGGCCGCGGCCGAGGAGACCGGCATCAACAAGGAAGTGGCCGAGATGGTCTGCCCCCTGGGCGCCACCATGCATATGGACGGATCCTGCTTCTCCTGCGTGCTGAAGATCGCCTTCGTTCTGGGCGCCATGGGCCAGGACATGAGCTGGGGCATGATCGTCCCCGTCATCCTGGTGGCGGTGCTGTCCTCCGTGGGCATGAGCGGCGTCCCCGGCGGCGGCTACATCGGCGAGTACATCATCTGCTCCATCTTCTTCCCCCAGCACATCGAGATCGCCTTCCCCATCCTGGTGGCCATCGGCAACCTGGTGGACCCCCCCGCCACCATGATCAACTCCGCGGGCGACTATGTGGTCTGCTTCCTCGTCTCCCGCTTCACCGAAGGCAAGGACTGGCTGCAAAAGGCCCTGTCCGCCAAGAAAGCGGCCTGAGAACGCCCATGAGCGAAAAAGACGCCCCCGGCTCGCGCCGGGGGCGTTTTCTCACTCCCTGTTCCACCGCTCCAGCCCCGGCAGCAGGCTTTGCATGTACGCCCGCCCGGCCTCGGGGTCCGACATGCCGCCCGGCATGAACTGGAGGCACTGTTCGATCATCTCTTCCATGGTGCACTCCGTGGTGAACCCGCCGCCGGACCAGCACCATTTGCAGTATTTTTCATTGAAGGTCCCATCCGCGTCCCGGGCCAGCAGCTCGTCGCTGAGGGGCATCCCGCAGCTTTGGCACACCAGCGTCCTGGGCGAGCCCAGCAGCGTGTTGATGGACACGCCGAACAGCTTGGAAAGCGCCTGGAGCGTCTCCACATTGGGCATCGTCTCCCCGCGCTCCCAGCGGGACACCGCCTGGCGCGTCACATAGAGCCGGTCCGCCAGATCGCTCTGGGAGAGCTCCGTCTTTTTGCGAAGATCCGCCAATACGTCTTTCAAATCCATTTGGATCACCTCTTGCGTCCAGACTACCACAG
>JAEXWS010000161.1 GCA_023406225.1 Bacillota bacterium | reverse complement strand
CCCTTCACGTAGGCGATGCGGGCGTGGGGATCGTTCCGGCGGATGACGTTGGCGATGGCGTAGATCAGGTGGGTCTTGCCCAGGCCGCTGTCCCCATAGATGAGAAGGGGGTTGTAATTCTGGGCGGGATGCTCCGCCACGGAGCTGCAAGCCGCGTAGGCCAGCTTGTTGGAGGGACCCACCACGAAGGTCTCGAAGGTGAACTCCGCGGAGGTAAACCGCTCGCTCTGCTTGTGGGGCTCTCCGCCCTGAAACTCCGCGTAGGCCAAATCGTCCAGAATTTGGACCTCGAAATCCGTGGAGAAGATGTCGTGGAGGGAGGACTTGATGTTTTTCATAAAAAGGGATTCGATGTACCCCTTTTTAAAATCGTTGGAACAATGCAGAAGGAACGTGCTGCCCCGGATGTCCACCGCCTCCAGCTCGTCGAACCAGGTGGCGATGGTGGTTTCCGAAAGTTCCTTTTTCAGTTGGGTCAGGACGTTATTCCACACGTCGGCGACGGAATTCAAAAAGAAACACCTCTCTCTAGTTGAAAATGGACAAAATCATACACCTCCATTATAACAAAAAGACGAAATAAACACAACACTTATTCTAATATAAAACACAAAAAAAGAACCGCGAAAGAGGACAAGATATGGTGAGAAAGGGACGGGCAGGGCACCAGATTTTGAAATGACGCAGGAAAAGAGAAAAAAAGCGGGGATTTTTGAGAAAATCCAAGTTATTCTTGACACATTTTAAAAATGTCTGTATACTATTCGATGCGTCGCAGAGACGAAAAACAGTTTACTGCGCCTTTCCGCAAGGGAGGGTGTCGAGTAAGCGCCGCCGCGAGGCGGCCGCAATTCTAATAGGAGGTGTCTCAATATGGCAACGAAACGTACCTATCAGCCCAAGAAGCTGCATCGTTCCAAGGTCCACGGCTTCCGCAAGAGAATGGCTACCGCCGACGGCCGCAAGGTCCTGGCCCGTCGCCGCGCCAAGGGCCGTGCGCGTCTGACCCACTGACCGAAACGGAACGCGCGGGAGACACTTGAACAGACGTCTTCAGGGACGGCGGGAATTTGAAAAGATTCCTCCGTCCCTAGAACAGTTTTGTTTAAAAGGCGTTTGGGGAATAGGGGTTGCGGATGAAAGAGGCGGACACGCTGAAAAAAAATCATGAGTTCCGGCGGCTGTATCAAAAGGGCGCGTCGGCGGTGGGAAGCGGCATGGTGATCTACTGCCGCAAAAACAAGCTGGGACGCAACCGGCTGGGCATCACCGTCAGCGTCAAGCTGGGCCACGCCGTGGTCCGGAACCGTGCGCGCCGGAGGCTGCGGGAGGTGTACCGTCTGAACAGGCACCGGATGAAAGAGGGATACGACCTCATCCTGGTGGCCAGGGGACGAACAACGACCGCCGCCTGGAAAGAGCTGAACGACACGTTTTTGCGGCTGTGCCGGAAGCTGGACCTTTTGGAGGCGGAGCGGTGAAAAAGGCTCTTCTTTGGATGGTGCGGTTTTACCGAAACGCCGTTTCTCCGCTGTTTCCCCCCTGCTGCCGCTATACCCCCACCTGCTCCCAGTACGCGCTGGAGGCCATTGAAAAGTACGGCGCCTTAAAAGGCGGCTGGATGGCCTTTTGCCGCTTTTTGCGGTGCAATCCGTTTCACAAGGGCGGTTACGACCCCGTTCCCTGACCGGAGGCGGGGGGAGTCTCCGCCTTGGGTAAGCTCCGCCGGTGCGCGGACTGTCCTGCGCGCCGCGGCGGCGCGCGCCGGCTTTCGGCGGGCGCGGCAAGCGCCTGTTTCGGGAGAGCCGGCATCCACACAATGATTTGGAGGAACGATCCTATGGGATTCTTCGGAACCATTGGCTACTACATCTGCATGCCCTTTGCCTGGCTGGTCCGCCTGTTTTACACGCTGACCGGCTCTTACGGCATGGCTTTGATCCTGTTCACGCTGGTCATCAAGCTCATCATGCTGCCCTTCCAGATGAAGTCCAAAAAGAGCATGATGCGGATGAGCCGCATGTCCGGCAAGATGCAGGAGATCCAGAAGAAGTACGCCAATAACCAGGCCAAAATGAATGAGGAAATGCAGAAGTTCTACGCCGAGGAGGGGGTCAACCCCATGGGCGGCTGTCTGTGGAGCTTTCTGCCCCTGCCCATTTTGATGGCCCTGTACTCCATCATCCGCCAGCCCATCACCCACTTTATGATGATGGGCCAGGACGTGGTGTACAAGCTGATCGACGCGGCCACCAACGCCGGGATCAATATGGAGAACATCGTCCAGATGAAGGACGGCGTGGTCCAGATGGGGTCCAACGGCCTGCCCCTTCTGGGGCCTTACGGTCAGATCAACCTGGTCAACGCCGTGCAGACCCAGCTCCCCGACGCGGTCTCCGGCATGGACGGCTGGGTGAACATGAACTACAATTTCCTGGGTCTGGATCTGGCGGCCCAGCCCAGCAGCGGATTTTCCGGGTTCTCCTTCTCCTGGGCCGTGATCGGATTGATTTTGATCCCCATTCTGGCCGGCGGCTCTCAGATCCTTTTGACGAAGCTGACCATGAAGACCCAGCCCCAGCAAAACGGCGCCGGCGGCGCGCAGATGAAGATGATGATGTGGATGATGCCCCTGTTTTCCGTCTACATCGCGTTCATCATGCCCGCGGCCCTGGGCGTTTACTGGATCGCCCAGAGCCTGTTCTCCGTCGTGCAGGAGTATTTCATGGGCAAGTTCTTCAATGAGAAGCTGGAGGCGGAAGAGGCCAGGCGGGAGGAAGAGCGGCAGGCGGACCGCCAGAGGCGCATGGAAGAGGCGAAGCTCCTGCAGGAGCAGCAGCGCCAGCAGGCCGCGCAGAAGCAGTCCCTGAAAGAAAAGAGAAAAGCCGCCCAGGACGCCAAGGCGAAGCCCAAAAAACCGGGCACCACGGAAGCGGGCCGGGTGGGCGAGCGTCCCTATGCCCGGGGCCGGTCCTACAAAGAGGACCGCTACGGTGAAAGTGAATAAGGAGCCGTCATGAGAGATTTTATTGATGTGACGGGCAAGACCGAGGACGAGGCCGTTTCCAAGGCGCTGATGCAGCTTGGCCTCGACCGGGACGATGTGTCCGTCGAGATTTTGGAACGCGCAAAATCCGGCTTTCTGGGGCTTGGAAGCAGCCCCGCCAAGGTCCGTGTGAGCTACGGGGAGGAACGGGAGGAGCCGGCTTTCGCCGTTCAGGCGGAGGCCTCGGAAAGACCCGCCCCTGAAAAGCCCGCCCCCAAGCCCGCCGAGCGGAAGGAAGAGCGGCCCGCCGAGGAGCGGAAGGAGGCGCGGCCCGCCGAGGAGCGGCGCCGCCCCGTGAAGAAAGAGGAGACCGAGCAGGAAGAGGCGGTCTTTGTCCCTGTGGACAACGGGGAAGAGGTGGACGACGAGAAGGCCCGGGCCATCAAGGCGTTTTTGTCCGGCCTTCTGGAGCAGATGGAGAGCCAGGCGGACGTGCATGTGTACCAGCCGGAAAAGGGCCGCTACAAGGTCATTCTGGAGGGGAAGAATCTGGGCGGGCTGATCGGCCGCCGGGGAGAGACCCTGGACGCCATCCAGCAGCTCACCAGCTACGCCGTGAACCGCTCCGGCAGCGGCCGGGTCCGCATCCAGCTGGATGCGGAGAATTACCGGGAGAAGCGGGAGCAGAGCCTCCAGCATCTGGCGAAGAAGGTTGCGGTCAAGGTGGTCAAATACCGCCGCAGCGTGACCTTGGAGCCGATGAACGCCTACGAGCGCCATGTGATCCACACCGCGCTCCAGGAGGAGCCGGGCATCACCACCTACTCCACCGGCACGGAGCCCAACCGGAGGGTCATCGTGGCGTATGACCGGGAGAAGAAGTAAAGAGGGGCGTTCATCCCCCCTTTGGATCCCCCCTCCGGCGGCGCCCGCGGGGCGCGTGGAAGGACGGGGAAAAAACCGTTTGCCTTTATATTGCCGCCTTCGGGCGGCAATATAAACATGCGGGAAGGGAGCCTTTCCGCGTGAATAATCATCTGCCGCAGCCAGCGGCGGAGAAAAGAGGAACAGGATATGAACAACAAGCAGAAAACCATGGAGAAGATCGTGGCCCTGTGCAAGAGCCGCGGCTTCGTCTTTCCGGGCAGCGAGATCTACGGCGGCCTCGCCAACAGCTGGGACTACGGCCCCCTGGGCGTGGAGATGAAGAACAACGTGAAGCGGGCCTGGTGGAAAAAGTTCGTCCAGGAAAACCCCTACAACGTGGGTCTGGACGCCGCCATTTTGATGAATCCCCAGGTTTGGGTGGCCTCCGGCCATGTGGCCACCTTCAACGATCCCCTCATCGATTGCAAGGCCTGCAAGATGCGCCACCGGGCGGACAAGCTGGTGGAGGCCTATGTGAACGAAAAGGAGCTGGACGTGAACGTGGAGGCCATGGACGGTGAGGCGCTGGTGGCCTTTATCCGGGAGCACCAGGTCCCCTGCCCCGGCTGCGGCAAGAGCGATTTCACCGATATCCGCAAGTTCAACCTGATGTTCAAGACCCACCAGGGCGTCACCGAGGATTCCGCCAACGAGGTCTATCTCCGCCCGGAGACGGCCCAGGGCATCTTTGTGAATTTCCCCGCCATCCAGCGGACCACCCGCCGCAAGCTGCCCTTCGGCGTGTGCCAGGTGGGAAAGAGCTTCCGCAATGAGATCACCCCGGGCAACTTCATCTTCCGCATCCGGGAGTTTGAGCAGATGGAGCTGGAGTTCTTCTGCAAGCCCGACACGGACCTGGAGTGGTTCCAGTATTGGCGGAATTACTGTCACGAGTGGCTCCTGGGCCTGAACGTGAAGGAGGAGAACCTGCGCCTGCGGGACCACGAGCCCGAGGAGCTGAGCTTCTATTCCAAGGCCACCACGGACTTCGAATACAAGTTCCCCTTCGGCTGGGGCGAGCTGTGGGGCGTGGCCGACCGGACGAATTACGACCTGACGCAGCATCAGGAGCACTCCGGCCAGGACCTCACCTATTTCGACCAGGAGAAGAACGAGCACTATATCCCCTATGTCATCGAACCCTCCCTGGGCGCGGACCGGATGACCCTGGCCCTTCTGGTGGAGGCTTACGACGAGGAGGTCGTGGACGAGGCCAAGAACGACGTGCGGGTGGTCATGCGGTTCCACCCCGCCATCGCGCCCTTCAAGGTGGCGGTGCTGCCCCTGAGCAAGAAGCTCTCCGAAAAGGCCATGGAGATCCGCCAGGAGCTTTCCAGGGACTATATGGTGGACTTTGACGAGACAGGCTCTATCGGCAAGCGCTACCGCCGGGAGGACGAGATCGGCACGCCCTACTGCGTGACCGTGGATTTCGACACCGTGGGCGACGCGGAGAAGGCCGGAGACGGCTGCGTGACCGTCCGGGACCGGGACACCATGGAGCAGGTGCGGATGCCCATCAGCGAGCTGAGGGCCTATCTTGCGGAAAAGCTGGCGTATTGAGAGCAGACAGGACCGGACCGGAAAGGCCCGGTCCTGTTTTTGTCCTGTCCGGCGGAAGGCGGAAACGCCGGAAACGTAATACTTTTTTAAGAATACCGATTTGCATAAAAAAGGTCAACCTTTTTCTGCAAATCGGATTTTCTTTGGGTCTTGTAATTTTGCATAAAGCCCTGTATGATAAATATACAAAGTTTGTTTTATCTGAATAATGTTTTTGAGCAAACACGATTTTTCAGAAAAACAAGAAAAGAGAGGGAGAACTATGGAGCGATTTTTTCATTTGAAGGAGAATGGGACCACAGTCCGAACCGAACTCCTGGCAGGCCTCACCACCTTTATGACCATGGCGTACATCATTGCGCTGAACCCGAACCTGCTCACAAATTTTGATGTGGGGTCCCCCTTGTGGAACGGCGTGTTCATGGCCACCTGCATCGCCTCCGCCATCGGCATGTTCTGCATGGCGTTCCTCGCCAACAAGCCCTTCGCCCTGGCCCCCGGCATGGGTCTGAACAGCTTTTTCGCCGTTGTGGCCGCCAACATCGCGGGCCTGACCGGCATGAGCTATGTGGCCAGCTTCCAGTCCGCCCTGGTCATCATCCTCTTTGAGGGCATCGTGTTTTTGATCTTGTCCATCCTGAACATCCGGGAGAAGATCGTGGACGCCATCCCCCTGGGCGTCCGCCTGGGCATCGCCCCCGCCATCGGCATCATGCTGATGAATATCGGCCTGGGCTCCAACGTGGGCGTTTATTCCGAGACCGGCGGGCCCTTCTTCGTCATGCGGGACTTCTTCGGCGCGCTGACTCCCAGCGTGGCGAAGAGCAGCATGGGCTCCGGCTACAGCACCATGGTTTTGACGGTGGTCACGATGTTCATCGGCCTCTTTGTGATCGTGATCCTGGCGAAGCGGGGGCTGAAGGCCGCCGTGCTTTTGGGCATGCTGGTGGCCTCCATCGTCTTTTGGGCCGGCGAGGCGCTGTTTTTGGGCGTGAATCCCTTCGCCGCCCTGGCCTCCGCCTCCTTTGCGCCGCCCTTCGCGGACATGGTCGAGACCACCCT
>JAEXWS010000154.1 GCA_023406225.1 Bacillota bacterium | reverse complement strand
CCTTATCCTCCAGACCCTTGATATTGTAGATGTCCGCCAGAGGCATCAGGTCCTCCAGCTTGACTTCCTTGAATACATCCAATGCCTGTTCACCCAGAGCAGTGCGGTCCACCAGGAACAGGATGCGCTTGAAGCGGCCCGTCTTCAAAAAGCGGTAGATCGTGCCCAGCACGGTTCGTGTCTTTCCGGTGCCGGTTGCCATAGCCAGCAGCGCTGTGTTCCTCCCATCCATGATGGCCTGTTCCGCCGCCTGAATGGCCCGCAGCTGATAATCCCGGAGATTCAGTCCGTCTTTGTCCCGCAGCAGATGAAAGGGCATCTCTTCCAATGCCCGGTTGCCTGCATCGATATTCTTTCCCAGCAGTTCCAGAAGGTTCTCCGGGCTCATCCATCCCCGCAGTGCCTTTGGCGCATTGGAGGGCTGGCGGAGATCCAGAAACCAGATGCCGGACTTTGTCTTATACTGCTCCAGATACGGTCTTCCATTGGTTGCAAAAGTAAACGGGACTTTATAGTTGCCCCAGGTTCCAATCTGATATTGCGCATCCTCCGCACGAATGTTGCGGGGATAGTCCTTTCCCTGATAATCGATGACGGAAGGGATGTCCTTATGCTCCGCCTTCGCCTCGATGATCCCCACCATCTGCAACCCGATAAAAAGGGCGTAGTCGGCCTGCCCGCGCTTTCCAACCGTGGAGTCCGTAGGCCACTCGGCAATGGCAAGGTTCCTCCCCTTGACGGGGCGGGTCCCCTTGGAAAAACGCAGGTTTTCGGTGTCGGCTTCCCACCCTACCTGCCGAAGCTGCTCGTCGATAAGAAATCGCGTTTCCGCCTCCGGCCGCTGGCGCTGGCTTGCCGTCTGGCTGGCCCGCCTGCGGCGGCTTTCTTTGGAGATGGCCTCCGTTTGGGCGGCTTTCGCCTCCGCCTCCTGCGCCAAGCGGGTTTCCTCTTGCTCTTCCGCCGCCTGATCTGCGGTTTTTGCCTGCTGCTGCGGGACAGGCATCACAAATTCGTGGTGCTGGTAATTCCAGTCGCCATAGGTCTGCATGAACCATTCGCACAGGCTGTGCGCCATAGGCAGGAGCGCCATCCCGTCCGTCACGGAGGCGTAGTTCTCATGAACCGCCTTGTTGCGCGCCTTGCGGAGAGCGTGCAGGATATCCACCAGGTCCTGCGTCAGCAGGCCCTCACGGTAGAGGGCATCAATGCGCTTTACCGCGGTATTGTCCGCTGGAGGCGGAATCCGATCATAGGTAAACATCAAGTTGGCGATGGTCTCACCGATCATCCCCAATTTCATCAGGCAAGAGTTGGAGTCGCTGTAACAATATTCTTCCGCCAGGTGGCCGAAGTTGAATAACACAGGAAAGTCTTTTTCTAAAAAACAAAAGTTGCTGTTCATGATATCCCTCCATCCTGTTGAAGATCGGGCGTTTACGTCTTTTCTCTCGTCTGAAACACCTTCCATTATAGCGTGGGCAGTTCTGCATCTTGACCAAAAAGCTCCTTCCGGGCGCTGAATGAGTGATTATACAGGCTCAGTAGCACGCTCTGGAACCGATCCAACACCTCGCTGTATTCGGTGGCGTCCAACAGACGATAACAGGGAATTTCAGCGTCCCTGGCTAATGGACACAGTTATTAAGGGGACCAGCGTGGTCCCATAACATATAAGCTGGGAAACATGGTCTTCCAATCCGGAATTGTTTCTCCTATGCAATTGTTGATTTCAATTTACCATATTTCATAGGGAGCCGCAAGGAGCGGCGCCTTCTTTTTTGCGCAAAGAAAACCGACCCACGAAGTACGTTTTATTCCTGAATTCAACCGTACACGATAAAGACGACCGACTCTGGCTATGAGATCAGTCAGCAGGAGTTCATTAAGATGAAGCAAAGGCTCCAGAAGCTGGAGTAGAAACTTGAAATCCTGCAAAAGGTTGATTGCACGGCATCCGTCCCTTTGCAGGATAAGTTGAATGAACTTACCAAGTTATATGGCCAATATAGCGTCCATGCTTTATGCGAAGCACTGTGCGTTTCCCGTGGTACATTCTACAACCACATTTTTCGCAGAGAGGATGTCACTGCCTATGACAAGCGTCGGGCAGAAATGAAGGAGCATATCCAGAAGGCCTTTGATGAGAGCCGGCAACGGTTTGGCGCAAACAAAATAGCTGTCGTATTGGCGGATCAGGGCATCCACACCTCTCCCAAATATGTGGCGGAACTTATGCGGGGAATGGGGCTGCAAAGTGTTAGTATTAATTCTAAGCGGGACTATCAAAAGCGTATCAGGATGGAGAAAAAGCAAAACATTCTGCAACGGCAATTTCAAGTGTCAGAGCCAAACCGTGTCTGGATCAGCGATGTTACCTGCTTCAAGATCAATGAGAAGTACATATATGTCTGCGTCATCCTGGACCGCTTTTCCCGAAAAGCGGGTGCACATGGAGCATCACCTAAAAACAGTACCTATCTGATTACCTCAACCTTTAAGCGTGCGATTCAGAGCAGAGGAACCCCGCAAGGGCTGACTTTTCACAGCGACCAAGGGGCTCAGTATACTTCCAAGGCGTTTTGTAAATTGTTGTGCATGAACAGGGTTGCCCAGTCCTTTTCCAGATCAGGCAGGCCACATGGCAACGCTGTTGCGGAATTTTTTTTGCTTTGATGAAGCAAGAAGAGATTTACCCTACTTAGTACAAGTCAAAGCGGCAATTCCGCGAGAGCATTGATAGCTATATTATTTTCTACAACATTTAGAGGCCCCACAGCACACTGGCGTACAAGACGCCTGACAAATTTGAAGCACTGTATGACGCCAAGAAAAGCAAGATAGGATAAAGATAGACGCAGGGTCAAAACCGAGCCATTTTTCTTTTTCGAATCCCAATTTCATGTTTTTTATAAACGCACAACGGTAAACAAAGAAAAACACAAAATGCCAGAAATCCTTATAGAATCAGGCTTTCTGGCATAAGACAAAGGTCGGAGTATTAGACAGTCTAAGAAAACTGTTCAATGCTCCGACCCTTGTTTATTTGGTGCCGGTGGTGGGACTCGAACCCACACGGTGTCGCCACCAACGGATTTTGAGTCCGTCACGTCTACCATTCCATCACACCGGCTTTTTTGATGCCTGTTTATTATACAAGATATTTTATGAAAATTCAAGAGTGGATTCAAAGATCGGCGTCCATAATTCAAAATGGCGGATAACAGGGGAAACGGGAATCGCACTTGAAGGCGAAACCGAAGAGTGGTATAATAAAATACTCCGATAATAGGGAGGATCAGGCCCTTTTGGGCCGCCTGGGAGGTGAGACGGTGGGCATTCATGACGGCCACCGGGAAAAGATGCGCCGCCGTTTTTTGGTCGGCGGCCTTGAGCCGTTTGCGGACCACGAGGCGCTGGAGCTGCTGCTGTATTATGCCATCCCCCGCCGGGACACCAACGAGACGGCCCATCTGCTGATCGAACGGTACGGATCGCTCTCCGCGGTGCTGTCCGCCCCGGTGGAGGACCTGCAAAAGGTGCCCGGGGTGGGGGAGCATGCGGCGCTGCTGCTGCGGCTGGTCCCCAAGCTGTGCCAGAAGGCCCGGCTGGCGGAGGCCGGACAGGAAACGGTGCTGAACTCCGCGGAAAAGGTGGGCGCGTATCTGCTGGACCGCTTCGAGGGCGAGAGAAACGAAGTGATCTATCAATTGTGCCTGGACCGGAAGGGAAAACTGCTGACCTGCAAGCGGCTGACCGAGGGCGGCGTGTCCTCGGTGGACCTGAACATCCGCGCCGTGGTGGAAAACGCCGTCATCAGCTCCGCCAGCGCGGTGGTTTTGGCGCACAATCACCCCAGCGGCGTGGCGCTGCCCTCCCAGGACGACTACCTGACCACCGACCGGGTCCTGGCTGCGCTGAAGCCGCTGGAAGTGGAGCTGGTGGACCACATCATTGTGGCCGACGGAGACTTCGTGTCCCTGGCGGAATCCGGCTACCTGATAAAATAGAACAGATGTTGCATTTTTGCGCCGGCTGTGGTATGCTCTGCGTGACGGGATGAGATGTGCTTCAAACAGCCGTATGGAGAAAGAATATGCCGAAATTTCAAGTCGTTTCTGAATACGAGCCCTCCGGCGACCAGCCGGAGGCCATCGGGAAGCTGGCCCGGGGGATCGAGGACGGGCTGAAGGAGCAGGTGCTCCTGGGCGTCACCGGCTCCGGCAAGACCTTCACCATGGCCAAGGTCATCGAGCAGGTCCAGCGGCCGACCCTGGTGCTGGCCCACAACAAGACCCTGGCCGCCCAGCTCTGCGCCGAGTTCAAGGAGTTCTTCCCAAACAACGCGGTGGAGAATTTCGTCAGCTACTATGATTACTACCAGCCGGAGGCCTATATCCCCCATACGGACACCTACATCGCCAAGGACGCCTCCACCAACGACGAGATCGACCGCCTGCGGCTCTCCGCCACCTGCGCTTTGCTGGAGCGGCGGGACGTGATCGTGGTTTCCTCCGTCTCCTGCATTTACGGCCTGGGCGAGCCGGACGACTTTGCGAACCTGGTGGTCTCCCTGCGGACTGGGGCCCAATGGGACCGGGACGAACTGCTGCACCGCCTGGTGGAGATCCGCTATGAGCGCAACGACGTCGCCTTTGAGCGGAACATGTTCCGGGTCCGGGGCGACACGGTGGAGATCTATCCCGCCTACTATAAGGACAAGGCCATCCGGGTGGAATTTTTCGGGGACGAGATCGAGCGGATCAGCGAGTTTGCGCCGCTCACCGGCAGCGTGAACCGGGTGCTGAACCACATCGCCATCTATCCCGCCAGCCATTACGTCACCACCAAGGAAAAAATGGACGCCGCCATCGGTGAGATCCGCCGGGAGATGGAGGAGCAGGTCCGCGTGTTCACGGACAACGGCCAGCTTGTGGAGGCCCAGCGGGTCCGCCAGCGGACGGAGTACGACATGGAGATGATGGCGGAGCTGGGCTACTGCTCCGGCATTGAGAATTACTCCCGCATCATCTCCGACCGGCCCGCCGGGTCCGCGCCCATGACGCTCATCGACTTCTTTCCGGACGATTTTCTGCTGTTCGTGGACGAGAGCCACGTGACGCTGCCCCAGGTCCGGGCCATGTACAACGGCGACCACGCCCGGAAGGACTCCCTGGTGAAATACGGCTTCCGCCTGCCCTGCGCCTATGACAACCGCCCGCTGAAATTCGAGGAGTTCGAGGAGAAGGTGGGCCAGGCGGTGTTCGTCTCGGCCACCCCCGGACCCTATGAGCGGGAGCGGGCGGACCAGGTGGTGGAGCAGGTGATCCGGCCCACGGGCCTGCTGGACCCCCGGGTGGAGGTGCGGCCCGTCACCGGCCAGATCGACGATTTGATGGAGGAGATCCGCGCCCGCTCCGCGAAAAACGAGCGGGTGCTGGTGACCACCCTCACCAAAAAAATGGCCGAGGACCTGACGGAGTATTTCAAAAACGCGGGCATCCGGGTGCGGTATATGCACGCGGACGTGGAGACCATCGAGCGGATGGAGATCATCCGGGACCTGCGGCTGGGCGAGTTTGACGTGTTGGTGGGCATCAACCTCCTGCGGGAGGGCCTGGACCTGCCGGAGGTCAGCCTGGTGGCGATCCTGGACGCGGACAAGGAGGGCTTCCTCCGGTCCGAGACCTCCCTTATCCAGACCATCGGCCGGGCCGCCCGGAACGCGGAGGGCCTGGTGGTCATGTACGCCGACGAGATCACGCCCTCCATGCGGGCGGCTCTTAGCGAGACGGAGCGCCGCCGCGCCATCCAGGACGCCTACAACAAAGAGCACGGCATCGTCCCCAGGACCATCATCAAGGGCGTCCGGGAGGTGCTGGAGATCTCCAAGGCCGAGGAGGATACCCGCAAGAGCCGGGAGCGCCGGACCAAAATGACCGACCGGGAGCGGGAGGCGGAGATCGCCAAGCTGGAAAAGGAAATGAAGGAAGCCAGCAAGATGCTGGAATTTGAATACGCCGCCGTGCTGCGGGACCGGATCATCGAGCTGCGGGGGGCCAAGTGAGCATGCTTTGCCGCCGTGGCGGGCGGTCTGCGCATATGTTCCGGCCGGGAAACGGGGCGCCGCGCTGCGAAAAGGAGGGCTTTTCATGCGCTATGAATGGCTGGACGCATACCTTTTGTCCCTTCCCGGGGCGGAGAAGGACTATAAGCCGGAGTGGCAGTGGTTCCGCTATATGATCCGGGGCAGGCTGTTTGCCGCCGTGTGCTCCCCGGACCCAAAGTACCGCATTTACGGCGGACACGATCTGGTGAACCTGAAATGCGGGCCGGAGCGGTCCGGGCTGCTCCAGGCCCGGTATCCGGAGATCCTGCCCGGCTTCTACACCGATAAGCGCGCCTGGATCGCCGCTCTGCTGGACGGCGGACTGCCGGACCCGGTCCTCCGGGAGCTGTGCGCGGATTCCCACCGCCTGGTCCTGGAGAAGCTGCCCAAGTATGTGCAGCGGGAGATCTTAATGCCGACGAAAGAGATGTGATGACCCTTGGCCTTCAGCAGCATGGCCTTTTTGTTCGCCTTTTTACCGGCGGCGCTGCTCTGCTATTTTCTGCTGCCGGCACGCTGGCGGACGGGCCGCAACGGCTGTTTGCTGCTGCTCAGCCTGGCGTTTTACGCCTGGGGCGGCCTGCGGCTGCTGCCGGTGCTGGCGGCGTCCGTCCTGGTGAGCTACCTGGGGGGCCTGCTGGCCGCGCCGGGACGGCCCCGCGCGAAAACTGCGCTGGCCGCCGCCGTGGTCCTCCATGGGGCCATGCTGGCCTGGTTCAAATACACCGGCTTCTTGGCGGCCAACCTGAACGCCCTGGGCCTGGAGCTGGCCGTCCCGGAGATATTGCTGCCCGCGGGCATCTCGTTTTACACCTTCCAGGGCATCGCCTACGTGGCGGACGTGTACCGGGGGACGGTCCCCGCCCAGCGGAGCCTTCCCCGGCTGGCGCTGTTCATGGCCTTTTTCCCCCAGCTTTTGCAAGGTCCCATCCTGCGCTACGGCGACATGGCGGAGGCCCTGGAGGACCGGCGGGAGACGGCGGCGGACGCGGCGGACGGCTTGGTGCGGTTCTGCTTCGGCCTGGCCAAAAAGCTTTTGCTGGCGGATGCCCTGGGCCAGACGGCCAACGCGGCCTTTGCCGCGGGCGGGCGGCTGACGGTGGGCTTCGCCTGGCTGGGCGCTGCGGCCTACACCCTCCAGCTCTACTTTGATTTCTCCGGCTATACGGACATGGCCCTGGGCCTTGGCCGGGTGTTCGGCTTCCGCCTGCCGGAGAACTTCGACTATCCCTATCTCGCCCGGTCCGCCGCCGAGTTTTGGCGGCGCTGGCACCGGACGCTGTCTTTCTGGTTCCGGGATTACGTGTACATCCCCCTGGGCGGCAACCGCTGCTCCCGGGGACGGCAGGTGTGGAATCTGCTGGTGGTGTGGCTGCTGACGGGGCTGTGGCACGGCTCCGCCTGGACCTTCGTGGCCTGGGGGCTGTATTACGCGGCGCTGCTGATGGGGGAGAGATTCCTCTGGGGCCGGGCGCTGGAACGGCTGCCCGGGGTCTTGCGCCATGGGTACGCCCTGGTGCTCATCACCGTGGGCTGGGTGCTGTTCCGGGCGGCGGACCTGGGGCAGGCGGGGCGGATGCTCTCCGCCATGTTCGGCTTCGCCCCCGCCGGGCTTTGGAGCGGGGAGGCGGCCTATTACCTGCGCCAATACGCCTGGGAGTGGCTGATCGCCGTCCCGGCGGCCCTGCCGGTGAAAAACTGGCTCGCCGCCCGGCTGGAGCGCCGGGGGGCCGTGGGCGCTGCGGCGCTGGCCTGGGGGCCGAAGGTCCTGGCGCTGATCCTTCTGGGGCTGTCCGCCGTGCGGTTGCTCAGCTCCACCACCCGGTCCTTCCTGTACTTCCAGTTCTGAGAGGAGCGATCCATGCAAAAGATTTCCGGCCGGGCGTTCCTGGCCTGCCTGCTGGCGGTGCTGCTGGCGGTGCCCGGGGGCTTTGCCCTC
>JAEXWS010000064.1 GCA_023406225.1 Bacillota bacterium | reverse complement strand
CGTATGTCAGCGCCTCCGCCGCCGCCATTCCCGCCCAGGCCCAGCTCCTCAAGTGGACCGAATCCGCCGCCGTCACCACCACCGCCGCCTATGACGCCGTGGACGTGGCCGCCGCGGCCGCCGCGGCGGACGGACTGATCGGATAAACGCATCCGCGGAAAACGGCGGATGGGGTCCGGCCGTTCGGCCCCCCATTGCCACCCATCATCCCATATACAGAAAGGAACCTAACACCATGATGCAGAATCGTACCCATACCTGCGGAGAGCTGCGCCTTCTTGACGCCGGCAAGCAGGTGAAGATCGTCGGCTGGATGGAAAACGTCCGGGTCGTCAGCGCAAGCCTGGCCTTTGTCGTCGTCCGGGACTTCTACGGCACCACCCAGGTCGTGGCCGACAGCGAGGAGATGGTGAACCAGTTCAAGTCCATCAACAAGGAATCCACCATCTCCGTGGAGGGAACGGTCCGGGAGCGGGACAGCAAAAATCCCAAGCAGCCCACCGGCGAGATCGAGGTGGTCCCCGCCAAGGTGGAGGTCCTGGGCCGCTGCCGCTATAACGAGCTGCCCTTCCAGGTAAACCGCAGCCGGGAGGCCGACGAGCTGACCCGCTTGAAATACCGCTACCTGGACCTTCGGAACCCCGCCGTGAAAAACAACATCGTGCTGCGGTGCAAGGTGGTGGCCGCCCTGCGCAAGGCCATGACGGACCATGACTTCCTGGAGATCACCACCCCCATCCTGACGGCCTCCTCCCCCGAGGGCGCCCGGGACTACCTGGTGCCCGCCCGGAACCACCCCGGCGAATTTTACGCCCTGCCCCAGGCTCCCCAGCAGTTCAAGCAGCTTTTGATGACCTCCGGCTTCGACCGCTACTTCCAGATCGCCCCCTGCTTCCGGGACGAGGACGCCCGGGCGGACCGCTCCCCCGGCGAGTTCTACCAGCTGGATATGGAGATGGCCTTTGCGAGCCAAGACGACGTGTTCGCCGTGCTGGAGGACGTGCTGCCCCCCATCTTCGCGGAATACGGCCTGTATGACCGGGCCTCCTCCGCCCCCTTCGTCCGCATCCCCTTCAACGAGGCCATGGAAAAATACGGCTCCGACAAGCCGGACCTGCGCATCGATCTGATCGTGCAGGACGCCACCGCCGTCCTGGCGGACTGCGGGTTCGGCCCCTTCGACGGAAACACGGTGAAGGCCGTGGTGGTCAGCGGCTTCCAGGAGACGCGGAAGTTTATCGACAAGCTCTGCGCCGACGCGGAGGTCCAGTCCGGCGAAAAGGCCTACTGGTTCCGGCTGGATGAAACCGGCGAGCTGGTGGGCGGCATCTCCAAGTTCGTCGCCCCGGTGAAGGACGCGGTGGTGAACGCCCTGGGGCTGAAGGCGGGGGATTTCGTGGCCCTCTCCTCCGGCAGGCCCGAGGCCGCCCGAAAGACGGCGGGCGTTCTGCGCAAGCTGTTGGGCAACAGCGTGCCCGGCCATATGGACAAGGAGCAGTACGCCTTCTGCTGGATCGTGGACTTCCCCATGTACGAGATCGGCGAGGAATCCGGCGAGCTGGAGTTCTGCCACAACCCGTTCTCCATGCCCTCCGGCGGGCTGGCCGTGCTGGAAAAGGCCGAGCGGGGCGAGATCGACCCCCTCAGCATCACCGCCGACCAGTACGACCTGGTGTGCAACGGCGTGGAGCTCTCCTCCGGCGCGGTGCGGAACCACGATCCGGAGATCATGATCAAGGCCTTCCAGCTGGTCCGTTTGGGCGAGGAGGACGTAAAGGCCAAGTTCCCCGCCATGTACAACGCCTTCTGCTACGGCGCGCCTCCCCACGCGGGCATCGCCCCCGGCGTGGACCGGATGGTGATGCTGCTGGCGGGCGAGGAATCCATCCGGGAGATCATCCCCTTCCCCATGAACAAAAACGCCCAGGACGTGATGATGGGCGCCCCCGGCGCCGTCACCCAAAAGCAGCTGGACGAGCTGCACATCGCCCTGGTGAAGCCCCAGGAATAAAACCCAAAGGACCGTCCCCTTCCGGGGCCGGTCCTTTTTTTCACGCTGGACTGCAAGGAAACGCAAGAGATAAGAAAACGCAGGCCAGGGAGGACACAAGCCCATACGAGGGCGAAAGACGGGCAGCCCGCCGTTCCCCCTTCCAGCAGTCAACATCTCGTCCCCATAAAGATTTCCGCAATCTCCAGGGCGCGGCAGCAAAAGCGGCGCAGGACGTGTCCAGAACCACCTTTCCGACGTAACAGCCTGCAAACGCGGCTGCAAGCCAAAGCCTCCGCCCTGCCCCGCCGCGAGCCGGATGAAAGCCGCAGGGTCATCACCCAATGTCTCCCAGCGTGTACGTAACCCCCAAAATGACCCCCAAGCGGTCATTTGGGGACCAAAAGCGCCTTTCTTTTGGACCGTGCACGGCCCGTTTTCTTTGGGCAAGACCCAAAGAAAATGGGGGGTGCAGCCTTCGGTACCCTGTCGGGGTACAAACCGGCACACACTCCGCTAGGCGTTCCCTCCCCTTTTCTTTCTCCATGCTTTATGATAAACTATTCCCATTGAATCCATCTCAGGAGGTGCTTATGTCCCGTTTTTTGGCGGCCCTGCTCGCCACACTCTGCCTCTTCTCCCTGGCCGCCTGCGGCGGCGCGCCCCCGGCCCCCGCGCCGGAAGCTCCGCCCCCGGAGGAGACGCCCTCCCCTCCAGCGCCTGCGGAACCCGCCAAACCGGAGGACCCCGTGGACGCGCTGCTCTCCGCCATGACCCTGGAGGAAAAGGTGGGCCAGCTCTTTTTCGTCCGCTGTCCCGCCGACAACGCCGTTTCCGACGTCTCCGCCTATTCTCTCGGCGGCTATATCCTCTTTGGCCGGGACACGGCGGACAAAACCGCCAACGACCTGATCCAAGCCATTCAAAGCTATCAGGACGCCGCCGCCATCCCCCTGCTCATCGGCGTGGACGAAGAGGGCGGCTCCGTGGTCCGGGTCAGCTCCAACCCCCATCTGCGCTCCTCCAAATTCAAATCTCCCCAGGCGCTTTTCGCCGCCGGGGGCCTGGACGCCATTTTGGCGGACGCCCATGAAAAGGACGTGCTGCTCTCCGCCCTCGGCTTCAACGTGAATCTCGCTCCCGTGGCGGATGTGTCCACGGATCCCGGCGATTTCATCTATTCCCGCGCCCTCGGCCAGGACGCCGCCGCCACGGCGGCGTACACCGCCGCCCTGGTCAGGCAGATGGACGCCGACAAGATGGGCAGCGTGCTGAAGCACTTTCCCGGCTACGGGAACAACGCGGACACCCACACCGGCTCCGCCGTGGACAAACGGCCTCTGGAGCGCTTTCAAGCCGCGGATTTTCTCCCGTTCCAGTCCGCTTTCGAAACCCTTTCCGGCAAGACCTCCGTTCTGGTTTCCCACAATGTCATGACGGCTGTGGACGATACGCTCCCCGCCTCCCTGTCCCCGGCGGTCCACGCGCTTTTGCGGCGGGACCTGGGCTTTGACGGCGTGGTGATGACGGACGATCTGGCCATGGACGCGGTGTCCGCCTATGCAGGAGACGGCGATTCCGCGGTGCTGGCCCTCCAGGCGGGGAACGACATGGTGGTGACCACCGACTACCGCGCCCAAATCCCCAGGGTCCTTCAGGCGGTGGAGGATGGGACCCTGGAAAGGGAGGCCGTCGACGATGCCTGCCGCCGGGTCTTGACGTGGAAGCAGGCCCTGGGCCTGCTGGAAGCAAGGCCATGATGCGGCGGCTCGCGGACCCCGGCCGGGCGGCCCCCCTCTTCGGGGACTGGCCCGAGGCCATCCTCTGGTCGTGCCTTCAAAACGTGATGGGCGCGGTCTACGCCGACGACGCCTCCTCGCCCGGGACCGCCATGGCGGTCCTGGGGGACTTTCACTTCCTGGCCGGAACGCCGGACCCGGACTTTCTCCGGGCCTTCTTCGCCGGAAGAGGCGGACTGCTCATCCCGCAAAACGCCGCCTGGTCCCGGGCCGTCCGGCAGGCGTTCGGGGACCGGGCCGCGCCCCATATCCGCTACGCCACCCGCAAGGACCCCGCCGCCTTTTGCCGGGACCGTCTCCGCGCCGCCGTTTTGGCCCTGCCGCCGCCCTTCGTCCTCCGTCCCATGGACGGACCCCTGTGCCGCCAATGCCTTTCCGCCGGGTGGAGCCGGGACCTGGCGGCCCAGTTCCCGGATGAGGCCGCCTTCTGTTCCCGGGGGCTGGGCTTCGCCGCGCTGTGGGA
>JAEXWS010000229.1 GCA_023406225.1 Bacillota bacterium | reverse complement strand
TCCGCCATGGTCATTCGGGGCCAGCCGGGGGTCAGGTCCACGTCCTCGCCCTGCCACCGGACCTGATAGGTCCCCAGGAGCTTCTGGGCGGCGGAGGACAGCAGGTCCTCAAACAGGTCCATCATATCGTTGAAATCCGCGTAGGCCTGGTACAGCTCGACGGTGGTGAACTCGGGATTGTGCTTGGGGTCTATGCCCTCGTTGCGGAAGATGCGACCGATCTCATACACCCGGTCGAGGCCGCCCACGATCAGCCGCTTCAAGGGCAGCTCCGTGGCGATGCGCATGTACATGTCGATGTCCAGGGTGTTGTGGTGGGTGACGAAGGGCCGGGCGGTGGCGCCGCCGGAGATGGTGTTGAGCACCGGCGTCTCCACTTCCATATAGCCCCGGCCGTCCAGGAAGTCCCGGACGTGCTTGATGAACTGGGAGCGGAGCGTGAAATTCCGCTTCACGTCGGGATTCATGATGAGGTCCACATACCGCTGGCGGTAGCGCAGCTCCGTGTCCGTAAGGCCGTGGAACTTCTCCGGCAGGGGCAGCAGGGCCTTGGAGAGCAGGGTGATGTCCTTGGCCCGGACGCTCATCTCGCCCCGCTGGGTGCGGAACACCTCGCCGTCCACGCCCACGATGTCGCCGATATCGAACTTTTTGAATTTCTTGTAAACCGCCTCGTCCATCTCGTCCTGGCGGGCGTAGAGCTGGATGCGGCCGGCGCGGTCCTGGAGGTCGCAGAAGCTGACCTTGCCCATGCCCCGCTTGCTCATGAGGCGGCCCGCCACCTTGACGGGCTTTCCCTCCATGGCGTCAAAATTCGCTTTGATCTCCTCGCTGGTGGCGTCCCAGGCGAACTTCGTCTGCTGGAAGGGGTCCTCTCCGGCGGCCTGAAGGGCCGCCAGCTTCTCCCGCCGGATGCGGGTCTGCTCGCCCAGGTCCTGTTCGCCCTGCCGGTCCATCTTTTGTTCAGCCATCTTCTCTCTCCCTCAGCGCTCGATTTTCTTCACCGTGTAGCTGATGGAGCCCTGGGGGGCCTCCACCGTCACGGTGTCGCCCTCCTGGGCGCCCAGAAGCGCCTTGCCGAAGGGGGATTCCTCCGAAATGACGCCGTTCATGGGGTCGGCCTCCTGAGAGCCCACGATGCGGTACGCGGGCATGGTCCGGCCGGAGGCGTCCGCCACCGTCACCTTGCTGCCGATGGCCACCACATTGGTCGGGGCGCTGCTCTCGTCCACCAGGACCACATGCTGCAAGATCTCCTCCAGCTCCGCGATGCGGGAGTACAGCTTGCCCTGCTCGTTTTTGGCCTCGTCATATTCGCTGTTCTCGCTCAGATCGCCGAAGCCGCGGGCCACCTTGATCTGCTCGGCCACCTCGTCGCTGCGGGTGGTCTTGAGGTAGTTCAGCTCCTCCTGCAGCTCCTTGGCCCTGGCTTCGCTCATTCTGTATTCTTTTTCCATATCGGCGGTTCCTTTCTGCTATCTTTTGATGGGGCGGACGCGTTCCGCCTACCTATTCTATATTATCACAGAGTAGTATTATAATGCATACTGAACAAAGCCGCAAGCCTTGAAAGCAAAAACTTTCAAGGCCCGTGGCTTTGTTCAAGCGCAGGGGTTTTGCCGCAGATGCGGCAAAACCCTTGCACTCCGCAGCGGGCTTTTATAAAAGTCCGCTGCGGGTACGCATTGTAACAATATCTGGATCTCTTAAAAGTGGCCGCATACGGCCTTTTTTAAGAAATTGCGCGGCTTTTCCGCGCGAATAAACCGCAAAGCGGTTTATTCAGCAGACATTATTATAGAGGCTGGGTTTGAGAATGTCAAGGGTGAAGAACGGCTGTGTTTCCCGTGGGGAGCGGGGTCCCGCTCTCCTCACGGGCCGCCCACGGCGATCTGTCCGGGCCGGACGGCCCCCGCCTCCCGGAGGGCCGCCAGCATCTGCCCCCGGTCCGCCCCTGCCGGAAGCTGCTCCTCCAGCGCCGGGGGCAGCGCCAGGGGCGGCACCGCCGCCTCCTCGTCCTCGTACAGGGGCAGCACCACGGGATTCGTCCGCCGCAGGTCCTCCCGCCGGTCGAACAGCAACAGCACCTCCGCGCCCTCCACCTGCTCCCTGGCGGGCCCCAGCAACAGCGACACGCCGTACTCCCGCCGGAGCTGGCGGCACAGGTCCTCCCCGCCGTAGGGCAGGTCCAGCAGCACATAGCGGTTGCGCAGGGAAAGCTCCGTCACCGTGCGCACCAGCTCTCCGGTGAGCTGGGCGGCGCAGACCGCCAGCTTGGCGCTGCCGCCGGAAAGCCCCTTTTCCTCCATGGCGGCCCGGACCCAGTCCGCCGCCAAAGCCCGCCGCAGAGACAGGGTAGACACGGGCCGGATCCCGTACTTTTCAAGCTGCTCCCGGAAGGGGAAGCCCTCCGGCAGCACCGCCCGGGTGACCCCCGCCTTGTGCAGCCGCTTGGCGGCGGCCAGCACCCGGCGGCGCAGCACCGCCTCCGGCGTTTTGGCTCCCCGGGCCAATTCCGCGCAGGCGAAGCGCATGTGCAGCACGCTCCGCTCCCCCATCCTCAGATTTCGCTTGCCCCGTTCCGCGGGCATCCATTCGATCAATCCAATCATGACAAAACCCTCCCGCTCCATATCTATGGAGCGGGAGGGCCGTTTATGTCGCTCAGGCGCTGCCGGAGAGGGTATAGCCGCTGAGATAGCCCATGCGGGGCTCCGCCCCGTGGCTCAGGGGATTGACCCGCACGCCGTTCTCCGTGACCTCAAAGTGCAGATGGGGGCCTGTGGAGTGCCCGGTGGACCCGGTGATGCCCAGCACGTCCCCCTGGTTCACATACTGGCCCACTTCCACCTTCCGGCTGGACATGTGGGCGTACAGGGTGGTGTTGCCGCTGCCGTGGCTCACCACCACGTAGTTGCCGTAGCTGCTGGAGTATTGGGAGACGATGACGGTGCCCGCCTTGGCGGCGTAGATGGAGCTGGTATAGCCCACCCGGCCGATGTCGGTGCCCTTGTGGTTGGTGGAGCCGATGCCGCCGGGAGAGGCCCGGCCGCCCACGGTGGAGGTGATGTAGCGGCTGTCCACCGGCCAGATGTAGCCGCCGGGGTTGGACTGGCTGCTCTGCCCGGCGGCGGCCTGCTCCGCCGCCAGCTTGCGGGACAGCTCCACGATCCGGGCCTGGATGCGCTCCTCCTCCGCGTCCAGCTCGTCCAGGGTGGCCTGATAGGCGTCCTCGTTGCCGTTGATCTCATTCACCAGGGCGATGGCCTGCTTGCGCTGGCTGTCCAACTGGGTCCGCTTGGCCACCAGGTCCGCCTTGGCGTCCTGAGACGCGGCCCGGTCCGTCTCCAAATCCGCCTTCTTCGTCTCGATCTCCGCCTGGAGGGCCTGGAGATCGTCGATAACCCGCTGGTCCGAGTCCATGATCTCGTTGATGATGTCCAGGCGGCTGAGCATGTCCGTGAAGCTGCTGGCCTTGAACAGCACCGCCCAGTAGCTCACCGTGCCCCGCTCCTCCATGTCCCGGACCCGGCTGCAAAACAGCTCGTACTGGGCCGCCTCCCGCTCCTGGGCGTCCAGAAGCTCCGCCTCGGTCTGGGTGATGAGGGCATCGTAATTGGCGATCTGCGCCTCCACGTTTCTGATCTGGGCGGAGGTGTTCGCCACCTGGTCGTCCAGCAGCTTCTTCTTGGCCAGCGCCTGGGTCTTGTCGTCCGCCAGCGCGTCCAGCTTGGCCTCCAGCTCCTTCTTTTTGCTGTTCAGGTCGCTGGCGTCGGTCTTGAGCGCGTCGATGTCCGCCTGGGTGACGGCCATCACCGGCGTCAGCTCCGCGCCCAGCAGCACCACCGCCAGCAGCAGCGCCGCCAGCATCCGCGTCCCCTGTCTCATTCGTTTCAAACGCCGCACCTCCTATGCTTCCTCACACCTGTAAGAATTTGCGGATGGCGGAAAGGCTCCCTCCCACGCCGATGACGATGCCCGCCCCGGCGAAGGTGGCCGCCACGGAACCCCACAGCCTGCTGAACGGGATCACCCGGATGAGCTGGAGCGCGTCGTTCGCGTCCACGCCCCGGGCCACCGCCGCATACAGCGCCCATTGCAGGAAAAACGCCACCGCCGCGCCCAAAAAGCCGAACATGAACCCCTCATAGACGAAGGGCCAGCGAATAAAGCCGTTCGTGGCCCCCACCATCCGCATGATGGCGATCTCGTCCCGCCGGTCGAAGGTGGTGAGCTTGATGGTGTTGGAGATGATGAACACCGACACGATGAACAAAATGAAGATCAGCGCCACGCAGACCACCGTGGCCACGTTGCGCACGGTGATGAAGCCCCCGGCGATCTCCTCATAGGCGTTGACCTTGGCCACACCCGGGACCTGCTTCACCTGCTCCACGGTCCGGCTCTGCTGCTCCAGCTCCACCAGCTTGATGGCGTAGCGGTCCCGCAGGATCTCCGGGTCCAGGTCCTGGAAGGTAGGCTCGTCCGGATATTCCTCCAGGAAGGCCTCCATGGCCTCTTCCTTGCTGATATAGGCGGCGGAGGCCACGTTGGGGACGGCCTCCAGCCTGCTTTGCATGGCCTTGGCCTGGCTTTCCGTATAAGTCTCGTCCACATAGGCCAGGATCTCGTTCTCCTGCTCCAGGTCCGCCAGCAGCCCGTTGGCGTTCACCGCCACCAGGGTAAAGGTGCCCATGATCAAAAGGCACGCCACCGTGATGCCGATGGCGGCGAAGGACATGAACCCGTGGCTGAACATGTTGGACAGCCCCTCGTGGAAAAAGTACCGGAAATCGTGCTTACCCATGGATGCGCCCTCCCACATAGCCGCCGACGCTGTCATTGACCACGTGGCCGGAATCGATGGTGATCACCCGCTTGCCGAAGCGGTCCACCAGGTCCTTCTCGTGGGTCACCACCACCACGGTAGTCCCCAGCTCATTGATCTTCACCAGCAGGTGCATCAGCTCCAAAGAGCGCTCCGGGTCCAGGTTGCCGGTGGGCTCGTCCGCGATGATGGTGGCGGGATTGTTCACCAGGGCCCGGGCGATGGCCACCCGCTGCTGCTCCCCGCCGGAGAGCTCCGTGGGGAAGCTCTTGGACTTCTCCTCCAGGCCCACCAGCTTCAAAACATAGGGGATGCGCTTGCGCACCTCCTTGGGCGCCGCGCCGACGGCCCGCATGGCGAAGGCCAGATTGTCGTACACCGTCTTTTTCTCGATCAGGCGGAAATCCTGGAAGATGACCCCCAGGGTCCGCCGCATCAGGGGGATCTGCCGGTCCGCGATGTTGCTGACGGAAAAGCCGTTGATCATGATGCGTCCGCCGCAGGGCTCCACCTCGCCGGTGAGCAGCTTGATGATGGTGGACTTTCCGGAGCCGGAGGGCCCCACCAAAAAAACGAACTCCCCGTCCTCGATATCCAGAGTGATGCCCCGGATGGCCTTCGTGCCGTTCTCATACTCCATTTCCACGTCTTTTAACCGAATCATGCAGGCACCTCGCACGTTATAAAATAAAACAGACAGCCGGCCCGCCAAAAAATTTCAAATCCAGTGGCAAGTCGACATAATTCCTTACAAAATCACATTATATACGGTTTTCTCCCGCCATGCAAGGACCCTTTGCAAGAAATCCGAAAAAAAGTAACAAAAGTTACAACTTTCACGGCCGCCCGCCGTTTGCGGGGACTTCCTCCACTTTTCACCGGAGGAAAACCATGGTAAAATAGGATATATCTGTACATGTGCGGAGGCGGCGGCATGCTGATTTATTTGCAGCTCATCGAGAGCGAAGAGGACAAGTCGAAATTCGAGCAGGTCTACCTGTACTACCGGGGACTGATGTACGTCACGGCCAACAAGATCCTGAACAACCAGCAGGATGCGGAGGACGCCGTTCATCAGGCGTTCGTGTCCCTGGCGGAAAACGTCGATAAAATCTCCGAGCCGGTGTGCACCAAAACGAGGGCTTACGTCGTTACAATAGTCGAACGGAAAGCCGTTGACATCTACCGGTCCAAAAAGCGCAAGGCCGCGGTCCCCTTTGACGAGGAGACGATGGGGCTGCGCGTCAGCGTGCCGAAAAACGATGTGGCGGACGCCATCGCCCGTCTCCCCGCCCGGTACCGGGCGTTCATTCTTTTGAAGTACGACAGCGGCTATTCCAACGGCGAACTGGCC
Organism: Bacillota bacterium; assembly: GCA_023406225.1. Lineage (GTDB taxonomy): Bacteria > Bacillota > Clostridia > Oscillospirales > Oscillospiraceae > Oscillibacter. The sequence goes on along the minus strand of JAEXWS010000229.1, from coordinate 9,198 downwards.
CAGATGCTGGGACTGACCTATGAGGGCGTCCACAGCCTGGACCGGCAGGCGAAAGCGGCGTTCCGAAAAGAGCTTGAAAAGGAGGAGATCACGCCGTGAATACGGAGGAGCTGCTTCGGGAAAACGCGCCCCTGGTCCGGGAGGCCCTGCTTGCCTCTCTCCCGGACCCCGAGGACTGCGATCATGTGTTTTCCCGCGCCTTTGAACGAAAGATGCGCCGTCTGCTCCGGCGGCAGGCCCACCCCCTGCGGTACCGGGCGGCGCGCAGGGCCGCGGCGCTGTTTTTGGCGTCCCTGCTGGGCGTGAGCGCCTGGCTGACCGTGGACACGAACGCAAGAGCCGCGTTTTTCCAGTGGGTGCGGGAGGTCTATGAGACCCATATCGTGTATCGGTTCACGGGAGAACAGGCAGAGAAAACCGCTGTGTACCGGCCGGGATGGGTGCCGGAGGGGTATGAGGAATTCAAAGCATCTGCGAATACAGTATTATATACCAATAAGGAAGGGAAGCTAATAAGTTTTTCGTATTCACCAATGCAAGAAGGTACACCTCTTTATATAACTGACACAGACAATGTTCAAATAGACACTGTAGAAATAAATGAAATATCTGGTGAGTTTTATCTCTCCATGTCTCCGTCTCTTTCAAACGTCTTAATTTGGCTAGACAATGATATTGAGATGTACTTTCATATCTCCGGATTCTTAAGCAAATATGACATGTTACACATGGCAGAAAGCGTATTTTTGTTGAAATCTACAAATTCTGAAAATTAAAAAATTACATGAACCAAATTTCACCTCTTCTAACGTTTCTATTTAAAATCTGCATGTTGAAAGGAGGTGAAATTTGTGAAAAAACGTATATGTTCTCTGGTGGCTGTTTTTCTCTTGATTCTTTCTATGACTGTCAGCGCAGCAGATTCTAGAGCTTCAGCACTATCTCCGTCTCTGACCTTTGATGGGACTACAGCAACTTGTGCAATTGATATCTCTGGCAATACTATGTCGGATTCAATTAAGGCAACCGTCAAGCTGTATCATGGGAGTACCTGTTTAAAAACTTGGACAGACTCCGGCACAGGCTATCTGTTTTTCTCGGAGACCTATAGCAAGAACATCGAAGTAGGCCAGAAGTACAAGATGACCGTGGACTATACCATCGCAGGCAAATCCTATCCCCAGCTCTCCGCTTCTGCGACCTGCCGCTAAATCCCGAACGCAAGTCCCTCTCGCCGCCTTACATGCACACGTAGGGCGTTATCAAGCAGACAGAGCGGCCCCGGCTGATTCAGCCGGGGCCGCTCTGTCTGCTTACAAAAAAATCAAGAAATTTTGAATGACCGCGCACCAAATCGGCCCCCTTCCGCCGTTACATTTGGAAAGACCGACAGAACGGTCTTTGGACGCTTGGGACGGGGTCCGCCAATCCCTATGGCTTTTTTATGTCATTTTTCATCTTTATCCGGCACGCCCCGTCACACTTGCGGACAAATCGGTATTTTTCACTTCTCCTGCAAGCGTCCAACATAGAGAGAAAGGGTGACCGAACATGAGAGAACTTTCCCAGCTCATCGCGGAGATCGGCAACCGGATCGGAAACGAAAGCTACTACCTGCTGTATCTGGCCGTGGAGGAAGCCGTCAAGACCTATCCCAAGCCCCTGCACATGAAAACGCTGTGCGGAAAGATCATGGTCCCCGCCGGGAAAAGCAGTCCGGGGACCGCCTACCGCTCCCTGGTCCGGTCGGTGGACAACATTTGGGCCCGGGAGGAAAGCCACGAGGTCCTCGCCAAATACTACCGCCGCCCCCTGCTGGAAAAGCCCAAGCCAAAGGACCTGATCTCCACGCTGGCGCGGTACTTATGCGAGGAGGACACGCAGGCGGAGGAGCCGGTGACCTATTCCGTTTATGAATCCATCTGCCCGCCCGCTTACGGCGTTCTGGCCCGGGCGGAAAACGCCGGGCTTTACACAGCCACCGCGCCTTTCAGCAAGGAGCGCGGGCAGGCGGAAGAGCTGGTCAGGCTGCTGAACCGGCAAAACATGCCGTTCGAGCAGTTCAAGGCCCTCTTTCTGAGCGGAAAGTTCCCGAATGCCTGACGGTAAAACAGCGGCAGGCCCCGGCATTTTGCCGGGGCCTGCTGTTTCCGCCTCATCAGGACTCGATGCCCCGGGAGGTCAGGTACTTTTTGACCATCAGCGCCACCTTGAAGGTGATGGCGTCATCAAACTCCCTGAGATCCAGGCCCGTCAGCTTCTTGATCTTCTCCAGCCGGTACACCAGGGTATTCCGGTGGACGAAGAGCTTCCGGGCCGTCTCGGACACGTTCAGGTTGTTTTCAAAGAACTTGTGGATGGTGAAGAGCGTCTCCTTGTCCAGGGCGTCGATGGGGTTCTTTTTAAAGACCTCCTGCAAGAACATCTCGCACAGCGTGGTGGGAAGCTGGTAGATCAGCCGCCCGATGCCCAGGTTTTCGTAATTGATGACGTATTTCTCCGTGTCGAAAACCTTGCCCACCTCGATGGCGATCTGGGCCTCCTTATAGCTCTTGGCCAGGTCCCGCAAATGGGTGGCCACCGTGCCGATGCCCACCACCACCGTCGGGTCCGCCCCGGCGCGCAGGGACTCCTCCATGCCGGAGGCGATCTTGTTCAGCTCCTTGATGCCCGCGCCCTCGGGCATCTGGTGGATGAGGACCACATCCCCCTCCCCCACGCTGAGAACGAAATCGTTCTGCCGGTCGGGGAACTGGGTCTGGATCACGTCCGTCGGGACGGACTCGCCCTTTTTCAGCGAGCGCACCACGAACACGCCCCGGGGCACGTCGGCCACCACCCGGAGCTCTTTCGCACGCATGTAGATGTCGCCCAACATGATATTGTCTGAAATGATATCTTTGATGAAGGACCCCCGGTCGTGCTTTTCCTCATAATAGGACTTGGCGGCGTTCAGCGCCACCGTGGCCATGGAGCACACGGTGCGGCTGATCTCGTTATCCCCAAAAGCGAAGGCGGCGTAGTCGAACTGGTTGCCCCAGCCGTTGAGGGCCTTGAAGGTCTTTCCGTCGGAGGAAATCATCGCGCCGCCGGCGTTGTTGACCACCGAAACATGCTCCGCCCAGCGCTGGCCGATCATGGACAGCTCACTGCAGGCGATCACGATCCCTTCCCCGTCGATGACGCCGACGGTGCGGTCGGTGTTATCCTTGAGCTGCAACACCACATTTTGAAAAATCCTTCCAGACATGGTCGTCCTCCTCACCTAAAATCACATAGGCCCTTTGTGCATTTTGTCAATGTCTACATTATATCGGCAAATTTGTTAAAATGCAAGATGTTTTTTCTTTTTTCAACAAAAAATTGTTCCTCTTTTTGGTGAAGTTTTGAGGTTTTCCTTGATTTTGTCAAGCCTTTCTGAGGCTTTCCAGCTCCTCCGGGGTCAAAAAGCGAAACGCTCCGCGGGAAAGGGCCGGATCCAAGGGCAAATTGCCCATCCGCACCCGTTTCAGATACAGCACCGGCTTGCCCCGCTGGGCCAGCATCCGCTTCACCTGGTGGAACTTCCCCTCCCGCAACGTCACATGGGCCTCGCTCTCCTCCCCCGCCGACAGGATGTCCAGCCCGGCGGGCATGCATCGGAGGCCGTCGTCCAGGACCATGCCCGCCTGGAAGGCCTCCCGGTCCTCCTCCGTCAGCCGCCCCGCCGTCCGCACGTAATACTCCTTGTCCACATGGCGTCTGGGGGAGAGCAGATCATGGGCGAGGCCGCCCTCGTTGGTGAGCAGCAGCAGGCCCTCCGTGTCCTTGTCCAGGCGGCCCACGGGAAACAGGCCCTGGCGCCGCAGCTCCTCCGGCAGCAGGTCCAGAACCGTGGCCCCCCTGCCGTCCTCCGTGGCGGAGAGCACCCCGGCGGGCTTGTGGAGCATCACCCAGGTATAGCGGCGGTAGCCGAGCCGCTCCCCGTCCACAAGGATCTCCGCGGCTTCCGGGTCCGCTTTTTCCTCCGCCGACCGGGGCGGCGCGCCGTCCACCAGCACCCGTCCCTGCCGCACCAGAGCCTTTACCTCCCGCCGGGAAAACCGCCCCGTGGAGGCGATGATCTTGTCCAACCGCTGCTTTTCCATGCCTTTCCCCCGCTGTCCGTTATTCTCAGGGCCTATCCTATCATAATTGAGGAAAAAAATGAATAGGAAAGTGCAGGAGGGATGCCATATGATGATCTGGACCGCGCGTTTTTCCCGAAAGAAAGCCGCTTTGGCCGTGACGGCCGTTGGCGCGGCGGCCGCCGCCGTGATCCTGCTCCTGGGACGGGCGCCGGACGCGAATGAATCCGCAAGCGCCGCGCTGGCCACCAATGAGGACCGGGTGGCCTATCTGGAGTCCTACGGCTGGGCGGTGGCGCCGGAGCCGGTGGAGACGCTTCAGTTTTTGCTGCCGGAGAAGCTGGAGGAGCCGTACCGCACCTACAACGAGCTGCAAAAGGAGCAGGGCTTCGATCTTGGCGGCTGCTGCGGCAAGCAGGTGGCCCGGTACACCTACACGGTGACCAACTACCCGGACCGGCCCGACGGCGTGCAGGCGAACCTGTACGTCTGCGAGGAAACGCCGGTGGCGGGGGATATCCTCTGCGCCGGGGCCGACGGCTTCCAGGCGACGCTTGCGTACCCGGAGACCGGAGCGTAAACGCGCGCAGGGGCCGGTGTCCCCACCAACCCTTGCGCGCATCGTCCCCTCCCCCGTCCCGCGCCCGCAGGCACTGGCGGAGGGGGGGCTGGGGGGAACCCACGGTTCCCCCAGTTCTTCCGCCCAAAGGCGGAAGAAGGAAATCTAATCATTTTCGGCAGGGCGTGTACCTGCCGAAAATCCCCCGGCCACAGCCGCCGGGGGCGGCGTCCCCAGTGACCGGCGTCACTGGGGAGGGGGTTCAGCGAACAAGAGAGAGGAGCCGCAAGGCTCCTCTCTCTTGTTCGCGTCTAAGGGGGACAGCATCCCCCTTGGAATCGCTATTATTCGTTGATGCCGATGACGACGCCGGAACCCACGGTACGGCCGCCCTCACGGATGGCGAAACGCAGGCCGTTTTCAATGGCGATGGGGGTGATCAGCTCCACGTCCATGTCGACGTTATCGCCGGGCATGCACATCTCGGTGCCCTCGGGCAGAGTGATGACGCCGGTGACGTCGGTGGTACGGAAGTAGAACTGGGGACGATAGTTGTTGAAGAAGGGGGTGTGACGGCCGCCCTCGTCCTTGGACAGGACGTAGACCTGGCCCTTGAACTTGGTGTGGGGATGGATGGAGTTGGGCTTCGCCAGGACCTGGCCGCGCTCGATGCCGGTACGGTCCACGCCGCGCAGCAGAGCGCCGATGTTATCGCCGGCCTCAGCGTAATCCAGCAGCTTGTGGAACATCTCGATGCCGGTGACGACGGTCTTCTTCTTCTCCTCGGTCAGGCCGACGATCTCCACTTCCTCGCTGAGCTTCAGCTGGCCGCGCTCCACACGGCCGGTGGCGACGGTGCCGCGGCCGGAGATGGTGAACACGTCCTCGACGGGCATCAGGAAGGGCATATCCTCCTTGCGGTCGGGGGTGGGGATATAGCTGTCGACAGCGTCCATCAGCTCCTTGATGCAGGCGAACTCGGGAGCGGCGGGATCGGTGGACTCGGAGACCAGGGCGTTCAGAGCGGAGCCCTTGATGACGGGGATATCGTCGCCGGGGAACTCATACTTGCTCAGCAGCTCGCGGACTTCCATCTCGACCAGCTCCAGCAGCTCCTCGTCGTCGACCTGATCGCACTTGTTCAGGAACACGACGATGGCGGGCACGCCCACCTGACGGGCCAGCAGGATGTGCTCGCGGGTCTGGGCCATGGGGCCGTCGGTGGCGGCGATGACCAGGATCGCGCCGTCCATCTGGGCAGCGCCGGTGATCATGTTCTTGATATAGTCGGCGTGGCCCGGGCAGTCCACGTGGGCATAGTGACGGGCTTCCGTCTCATACTCCACGTGAGCGGTGTTGATGGTGATGCCGCGCTCCTTCTCCTCGGGAGCCTTATCGATGGAATCATAAGCCTCGAACTGGGCCTTGCCCTGCATGGCCAGCCACTTGGTGATGGCAGCGGTCAGGGTGGTCTTGCCGTGGTCGACGTGACCGATGGTGCCAATGTTCACATGGGGCTTGTTTCTTTCAAATTTCTGCTTCGCCATTTGAAAATCCTCCTATCAATTTTAAATCCGTTTCCAATACAAAATCATCAGTATTGTTTATTCTACAGTATCGCGCAGGGAAAATCAATCCCCTTTTGCTTAAGCCTGGGGCTTGGAACGCTCGTCCACGATCTTCTCCCGGATGTTCTTCGGGATCTCGATATAGTGGCTGGGCTCCATGGTGTACTGGCCACGGCCCTGGGTGCGGGAGCGGAGGTCCGTGGCGTAGCCGAACATCTCGGCCAGAGGCACATGGGCGTCGATCTGCTGGGCGCCGGGACGGGCCTCCAGCTTGGTGATCTGGCCGCGGCGGCTGTTCAGATCGCCGATGACGTCGCCCATATACTCGTCGGGGACGATGACGCTGACCTTCATGATGGGCTCCAGCAGCGTGGGATCGGCCTTGCGGCAGGCTTCCTTGAACGCCATGGAACCGGCGATCTTGAAGGCCATTTCAGAGGAGTCGACCTCGTGATAGGAGCCGTCGTACAGCGTGACCTTCACATCCACCACGGGGAAGCCCGCCAGAATGCCGCCGTTCATGGCGCCCTTGATACCGGCATCCACCGCGGGGATATACTCCTTGGGGATGGCGCCGCCCACGATGGCGTTGACGAACTCGTAGCCCTTGCCGGACTCGTTGGGCTCCACACGGATCTTGACGTGGCCGTACTGGCCCTTGCCGCCGGACTGGCGGGCATACTTGGTGTCCTGCTCCACCTGCTTTTTGATGGTCTCCTTGTAGGCGACCTGGGGCGCGCCCACGTTGGCCTCCACCTTGAACTCCCGCAGCAGGCGGTCCACGATGATCTCCAGATGCAGCTCGCCCATGCCGGCGATGATGGTCTGGCCGGTCTCGTCGTCGGTCCAGGTGCGGAAGGTGGGGTCCTCCTCGGCCAGCTTCACCAGCGCAAGGCCCATCTTCTCCTGACCGGCTTTGGTCTTAGGCTCGATGGCGACGCGGATGACGGGCTCGGGGAACTCCATGGATTCCAGGATGATGGGGTGCTTTTCATCGCACAGGGTGTCGCCGGTGGTGGAGTTCTTCAGGCCGACCACGGCGGCGATATCGCCGGAGAACACCTCGTCGATGTCCTCCCGGTGGTTGGCGTGCATCTGCAAAATGCGGCCGATCCGCTCCTTCTGCTTCTTGGTGGAGTTCAGAACGGAGGTGCCGGTGGCCAGCACGCCGGAATACACCCGGATGAAGCTCAGACGGCCCACGTAGGGGTCCGTGGCGATCTTGAACGCCAGCGCGGAGAAGGGAGCGGTATCGTCGGAGGGACGCTCGTCCTCTTCGTCGGTGTTGGGGTTCACGCCCTTGATGGGGGGAATGTCGATGGGGGAGGGCATATAGTCCACAACGGCGTCCAGCAGCTTCTGCACACCCTTGTTCTTATAAGAGGTGCCGCAGACCACGGGCACCATCTCGTTTTCGATGGTGGCCTTGCGGATGGCCGCGCGGATCTTATCCTGGGGGACTTCCTCGCCGCCGAGATAGGCCTCCATAATCTCCTCGTCGAACATGGAGACGGCGTCCATCAGCTTTTCATGGTACTCGTTGGCCAGGTCCACCATGTCGGCGGGGATGGGCTCCACACGCATGTCCTTGCCCAGATCGTCGTAATAGATATCGGCGTCCATCTCCACCAGGTCGATGATGCCCTTGAAGGTATCCTCGCTGCCGATGGGGAGCTGGATGGGCACGGCGTTGCACTTGAGGCGGTCCTCCACCATGCGCAGCACGTTGTAGAAGTCCGCGCCCATGATGTCCATCTTGTTGACGTAGATCATGCGGGGGACCTTGTAGTTATCGGCCTGGCGCCACACGGTCTCGGACTGGGGCTCCACGCCGCCCTTGGCGCACAGCACGGTCACGCTGCCGTCCAGCACGCGCAGGGAGCGCTCGACTTCCACGGTGAAGTCCACGTGGCCCGGAGTGTCGATGATGTTGATCCGGGTGGAGGGGAACTGCTCCTTGGAGCCCTTCCAGAAGCAGGTGGTGGCGGCGGACGTGATGGTGATGCCGCGCTCCTGTTCCTGGGCCATCCAGTCCATGGTGGCCGTGCCGTCGTGGGTCTCACCGATCTTATAGTTCACACCGGTGTAAAACAGGATACGCTCGGTGGTCGTCGTCTTGCCTGCATCGATGTGAGCCATAATGCCGATATTTCTGGTGTTTTCGAGAGTTGTTTTTCTCGGCATACTTTTCTCCTAACTTACCAGCGGAAGTGCGCGAACGCCTTGTTGGCCTCGGCGGCCTTGTGGACCTCTTCGCGCTTTTTCACCGCGGCGCCGGTGTTGTTGGCCGCGTCCATGATCTCGCCTGCCAGGCGCTCCGCCATGGTGCGCTCGCTGCGGGCGCGGGCGTAGGCCGTCAGCCACCGGAGACCCAGGGTCGTGCGGCGGGCGGGACGGACCTCCATGGGGACTTGATAGTTGGCGCCGCCCACGCGGCGGGCCTTGACTTCCAGGCTGGGCATGATATTCTCCATCGCCTGGGTGAACACTTCGGTAGGATCCTTCTCCGTCTTTTCCTTGATCTGGTCAAAAGCGGAGTAGACCACCTTCTGCGCGACGCCCTTCTTGCCGTCCAGCATGACGCTGTTTACCAGCCGCGTCACCAAAACGGAACCATAGACGGGATCGGGCAGAATTTCTCTCTTGGGAACATTACCTCTTCTGGGCACTATGCTTCCCTCCTTCATAATAATTCTATGATCTCATAGGTACTCAAAAGGCGTATCTCAGCCTTCCGTGAATGCCTGCCAAAGAGGTGCTCCAAATATATGTGAACCTATTCGGCAAAGCTTTCAAAGTCGCAGACTTACTTCTGCTTGGGACGCTTGGCGCCGTATTTGGAACGGCTCTGCATACGACCGGAGACGCCCTGGGTATCCAGCGTACCGCGGATGATGTGGTAACGGACACCGGGGAGATCCTTGACACGGCCACCGCGGATCATCACGACGGAGTGCACCTGCAG
>JAEXWS010000139.1 GCA_023406225.1 Bacillota bacterium | reverse complement strand
ACCTCCGATTCGTAGTCCACGGCGTTCAGCGCCTGCTGCGCGCCGCCGGAGAGGACGGAATTGCCCCCCAGGCTCTCCAGCTGGTCCAGGATATAATCCCAAAAAGAGGTGTCGTCCTCCTGGCTGCGGACCTCCAGCGTCTCTCCCGTGAGGTAGTTGAAGGCCGTCAGCGCGCCGGAGTGGTACCGCACCAGAACGATGTGGCTGTCCGAGTCCAGGGTGTTGGACAGCTCCCGGATCTGCCCGTTGGAAAAATCCTCCGGATAGGTCAGGGCGTCGCCCATGTCGCACAGAATGCCGTCCACGCCCAGGACGGTGGTATAGCTGCGTTCGCCGTAGGTATCCACCACAAAGCTGCCCGGCACGGTGCGGGAGGCGGGCATGGTATAGGCATGCTCTCCCTTGGAAACCAGCTGGGTGGCCTTAAGCCCGCCGTCGCTGACCAGGTAGGTGGCGTAGCTGGCGGTCTTTGCGCCCAGCACGCGCCCGCTCCAGATGGGGCGCGTGTCCGTCAGGGTGAAGGGCACGGCGGTCCCGGCGGGGGAGAGGTCCTCGGCGTGGTAGAGCCGCCCGGTTTCATCCAGCAGCAGGCCGTCCATCATGTGGATGAACACCGTGGCCGGGTCCAGGGAAGTTCCGTCCCGGTCGTAGCACTCGCTGCCGTAGAGATACCAAAAGCCGCTGCCGCGGGTCATGACGCTTCTGGCCAGATCGTTGTAGGTCCAGCGCGTCTCCGCCGTTTCGCCGTTCCACTCCAGGCGGAGGGTAAAGGCGGTGAGATAGTCCCAGGTCATGGTCAGCGTCCGGCTGTCCCGGGGCCAATCGCCCGTCAGGACGGGCTCTTCGCCCTCCGTTAAGATGGAGAAGGACAAGCCCGCGGGCGGATCCGCCAGCAGCTCCAGGTTCACGGCGTCCGCCCCGGAGGCGTAAGCCGTGACGCCGGGGAGGGCGCTTGCCGTCTGGAGAAGGAGAAGATTGGATGCGGCCGCCGTTTTGGGGTTGACGGGCCGGAGGTTCACGCCTGCGTCCGCCAGCCGGTAGCCGCCGAAAAACAGCCCGTCATCGGCGTCGTTGAGGGCGCCGCCCGCCGTTTGGCCCTCCTGGCCCCGGACCATGGCATAGGGTAGGGAGCCGTAATATTCGGTGGCCAGGTTGGTGCTGCGCAGGCGGGGGCCGTAGCCGGGGGTCAGCTTTTGTACCACGTTGCTGAAATTGCCGGCGCTGTCCATCACGCAGTAATAGCCCCGGCTGCCCAGGCCCCGGCCCGTGTAAGCGCTGTCCACCAGCGTTCCGCGCAGGCCGCCGTCCTCGGACCGCAGCAGCCGGTAAGGGGCCGCGCCGCCGGAGACCGCGCCGTTTTCGTCCAGGGTCAGGGTGCCGGAGGCCGCGGCCGCGCTGTCCGGCTTGCCGCCGCCGAAGTAGTACCATTCGTCGTATTGGGCGTGCTGGTGCAATTCGAAATTGCTCAGCTCCCTTGCATAGACCCGGACGCCGCAGACCCGGAGATAGGCGTTCTCGTATACGCCGTCGCCAATGCGCCAGCGCATGGTGTCGGAATTTCGGAAGGAGACGGCGGCGGAGCGGCTGCTGCCGATCTCATCGCCGTTGAGACGGTAGGCCAGGGGCGCACGTCCGGCGCCGTCCGGCGCTCCGGCCACGTAGGCCGCCGTGCGCCGGAGCGTGGTGCTGACGGTTTCCGGGCAGGAGATCGAAGAGTATTGGTGGCTGGTGCCCGCGTAATCATAGCTCAAAAGGGCATAGGGATAGAACCCCGCGCCGGCGGACGCGTTGTACGGGCCGTGGAAGCCGCCTGCGGCCGCGCCGTCCCTCCAGCCAAGGATCTGGCTGTGGCCGGCATACGCCGGGTTGGAGTAGGTGTAGACCAGCTCCACGGTATAGCCGCCCTGGAGATACGGGGAGAGGCTCTTTTCCAGCTGGGCGTAATAATTTTTGTTGTTGGTGGTGAATTCCAGCGCGCCGTCGTTCCAGAACATCTGACTGCCGCGCTCCGCGATGGTGAAAGACGAGCCCTCGGGCTTGTTGTTCCAATAAAGAGCGGCGTTGTTGTTCTGGCCGGAGAGGTCCTTCCACACGGCGGCGCTCTCGTCGGTATAGCCTTTTCCCGTGTTGTTCTGCGCGTCCAGCCAGAGCACCAGGCCGTTCCGGCTGATCCCGCTTTGGTAGGTCTGGAAGGAGGCGGGAGCGCCGGAGGAAGCGTATACGGCCTGGAGGGCGTCGCCCGCCCAGTAGGTCCGGCTCCACTCCATGCCGCCGTATGTGGACCGGGAGAGGAAATAGAGGTTGGGGTCCGTCAGCTCCTCCGCCGTGACGGAGAGGAGCGCGGCCCGCTCGCCCGGGGCGGAGCCGCCGTAGGCCGCCGTGCCCTGGGGCGCGGCGGATCCCAGGACCCGGCAGTAGGCGAAGCCGGTCCCGTCCTTGGCCGCGCCGGGCATCAGAACGTCCGCCCCCGCGCCGCTGACGGAGCCGGTGACCAGCAGTCCCCGGAAGTTGGCGGGGAAGGGTCCGGCGGCGGACTGGATGCTGTCCGGCGCGCCGGGGCTCGCCGTATAGCGGCCGATGGCGCCGCCCACGTTTTCCCCGCCGCGCACCTCCGCGCCCATGGCGCAGTTGTAGAGGCTGCGGGAGGTGGTGACGTAATACCCGGCGTACCAGCCGTAAAACTCGCCCGCCAGGCCGCCCACGTTTTCCTCGCCCTGGACGGCGGCCGCGCCCACATAGTTGTCATGCATGGAAACGCCGGTGAAAGAGCCTGCCAGGCCGCCCACGTTCTCGCTGCCCAGGACGGCCGCGCCATGATAGGAGCCGGCCCGGCTGGAGAGCCAGACGGGCAGCATGTCCGCCGTTACCTCGGTGACGGCGGTTTCGGAGCTTGTGACATGGCTGCCGTAGAGGTCGTAATAGGTGTGCAGGCCGCTGAGGCCGCCCACGTTGGTCCGGCCCAGGACCACGCAGTCCACCGCGCCGCCCTGGTGCAGGGTGCTGGTGCTGCTGCCCACCGCGCCGCCCACGTTTTCGCCGCCGGAGACGACGCAGCTCTGGGCCAGGCTGCGGTCCACCCGTCCCGCTCCGGAGACGCCGCCCACGTTGGCGGAGCGCTCGGAAACGCCCCGCACCACGCAGCTTTCCGCCGTGTTGTACCAGTAGACCGAACTGCCGGACACGCCGCCGCACCAGCCGCCGTAGGAGACGACGGTGCAGTTTTTCGCCGTGGAGGATTGCAGCAGGTCTCCGCCGCTGCCGATCACGCCGCCGATGTAATAACTGTACGTGCCCTCCTGCACGGTGTCGCTGACGCTCTTCTCCTCCCGGCCCACCCAGGCGTTTTGCACGGTGATGCCCTCCATGGGCTGGCTGCCGCCGTAGCCCAGCGCGCCGCCGCAGTAGCGCATTTCGGCGGTGGCGCCTTCATCCGCCTCCAGCTTCACGACGACGCTGGGATGGTCCGCCGCGCCGGGGCCGCCGTCCGTCCGGGGGGTCCCCACGGTCACGCCGGTCACCTTTTTCTCCGTGGGCCGTCCGCCGTTGCCGGAACTGTATCCGATGGCGCCGCCCACATGGGCGCGGCCGCAGACCTCCACGGCCTCCACGGTCAGTCCGGAGGCAAGGCCGCTGAGCTGGCCCACCAGGCCGCCCACCTGGGTCCCGACGGTGGAGCGGACGGAGTTGGTCCCGTCCGCGCCGCCGTCGGTCCCGTCCGGCGCCCGCAGCGTCACGTTTTTGACGGTGGACGACGCGTCTGCGCTCCCCACCAGGCCGCCCACATAGCTGCCGGTGGTGGTGATGCGGATGTTTTGCAGCTCCACGCCTTCGATTTGGCCGTACAGGCGGCCGATCAGGCCCACGCTGTTGCCGGAGCCGCCGTCCACCTTGATGTTTTGGAAGGTCACATGGGACATGTCCCCCTGCAAAAGGCCCACCACGCCCTTGTTTCCGCCGCCCAGCAGAGCGCCGGAGGCGTTGACGCTGCGCAGCTCCATATCCGAGAAGTTCAGGCCGGAGATGCTGGTCACCGCCTGAGAGATCAGGCTGCGGCCGGCGGAGGAGAACGAGACGTTCAGGTTCTTCAGCGTGGGATAGGCTCCGGTGCTGTCGTTTTTCTCCCCGTCCAGCCGGTTGACCCGGACGTTGTCGACGTGGCCCTGGCCGGAGAAGTCGACGACGCCGGAGCCGCCGGCCGCCCAGCCCACCATCACGTTTTCGTAGGCCGCGGCGTGGCTGCCGCCCTCCTGGAAAAAGGCGTTCCAGTCGTCGATGGTGTAAATGTACTTATAGACGGGCCGGTTCAGGCTCAGGCGGGCCTGGAGCAGCTCCGTGCCGCCCAGCCCGTCGTGGACGGGAAGGGTCAGGATATAGCTGTCCAGGTAATGCTGGTCCTTGTAGGACACGGTGAACCGGAACGCGCGCCCCTCGCGCCCGTCCCCGCCGCCTTCCGTGTATTGGCCCATGTCGTGGACCCTGGCGGGCGCGCCGCCTGTCGTCAGGACGCTGTCGATCACCGTGCCGCCGATGACGCCCATGGCCTCCCAGTCCGCCAGCGATTCAAAGGGAGCGGTCAAAAGGTCCTCCCGGCTGCTGAAAAGCGCCAGGTCCACCGTGAACTGCTCCAGGTCTACGTCCTGCTGGATGTTGACCCGCCCCAGGGCGGAGGTGGTGACAAAGCCGATCTCCACGTCCGGCTGGTCGTACAGCAAAAAGCCGGAATCCCCGTCCACCAGCTTGGGGTAATAGCCCTGCTCTACGCCGGTGACGCGGGTGCCGCCGCTGGCGCCGCCGGTGAGGCCGCCGCCCGTCAGGTCGTAGCCTGCGCCCACGCCGATCAGTCCGCTCCATGTGCCGCGCTCGCAC
>JAEXWS010000206.1 GCA_023406225.1 Bacillota bacterium | reverse complement strand
GGTGAAGTGCTGGCTGGGGGCGAAGTCCTTGAGGGTCAGGACCTCTCCCTCCCGCAGGGCGGGCAGGGGGGATTCCTTCTCCTCCTTCTCCTCGTCCCGGCCCTCTTCGTACACGGCGGTATAGCCGGAGAATTTCAGGCTGGAGGAGCTGGCCCGGAAGCCGTGGTCCCCGGCCTCGATCTCCACGGCCACGCTGTCATACACGGCGTTGGACATCTGGCAGGCCACGAACCGGCTCCACACCAGGCGGTACAGCCGGTACTGCTCGCCGGTGAGGTCCTTTTTGAGCTGCTCCGGCGTCCAGTTCACGTTGCTGGGGCGGATGGCCTCGTGGGCGTCCTGGGCGTTGGCCTTGGCCTTGTAATGGTTCGGGCCCTTGGCGGGGCAGTAGTCCTTGCCGTAGCGTCCCACGATGAATTCCCTGACGGAGGCGAGGGCCTCCTCGGAGATGCGCAGAGAGTCGGTACGCATATAGGTGATGAGGCCCACGGTGCCCTCGCCCTCGATATCCACGCCCTCATAGAGCTGCTGGGCGATGGCCATGGTGCGCCGGGGCGTCATGGAGAGCTTCCGGGACGCCTCCTGCTGCATGGTGGAGGTGGTGAAGGGGGGAGAGGGGCTGCGCTGCTTGTCGGTCCGCTTCACGGCCTTGACGGTGAAGGCCTCGTTCTCCGTCTCCCGAACCACCGCGTCCACGTCCCCGGCGGAGCGAAGCTCCGCCTTTTTGCCGCCCTTGCCGTGGTAGTGGGCGGCGAAGGGGATCTTTTTCACATCGCCGCCGGTTAGGTTCGCGTCCAGGGTCCAGTACTCCTCCGGCGTGAAGGCCTCGATCTCCCGGTCCCGGTCGTCCACCATCCGGGTGGCCACGGACTGGACCCGTCCGGCGGAGAGGCCCCGGCGGATCTTCTTCCACAGCAGGGGGCTGAGCTGATAGCCCACGATCCGGTCCAGGATGCGGCGGGCCTGCTGGGCGTCCACCAGGTTCTGATCGATCTCCCGGGGCTCCCGGATGCTCTCCTGGACCACGTTTTTCGTGATCTCGTTGAAGGTGACCCGCCGGGTCTTTTCGTCCTTCAGGTCCAAAAGCTGCTTCAAGTGCCAGGAAATGGCCTCGCCCTCACGGTCCGGGTCGGTGGCGAGATAGACCATGTCCGCGCTCTTGGCGGACTTTTTCAGATCGCTGATGATGTCCTCTTTGCCTTTGATGGGATTGTAGACCGGCTCGAAATCGTGCTCCAGGTCCACTCCCAGCGTGCTCTTGGGCAGGTCCCGCAGATGGCCCATGCAGGCCTTCACCTCAAAGTCCTTTCCCAGATACTTGCCGATGGTTTTGGCCTTCGCGGGGGACTCCACGATGACCAGGCTGTGTTTTGCCATAGTTACCTCCAAGCCCCGCCGCGGCGGGGCAAAATTGATCGTTATTCCACGGGCGTTACCGTGCGGGTATAGCGCTTCCCGCTGTGCCGGGCCGCCAGCTCCTCCAGCTCCAAAACCGTCAGCGCGGACAGCACCCGCCGGGTGGGGATGCCCGTCCGCTCGATCAGATCGTCCACCAGGGCGGGCTCTTCGTCGGGCAGCGCCCGCAGCAGGGCGATCTGGTCATCGGTCAGTTCGCATTGGGAAAGGCGCAGGGACGGCGGCACGGCCTTCGGCTCCGTCCTTTGCCGGGCCTGATAGCCCAGGACCTCCGGCTCCCGCCGCGCCCCGTCCAGCCGCAGCTTGTCCGGAAAGCGGGCCTCATATTCCGCCAGGACGTCGGCGGCGCCGGTGACAAGGCCCGCCCCGTCCCGGATGAGGCGGTTGCAGCCCACGCTGGCCGGCGCGTCGATGGGCCCGGGGACGGCGAACACGTCCCGCCCCTGCTCCAGGGCGGTCCCGGCGGTGATGAGCGCGCCGCTCTTTTCCGGGGCCTCCACCACCAGCGCGGCCACGCACAGGCCGGAGAGGATGCGGTTGCGCACGGGGAAGTGGGCGCCCAGGGCCCGGGTCCCGGGGGGATATTCGGACAACAGCGCGCCCGCCGCCGCGATATCCTCATAGAGGTAGCGGTTTTCCGGCGGGTAGACCACGTCCAGCCCGCCGCCCAGCACCGCCACCGTGGGCCCGCCGGCCCGAAGCGCGCCCCTGGCGGCGGCGGTGTCCACCCCCCGGGCCAGGCCGCTGACCACCAGCGCGCCGCCGGCGGTGAGGCCGTAGCCCAGCTTTTCCGCCGCCGCCGCGCCGTAGGGCGTGCAGTTCCGGGTGCCCACCACGGCCATCGCCGCCTCCTGGTCGAACTCCGGCAGGCGGCCCCGGACGTACAGCAGCACGGGCGGGTCGAAGATGTTCCGCAGCCGCCCGGGGTATTCCGCGTCCTGCATGGTCAAAATGCGCAGGTCCAGCCGCCGGCACTCCCCCAGGATGCGGTCGGCGGCGGCAAAGCTGCGCTCCGCCAGCAGCGCCGCCTGGTCCCGGGTGACGCCCTCCGCCAGGAGGAGCTCCGCCTCATCGGCGTAATAGATATCCTCGGGAGAGCCGAAATGGCGCAGCAACGCCAGCCGGGTCTGGTTGCTCAGCCCCCGCAGACTGCAAAGCCACAGCCAGTATTTCAGCATGTCCGCTCCCCCCTGTCCTAATCGTTCCGGGCGGCCTCCCACAAAAGGGCCGCGGCGGCCGCGGCGGCGTTCAGCGACTCGCACCGCGCCCGCATGGGAAGGCGCACCGTCCGGCGGCACGCGTCCAAGACCTCCCGGGAGAGGCCCTTCCCCTCGCTGCCGATGGCGATGGCGCAGCGGCGGTACGACACGGTCCTGGCGTCCACGGTATCCCGGCGCAGGGCCGCGCCGTACAAGGGCAGGCCGCTTTCCGAGAGGAGCCTTTGCAGCTCCTCCACGCCGCAGGACCACGCCGGACAGCGGAACACCGCCCCCATGGTGGCCCGGACGGTCTTGGGGTTGTAAAGGTCCGCGCAGGCGTTTACCAGAAACAGCCCGTCCGCCCCGAAGGCGTCCGCCGTGCGGAGGATGGTGCCCACGTTGCCGGGGTCCTGGACCCCGTCCAGCACCACGTACCGCCCGCCCTCCAGCCGTTCCGGCAAAGGCCGGTCCGGCAGGGCGCAGACGGACAGGACGCCCTGGGGCGTCTCCGCCGGGGAGACGGAGGCCATCACGTCCCCGGGCACCCGGACACAGCGGACCCCCGCCGGCAAAACCGGCAGGGGTGCTTTTTCCGTGGAGACCACAGTATGAAGCGCCCCGTTCCAGAGGAGCGCCTCCTCCAAAAGCTTGGGGCTGTCGCAGAGAAATTCGCCGCAGCCGCGGCGGTAGGAGGCGGAGGCCGCCAGCTTGCGCAGATGGGTGCACAGGGGATTTTGACGGCTGGTGATGGTCTCCATAGGCGGCCTTCCTTCCTGTTTATTCAATCCAGCGGCTTCATCGTGGGGAAGAGGATCACTTCCCGGATGGTGTCCGCGCCGGTGAGCAGCATCACGCAGCGGTCGATGCCGATGCCGAGACCGCCGGTGGGGGGCAGGCCGTATTCCAGGGCGGTCACATAGTCCTCGTCCATCATGCCGGCCTCGCTGTCGCCCTTGGCCCGCAGCTCCACCTGCTTCTGGAAGCGCTGCTTCTGGTCAATGGGGTCGTTCAGCTCGGAGAAGGCGTTGCCCATCTCGCTGCGGCAGATGAAGAGCTCGAAGCGCTCGGTGAGCCGGGGATCCTTGGGACTGCGCTTGGCCAGGGGGCTCACATCCACGGGGTGCATGGTGATGAAGGTGGGCTGCACCAGCTTTTCCTCCACCTTTTGGTCAAAGCACTCGTACAGCGCGTTGCCCCAGGTCTTGTCGGCGGTCTCCGGCAGCTCCACGCCGATGCTTTTCGCCGCCGCCACGGCGGCCTCGTCCCCTTCCAGGGCCATGAAATCCACGCCCGCGTACTGCTTCACGGCCTCCGCCATGGTCATTCGGGGCCAGCCGGGGGTCAGGTCCACGTCCTCGCCCTGCCACCGGACCTGATAGGTCCCCAGGAGCTTCTGGGCGGCGGAGGACAGCAGGTCCTCAAACAGGTCCATCATAT
>JAEXWS010000182.1 GCA_023406225.1 Bacillota bacterium | reverse complement strand
GGTTGTCATACACCGGCAGGAAGGCCTTGATGGTGTCCAGCTGGGCGTCCTGGTAGATGGTCTCCTTCTCCTTGGCCGTGCGCTTGCGGTAGTTGTCGTACTCCGCCGTCAGCCGCACGAACTGGTCCTTGACGGAGTCCAGCTGCTTCACCGCCAGCTCCATCTGCTCCACCTGTTCCCGGGTGAAGGTGATGCCCTTTTTCTTTTTCTGCCGAGCCGCCTTCGGCTCCTCCGCCTGGGGGGCCTCCTCCGTCTCCGGCGTCTCCGGAGCCGCGGGCTGTTCCTCCTCGGGGAGTGGCTGCTTGTTCTCTTCGCTCATTCCTTGGTATCCTCCTTCGGGGGTAATTCCTCCTGTTTTCCGAACAGCCGCGTAAGCCCCTCGGCAAAGCCGGTGAGCCGGGCGGCCACGGCGGCGTAATCCATGCGGGTGGGGCCCACCACGCCGATCAGGCCCCGCATCTCGTCTCCGATGTCATAGCTGGCGACCACCACGCTGGTATCCTTCAGCGCGTCGCTGATGTTCTCCGGCCCGATGAGGATCTTCATGGGGCCCTCCTCCGGCATGGGGAGGTTTTCCTTGCTGTCGGCCAGGAAGCTCATGAGCTGATGGGCCTTGTCGGCGTCCCGGAACTCCGGCAGCTTCAAAAGCTGGTTGGCTCCGGCGGTGACGATCTCCCGGTGCCCCGCCTCCTCCAGCGCGTCCACCGCGTAGGCGACGGTCTGGCTCAAAAGCAAAAACATCTGGGGGCTGATCTGGTCCGCCACGGACATGAGCCGCAGGTTCATCTCGTCGGTGGAGCTGTTGGTGAAGTGGCTGTTCAAAAGATTCACCAGCGTCGGCATCTGCTCCTGGTCCACCTTGAGCTGGAGCCGCAGAAGCTGGCTTTTCACCCGGTTGTCGCCCATCATCATGACCACGATGCAGCTCCGCTCGTCCACAGGCAGCAGGTCGAACCGGCGGGCGGAGAGTTTTTTCTTTCCCCCGGCGGCCACATAGGCCGGGTAGTTCACAAAGGAGCTCACCGCCTTGCCCGCCTGGGAGATCACCCGGTCCAGCTCCTCCATCTTTCCCTGGAGGGCCTGGTTGATCTTCTCCGTCTCCGCGATGGAGAGCCTCTGGCGCTCCATCAGCTCGTTGACGTACAGCCGGTAGCCCGCGGGCGAGGGGATTCGTCCGGCGGAGGTGTGGGGCTGCTCCAGATAACCCAGGTCCACCAGGTCCGCCAGCTCGTTGCGGATGGTGGCGGAGCTGACGCTGCCGCCCATCTCCGACGCGATGGCCTTGGAGCCCACCGGCTCGGCGGTGCGGATATAGTCCTCCACGACCACCTTCAGTATTTGCTTTTTCCGGTCCGTCAGTTCCACAAAAAGCACCTCGGCTTGATTTTCCGGGACTTGCAAACGTTGTTAGCACTCGCTTTCCCGGAGTGCTAAAGCGAGTTTACCACCACGGGGATACGTTGTCAACGGTTGGATTTAAACAAATTGTAAATAAAGATTTGCCGTTTTTTAAATTCCGGGCGTCTGAGCGCCGTCCGGCGGTCCCGGGACGGACCCGGCGCAAAAAAAGAGCGGAGGCGAACCGCCCCCGCTCTCCGTCCGCCACTATTCGTTTTCCGGCTTCCGCGCCCCATCCAGCCGCTCCACGGCCCGGCGCACGTCGGCGGAGAGATACAGCGACCCCAGCGCGCAGACCGCGCCGTCCGTCCCCGCCGCCATCACGGCGGTCCGCACCCCCTCCTCCACCGAGGCGCAGGCGCACACCGGCGCGCCCCGGGGCAGCAGCCGCTGGCGCAGGGCCTCGGCCCCAAGCGCCCGGGGGCTGTTGGGCGACACGGTGACGAACGCCTCCGCCAGAGGCTCCAGGGGCTCCGTCATAGGCTCCTTGTCCGCCAGGACCCCCAGCAAAAACACGATCTTCCTCCCGGGAAACAGCGCCCGCAGGCTCTCCGCCGCGGCCCGCACGCCCTGGGCGTTGTGGGCGCCGTCCAGCAAAATCACCGGGTCCCGCCGCCGCAGGACCTCGAACCGCCCCGGCCAGCGCACCCGGGCCAGTCCCCGGCGGAGGGCCTCTTCGGGGATATTCCACCCCTTGTCCCGCAAAACCTCCAGCGCGGTGACCGCCAGCGCGGCGTTTCGGAGCTGATAGGCCCCCGCCAGAGGCAGGGTCAGCCCCTCATAGGGGGCGAAGTCGAACACCGCCCCCTCCAGGTCCAGGGACCGGGTGCGCAGGCGGGAAAAGTCCACCTCCGTCAGCGCCGCGCCCTTCTGGGCGCACACCCGGCGGAACACCCAGTCCGCCGCAGGACAGCCGCCATAGCTCACCACGCTGCCGCCGGGCTTGATGATCCCCGCCTTGGCGGCGGCGATGTCCGCCATGGTGGGACCCAGCTGGGCCATGTGGTCCATGCCCATGGCGGTGAGGACCGCCGCCTCCGGCGCATCGATGACGTTGGAGGCGTCCAGCCCGCCGCCCAGGCCCACCTCCAGCACCGCCACGTCGCAGTCCCGCCGCCGGAAATACAGCAAAGCGGCGGCGGTGATAAGCTCAAATTCCGTGGGGTGCTCCTCCATGGCCTCCGCCGCGGGCCGGATGCGCTCCACCAGCTCCGCCAGGTCCCCGTCTCCGATCTCTGCGCCGTCCACCCGGATGCGCTCGTGGAACCGCAGCAGGTACGGCGAGGTGTTCAGCCCCACCCGGTACCCCGCCGCCTGCAACACGGAGGCGATGCACGCGCAGGTGCTGCCCTTGCCGTTGGTGCCCGCCACATGGACGAACTTCATCCCCCGCTGGGGGTCCCCCAGGGCGCGCAGCAGCGCCCGCATGCGGTCCAGGCCCGGCGCGTGCTGCTCCCAATGGAAGCTGTGGATATAGGCGATGGCCTCCTGTGCGTTCATGGCGGTCCTCCCTCCGGGTTCAGGCCCGGGCCAGTCCCTGCCGCCGCAGCAGCCCCGCCAGGGGCATGGCCACGGTGGCGACGATCACGGCGGCGACCAGCCCGGTGGCCAGCCGAACCGCCAGGTCTCCGAATACGTAAACGGGGGTGTAATAGCCGTAGAGCACGCTGTCCAGCCAGATCACCAGGGTATTCGTGACCGTGGTGGCCAGGGCCGCCAGGCAGCAGACCACATAGCCCGCTACGGGGCGGCTCTCCAGGGGACGGCCTCCGCGCCACAGCCGGACGGCCGCCGCGCCCACCGCCAGCCCCCGGACGGCGGGGGGGATCAGCCACAGCACCGTGGTAGCGGTGAAGCCGTAGCTGAGCATCTGGTTGGCCAGCTCCCCGAACAGGGCCACCAGCGCCGCCTCCAGGGGGCCGAAGAGCAGGGCGGACACCACCACCGGCAGCGAAGCGAAGGTGATGCGCAGGTTGCCCGCCCGGATGGAAACCATGTTCAGCAGCACATACAGCGCCACCAAAATGGCCATCCGGCACAGGGAGCGGGTGTCGAAACGGATACGGAATTGGGGCATAAAAAATCCTCCTTCTGTTTTCGGCAGTCCGATACCGGAGCGCCGCACAGAGGAGGGAATGCCGCCTTCTCGAATGCGGCAGCGGGATGCGGGACGCACACTGCAGGCCCTGCGGCCCTTTCGTCCGGAAAACAACTCCCCGTTTCTCCGGCACTATTTCACACGTGCGTCCCTACTCTGCCATATTGCATCCATCATAAGCCCTTTTGAGGGAAAATACAAGAATATTTTAAAAAAACGGACCGTTTTCCGGTCGGTGTTATGACGGGGGGCGGTGCCTCCATGCCGTCGAAAGAAACCGCGCTCCGCCCCAGGGCGGGGTTTATCCTTTCCTATTCGTTTGCTTCGATGGAAGCAGGCATCCGCACCCCCCATTTTCTTTGTCTTGACAAAGAAAACGGGCCGTGCACGGTCCAAAAGAAACCGCTGAAGGGCAGTCCCAAAATGACCTCTCCGGGTCATTTTGG
>JAEXWS010000044.1 GCA_023406225.1 Bacillota bacterium | reverse complement strand
TCCCGGATGCCGAAGATGCCGGTGGCCCGGCGCTCCTCCGTCAGCAGGGCGAAGCCGTTTTTGATGGATTCCCGGGGATTGCGGTTCTTGATCTCCTTGCCGTGGAGGCGGATGGTGCCGCCGCCCTTGGTCATGGAGCCGAACAGGTTCTCCAGCACCTCGGTGCGGCCGGAGCCGTCCAGGCCCGCGATGCCCAAAATCTCGCCCTTGCGGAGCTGGAAGGACGCGTCCTTTAACCGGGTATATTTCCCGGAGAGGTGCTCCACCTCCAAGATCACGTCCGCCGGGACGTTCTCCTTGGGCGGGAAGCGGTTGGTCAGCTCCCGGCCCACCATGAGCCGGATGATCTCCTCCATGGTGAGGTCCCCGGCGGCTTTGGTGGCCACGTACTGGCCGTCCCGCATAATGGTCACGTCGTCGCTGATGCGGAGGATCTCCTCCATTTTGTGGCTGATGTAAATGATGCCGCAGCCCTTTTCCCGCAGCATGCTGATGATGCGGAACAGGTGCTCCACCTCCGCCTCGGTGAGGGACGAGGTGGGCTCGTCAAAGACGATGATCTTCGCATCATAGCTGACGGCCTTGGCGATCTCCACCATCTGGCGCTGGCTGACGGGCAGGGTGGACATGATGGCCTTGGGGTCCACCTGGACGGCCAGCTCCTCAAAGATCTCCCGGGTGCGCCTGCGCATGGTGGACTCGCTGACGATAAAGCCGCCCACCTTGGGATAGCGGCCCAGCCACAGGTTATCCTGCACGCTGCGGGTCAGGGCCTGGTTCAGCTCCTGGTGGACCATGGCGACGCCGTTTTCCAGCGCCTCCTTGGAGCTTTTGAAATCAACTTCTTTCCCCTCCAGGAGAATTTGTCCGCCGTCCTTGCGGTAGATGCCGAACAGGCACTTCATCAGGGTGGATTTCCCCGCGCCGTTTTCGCCCATCAGGGCGTGGACGGTGCCGGGGCGGACGGTCAGCGAGACGTTGTCCAGGGCCTTGACGCCCGGAAACTCCTTGCTGATGCCGCGCATTTCAAGCAGTGCCGGCTGCTCCATATTCTTCCTCCTCTCTCTTTGTGAAACCGCTGCTTCATACGCGGCCGGCGGCCGCGGGTCAAGCAGGGGTTTCACAGCGGTCAAGCGGGGCTGCCTCCCGGCAACCCCGCTTGACCTCTCGTTCTTATCAGGGGGCGGGCTGTTCGCTATCCGTCTTTGATCGGGAGATCAGCCCTCGCTGCTGGCGTCGTACATCGCATAGGGCACGCGGATCTTCGCAACGCCCTCATCTACCACGAACTGATCGGTGTTGTCCATCAGGCCCGCGCCGTCCTTGACGTTCTGGACCAGGGTGATGATGGTGGAGGCCATGCCCACGGCGTCCTGCTTGATGCTGCCGGTCATGTTGCCGGCCTGGATCAGCGCCTTGGCGGAGTCGGTGGCGTCCACGCCGAAGACGGGGATGATGGTGGTATCCTCTCCGTTGTTGTAGCCCACGTTCTGCAGGGCGGAGATGGCGCCCTCGGCCATGCCGTCGTTGTTGCAGATGATCAGCTCGACCATGTTGTTATTGCCCTCGTTGTAGCTGCCCAGCAGGCCGACCATGTAGTCGTTGGAGGCCTGGGCGGACCACTTGCCGTTGGTGTCCACCAGGTACTTGGTGGCGGCGCCGGCGTCATAGTAGGCCAGAGCGGGCTTGCCGGCGGCGGTCAGCAGCGCGTCGGCGTCCTCCACGGCGAACTGGGTGCGGGCCTCGGCCTCGGCGTTGCCCTCCTGGCCCTTGAACATGACGTAGGAGATCACGCCGTCGCCGTTGAGATCCACGGTGTCGTAGTTGTCCAGCAGGTACTTGCCGATCATCTCGCCCTGCATGTGGCCGGCGTCGGGGGCGTTGGTGCCCACGAAGGCGCACTTGTCGTAGCTGTTGATAACCTCGTTGTCCGCGACCTCGCGGTTAAAGAAGATCACGGGGATGTCCTTGGCGCGGGCGGCTTCCACGATGTCCTTGGCGGGGTCGGAGGTGGAAGTCTCCACGATGTTGACGATCAGCAGGTTGGCTCCCGCGTTAATGGCGGTGTTCACCTGGTCGCTCTGGGTGGGCTGGCTGCCGGCGGCGTCATAGTTGGTGAAGTTGTCCTTCCCCACCAGCTCGGTCAGCATCTCGTCCATGTTGGCGCGGACGCTGGAGATGTATACGTCGGAAAAGTCATAGTAGAACACGCCCACGTTCAGCGCGCTGGCCTCCGCCTCGCCGCCCTGGGCGTCGGGGGGTGTGGTCTCCGCGGGCTTATCGCCGCCGCAGGCGGCCAGGGACAGGCTCATGACAAGCGCCAGGAGCAGTGCAAGAATCTTCTTCATCAATGGTTCCTCCTATAAAGTTTGGATTCGCAGACGGCAGGCGCCGTCTTTGAAGGGCATCTCCTATTTTACAGGGCCTGTCCCGAAAAAACGATAGAAAAATATTCGCACTTCTAGGAAAAAACTTTGCTATGTTTTTCGCACCCACGTAAAATTACCGGAAATTCTTCCCCTATTGGATGAAAATGACGGAAAATGCGCGAAAAAAGAGAGAGGCCGCGCCTCTCTCTTTTCTAAAATCCTTTCGCCGTCCGGGCGGCTTCAAAGCCGGTCCCGTAAAAACTGCTCGAACTTCTCCCGGGGCAGGGCGGGGGAGAAGTACAGCCCCTGGGCGGAGCGGCAGCCCATCTTTTGCAAAAACGCCGCCTGCTCGGCGGTCTCCACCCCCTCGGCCGTCACCTCCAGCTCCAGATCCGCCAGCATTTCCAGGAGATGGGTCAAAAACATCCGGTCCCGGGAGGCCGACCGGAAGCCCTGCATGAACTTCATATCCAGCTTCACTCCGTCCAGGGGCAGCTCCGTCAGCATGTTCAGCGAGGACCAGCCGCTGCCGAAGTCGTCCATCTGGACCGGGAAGCCCTGCTCCCGCAGGGCGCGGATGGTGTCGGCAAGCTGGGCGGGGTCGTCGGCGCAGGCGGACTCCGTGATCTCCAGGGGCACCATGGCCGGGTCGATGTCCATCCCCTGGACCAGGGCCCGCAGCCGCCGGGCCAGGCCCCGCTGGTACACGTCCACCCTGGACACGTTCACGGACACCGGCACCGCCCGGTTCCCCCCGGCCACCCAGGCCGCCAGGTCCCGGCACGTCCGCTCCCACATGAAGGCGTCCAGCTTCGTGATGAGCCGGGTCCGCTCGAACAGGGGCACGAAGCGGTCCGGGGAGAGGGGGCCCCGGACGGGATGGTTCCACCGCACCAGCGCCTCGGCTCCCACCACGTTTCCCGTGACGGGGTCGCACTTGGGCTGGTACCACGCCTCGAACTGGCCGCTGCGCAGCCCCTGTTCCAGATCGTCCGCCAGCTCCTGGTCCATGAGGAGCTGGCTGCGGACGGCGGCGTCGTACTCCGCCACGCGCACGTCGTACCGGCCCCGGATGGAGTCGGCGGCCATCTGGGCGTTGTCGCACAGGACGGACACCGGCTCTCCGTTCCCCCGGACATGGCACACGCCGAACCGCAGGGGCAGGTTCATGTCCAGGGGAAATTCCCAGGCCTGGCTCTCCCGCCGCAGGCGGCTTTCCAGCCGCTCAGAGGGCGGAAAGGCGAAGAGGAACTGGTCCCCGTTCTTCCGGCCCAGAAGGACCCCTTCGCCGCCGAAGCTCCGCTCCGCGCAGCGGGCCGCCGCCCGGAGCAGCTCGTCTCCGGCGGCCTCGCCGTACAGATCGTTCACCAGCTTGAAATTCCCGATGTCCATGGCCACCAGGTCCATGGACGCGCCGTCCCGCAGCAACCGCTCCAGCCGGACGCAGAAGCCCTCCTTGTTCAAAAGGCCCGTCAGGCTGTCCCGCTCCACCCGGTTCACCAGGGCGGCGGTCTCCCGGAGCTTGATGAGGTTTTCCAGCCGGGCCAGGATGATCTGGGGCTGATAGGGCTTGCTGAGAAAGTCCGTGGCCCCCAGGCGCAGGGCGCGGACCTCCGTATCCTCGCCGTCCTCGCCGGTCATGACGATCACGGGGAGGTTGGCGGCGGGGAACTCCCGGCGGAACTGCTCCAGGAAGGCGAAGCCGTCCATGCCGGGCATGCGCAGGTCCAGCAGCACGGCGGAAAGCGCCTCCCCCTGGGCGCGGACGATGTTCAAAGCCTCCCGGCCCTCGGCGGCCTCCTGCGTTTCATAGCGTCCCGCCAGGATGTTTTTCAAAATGCTGCGGTTCACCCGGCTGTCATCGACGATCAGGATGGTTCTGGGCATGGGGCGCGCCTCCTTCTGCCAAGCGGCGGACGGTGTGATATTCTATACAGTATAGGGGAAGCGGGGGAAAAAGGCAAGAAGAACCCCCGCCGGCTTCTCCGGCGGGGGTCCCGGGGCTTTGGGCTTTCGCGCCCGCAAGCGGCTCCCGGTCAGGACGGCACGTCCACGGGCCACCAGCGGTATTCGCCCACATAGACCGTGCCGTTTTCCATGAGATAGTCCAGTTGATACAGCACCTCTCCGTTTTCGGAAAGCGCGGCGGCGGAGAACTCCCACGACATGTTCGTTGCGGTGCAGGGATACAAAATGACCGCCGTGGGCTGGTCCAGCGCGGCTCTTTTGGTAACCGTC
>JAEXWS010000002.1 GCA_023406225.1 Bacillota bacterium | reverse complement strand
GGCAAGACCCAAAGAAAATGGGGGGTTCATTCTTTGTGTGTGTGAGGAACCGATCATGACTCTGGAAAACAACCTGGGGACGGACCCCATCCGCCCGCTGGTGTGGCGGATCGCCGTCCCCAGCATGCTGGCCCAGTTCGTCAGCGTGCTTTACAGCATCGTGGACCGCATCTATATCAGCAACATCCCCCATATCGGGGACATGGCCCTGGCGGGGGTGGGCGTGTGCGGCCCGGTGGTGACCATGCTGGCGGCCTTCGCCTCCCTGGTGGGCATGGGCGGCGCGCCTTTGATGAGCATCCGCCTGGGCGAGGGCAGGACGGAGGAGGCCAGGCGCATCCTGGCCAACGCCTTTTTGATGCTGTGCGTCTGCGGCGTGGTCCTGACGGCGGCGGCGCTCCCGCTGCGGCGGCCCATGCTGATGGCCTTCGGCGCCAGCGCCGTCACCTACCCCCACGCCGAGGCCTATTTCACCGTGTATCTCTTCGGAACGGTGTTCAACCTGCTGTCCCTGGGGCTGAACCAGTTCATTATCTGCCAGGGCTTCGCCAGGACGGGCATGAGGTCCGTGCTGCTGGGGGCGGTTTTGAACATCGTCCTGGATCCCATCTTCATCTTCGCCTGCCGTCTGGACGTGCTGGGCGCGGCCCTGGCCACGGTGCTCTCCCAGCTTGCCAGCTGCGCCTATGTGCTTTTCTTCCTCTTTGGAAGGAAAGCGCCCATCCGCATCACCTTCGGCGGCTACCGGGGGCGGCTGATGGGGCGCATCCTGACCATGGGCTTCACCCCCTTCGCCATCGTGGCGGTGGACAGCGTGATGATCATCGCTCTGAACGCCGTGCTCCAGCACTACGGCGGGCCGGAGCTGGGGGACCGGCTGGTGACCTGCGCCACCATCGCCCAGAGCTTCATGCTGGTGGTGACCATGCCCCTCAGCGGCATCTCCTGCGGCACCCAGGGCATCCTGGCCTTTAACTACGGCGCCCGGCGGAAGGACCGCATCCTGGAGGCCCAGCGGCAGCTCTTCCTTTTGTGCGGGGGCTACACCACGCTGCTGTTCATCCTGGCCCGGACGGCGGGGCCGCTGTTCGTCCGGCTGTTTACCGCAGAGCCGCTGCTGGCGGCGGAGGCGTTCTCCGCCATCAAGGTGTGCACCCTGGCCATCATCCCCCTGGGCATCCAGTACGAGCTGGTGGACGGATTCACGGGGATGGGACAGGTGCGGCTGTCGCTGCCGCTGTCCTTCTGGCGCAAGGCGGTGTATTTTGCGGCGCTGCTGCTCATCCCCCGGTTCTTTCCGGCCCGGGCGGTGTTCTATGTGCAGCCCATCTCCGATCTGCTGGGCCCCCTGGTCTCCATCCTGGTCTACCGGCTGACCATCCATCGGATCCTGGATTTTGAAGAGCCGGCGGCGGAGGCCGCCTGAGCGGAAAGGACCGCGCGGACCCATTTGGGTCCGCGCGGTCCTTTTCTCAGTCCAGATGCATGCCGCCCAGCTTTCGCAGGGCCTCCAGAGCTTCGGAAAACTCCTTCGTCCTGGCGGAGGGGTTGCCCCGCAGGATGCGCAGGGAGCGGCGGTAGGTCTTTGCCGTCCGGGCGCGGATGGCGCTCTCCCGGCTGCGGAGCTTTTCCAGGGCCTCGGCGATCTCCGCTTTGCGCTCGGCCAGGGCCTCGGCGGTCAGGTCCCGGGCGTCCTCCAGCTGGTCCCGGTAGCGCTCCAGCGCCTCCGTGATGTTGCCCAGGGATTCCAGTTTGGCGGAGGTGACGCGGCAAAGCGCCTCCTCCAGGGCCTCCTGGCGCCGGAGGGTCCGCTCGGCACGGGCCTCCCGCTTTTGCCGGAGCTCCGCCTCCAGGCGGTCCCGCAGCAGGATCTTTTCCACCTCGGTCCGGTCCCGGAAGCGGCGCAGGTCCTCTTCCGCGAAGGCGGAGAACACCTCCGCCCGCTTGGCCAGGCGGCGCAGGTCCTCGTTCTCCTCCGTGAGCTTGGTGAGCATCTCCCGGAGGTCCATGGCGGCCTGGACGGACCGGACCGCGTCCACCGTGAGAACGATGGTCAGCGCCAGGGCCAGGGGGTCCACGCAGAAATCCGGCACCCGCTGGAGGAGCCTTGCGACGGGCGGGTGGAGGAAGCGCACCAGCAGGATGGAGAAAAAGCCCCAGGCGATGGAGCTGGTGAGGCAGATGTGGCCGTTGAGGTTGAATTTTTGCTTGGAGTAGTCCCAGTAGCGGACCTTGAAAAGCTTTTCCATGGCCGCGCCGGTGAAGTACTCCAGGATGGTGGCGGCGGTCATGCCGAAGAGGAACACCAGCCGCGCGTCCTCCGCCACGGGGATGGTGGCGAGGAGGATGATGATGGCGCCGGAGCCGTAGATCGGCAGCAGGGGACCTTGCAGAAAGCCCCGGTTCACCCAGCGCCGCTGGCGGAGGGAGACGTAGCAGCTCTCCCAGACCCAGCCGCAAAAGCAGTAGAAGAAAAACAGCAGGACCCATTGGCCCGTGGTGTAGACGTGCATGGAAAGACGCTCCTTTGCCTTTCAAAATATGTCCGTTCATTATACCACAGGCCGGGGGAGGACACAACCTGGAAAGGTCACGCCTCCTCCGCCGGCGCGGGCAGCGGGCGGACCCGGACCTCCAGGACCCGGCGGCGGTCCGTCCGGGTGACGGTCACATCCAGGCCGTCCGCCTGGAAGCGGTCCCCGGTCCCGGGCAGGCGGCCCAGGTGCTGGACGACCCATCCGGAGACGGAGCCGGAGCCTGCGCGCCGGATGGAGAACAGGCTGAACAGGTCCGCCAGGTCGGCGGAGCAGGCGGCGAGACAGCTTCCGTCGCTCTGCCTGCAAAACGGCTCCGCCGCCTCGTCGTGTTCGTCCCAGATCTCTCCCACCAGCTCCTCCACGATGTCCTCCAGGGTGACGATGCCCGCGGTGCCGCCGTATTCGTCCACCACCACGGCCAGATGGACCTTTTCCCGCTGCATCGTCCGCAGAAGGCGGTCGATGGGGGTGTTGGCGGTGGTGTAGTGGACGGGGCCGACGCATCCGGCGGGCTGTTCCCGTCCCTGAAAGCGGGCGGCGTAGAAGTCCTTTTCGTGGAGAACGCCCACGATATCGTCGATGCTGCCGCGGTACACCGGCAGGCGGGAATAGCCGCTCTTTGCAAAGGCGGCGGCCACGGCGTCCGTGTCCGCGTCCTCGGGCACCGCCGCCACGTCCACCCGGGGCGTCAGGATGTCTCCCGCCTCCCGGCCGCCGAACCCGATGGCGGAGCGGATCAGCTCGCTCTCGTGCCGGTCCAGGCCGCCCCCGCTCTCCGCCTCGGAGACCATGGTGATAAGCTCCTCTTCGGAGATGCCCGGGTCGTCGGCGGACCCGATCACCCTGCGCAGAAGGCGCTTCCACCGGGTGAAGAGGAAGTTCAGCGGCCGCAGCAAACCAAGGCATACCCGCAGCAGGGGGGCCGCGGCCATGGCGAAGCGCTCCGGGCTTTCCTTGGCGATGCTCTTGGGGGAGATCTCTCCGAAGAGCAGGATCACCGCCGTCAAGACCACCGTGGAGACGGTGGGGCCGTACAGCGCCCCCGCAAGACGGGTGAACAGCACCGCGCCTACGGTGGTGGCGGTGATGTTCACCAGGTTGTTGCCGATGAGGATGGTGGAGAGCAGGCGGTCGTAGTCCTCCGCCAGCTCCAGCGTCAGGGCGGCCCGGCGGTCGCCCGCGTCGGCTTTGCTTTTCAGGCGGATCTTGTTCAGGCTGGAAAAGGCGGTCTCCGTGGCGGAGAAGTAGGCGGAAAAGCTCACGAGCACCAGAATGGCAAGGGTCATGGCGGCACTGGAACTGTCCATGGGGGGATCATCACTCCTTAAAAAATAAATGTCGGAAAGAAATCAAAAACAGGCGGTCCGGCCCCTTGGGGGGGGACGGACTGCCTGTTATGAAAAGAGATATGAGTGGGCAGCGGAGGTTCGTCCACGCAAATTCCACGATTCCTTTCCCGGCCTGTGGGCCGTGTCGCTGGAGAGCATGATACCACAGCGAAGGGGGAAAAAGCAACGTCTGGCCGTAAAGGGCCCGTTAAAAAGCCGTCTTTCCGGCGGGTTTCCACCGGAAAGACGGCTTTTCGTCACAGAAGCGTATACAGGATCTTGGCCATCTGGCCCCGGGTGATGTTGGCCCCCGGCTGGAAGGAGCCGTCCGCGTAGCCGCCGATGACCCCCTGGGCCACCATGGTCTGGATATAGGAGACGGCGTAGGCGGGGATGGAGGCCGTGTCGGTGAAGGTCAGCTCCGCCGCGGCGTAGCCCTTGGCCTGGGTCCGGCCGATCATGGTGGCGGCCTGAGCCCGGGTGAGGCTGCTGCCCGGGTTGAAGTACACCCGGCCGTCGGCGCCGGTGGAGCCGTTGATGACCCCCTCGGTGTACAGCGCCCGGATGGCGGGCACGGCGTACTCCGGAATGGCGCCGTTGTCCGCGAAGGGCAGCGTCACGTCCTCATACCGGCTCTCCTCCAGCCCCAGGTACCGGTACAGCATCACGGCGAACTGGGCCCGGGTGATGTTCTGGTCGGGGCGGAAGGTGCCGTCGGAATAGCCGGTGGTGACGCCGGAGTTGTACAGGAAGTCCACATAGGTGGCCGCCCAGTAGCCGTTGATGTCCGTGAACTTGTGGTCCACGCCGTAGGGCTCCACGTCCAGGGAGGCCCGGCCGATGTTGCCGGAGGCGTCCATCGCAGTGATGGTGACCCGCATGGCCTCGTGGGTCTCGCCGGGGCCGGGCAGGGCGAAGGCCAGGCTGCCGGTGGAGGCGTTGTAATCGGCGGACATCGGTGCGCCGTTATAGGAGACCGTCACGGCGGAGGCGGGGAGCACCCCGTCCACCGCGTCGGAGACCGTGGCCCGCACCGAAAAGTCCGACTCCTCCAGCGAGGCGGTGATCACCGGCGCCTCGTTGTCCACCGTGCCGCCGAAGGAGGCCACGATGTGGTCGATATACACCGTGCCGGTCCGGGGCGTGGCGGGATACTCGGTGATGAGGTTGCCCAGGCCGTCGTCGTAGACGCTGGCACCGGTGGTGGCCACCTGGACACCCTGGAGGGTGAAGGGCTGGCCGGGCAGCGTCACGCTGACCTGCTTCCAGCCGGTGAAGTCCAGCGTGGCGACGGGCAGCGTCAGCCCGTCCTCCGCGCCGTCGCCGTACAGGAAGGACAGCACGTTGCCGGAGCCGTCTCCGTTGACCCACAGGTTCAGGCTGGTATAGGGGACGCCGAGGGTGGCCGCCCCATTCCAGGTGCGCCACTGGGCCACGCAGCCCAGCTCCTCCGCCAGGGCGTACTCCAGCCGGGCGGCGCCCCGGCCCAGGCGGACCTGCTCGCTGCCGGTGGCCCGGGTGTAGGTC
>JAEXWS010000163.1 GCA_023406225.1 Bacillota bacterium | reverse complement strand
ATGACGGAGCACAACCTGAGCCGCATGGGCCAGGATTTCTGGGGCGTGCCCGCCGCGCCGCCCGACGGCGGTCCCCGGCCGCAGGCCCCGGAAGCGCCCAAGGGCCCCGCCGCCTCCACCGGGAACGGCGGGGACAAAGCCCCCCAGGCGGAGGTCCCGCCCCCGGAGAAGATGGAGGACCTCCAGGCTGAGCTGGACGGCTACATCGGCCTCTCCGCCGTGAAGAAGGAGGTCAAAAACCTCATCAACATGGTGACGGTCCACCAGATGCGGCGGGACAACGGCCTGCCCGCCACGGACCTGAGCCTGCACATGGTCTTTTCCGGCAACCCCGGCACCGGCAAGACCACCATCGCCCGCATCATGGCCCGCATCTACCACAGCCTGGGCATCCTCTCTAAGGGCCAGCTGGTGGAGGTGGACCGCAGCGGGCTGGTGGCCGGCTACGTGGGCCAGACGGCCCTGAAGACCTCCAAGGTGATCGACGCAGCCCTGGGAGGCGTGCTCTTCATCGACGAGGCTTACGCCCTCAACGGCAGGGCGGAGAACGACTTCGGCCAGGAGGCCATCGACACCATTTTAAAGGCCATGGAGGACCACCGGGACGATCTGGTGGTCATCGCCGCCGGATACGACGGATTGATGGACGACTTCATCCACTCCAACCCGGGGCTTGAATCCCGGTTCAACCGCTTCCTCCACTTTGACGACTACACCACGGAGGAGATGATGTCCATCTTCCGCATGCAGTGCAAAAAGGGCTGCTATGAGCTGGAGGGCCAGGCGGAGGAGATGGTCCGGGACTTCATCCGGGAGGAGAACACGAACTCCATCTCCTTCGGCAACGCCCGGGGCGTGCGCAACATCTTCGAGCAGATCTTGGTGAACCAGGCCAACCGCCTGGCGGGGATGGAGCAGGTCACGAAAGAGGACTTGATGAAGATCACCCCCACTGACATTTTAATGGCCCGGGGCATGGAGGAGGGGACCGTTCCGCCCCCCTACGGGGACCCCAGGGCGCAAAAGGAGGGCAAAGCGGAATGAAGGTCCTGGTCCTTGCGCCCAAGGCGCGCTATGACGCTTACGATCCGGGCACCCCGGCCAGCCGGGCGGCGGAGCTGGTCTTTGCGGACCGCAGCGGCACGGAGGAGGATTGGCTCGCCGCCGGGGCGGACGCAGAGGCCCTGTTCGTCACGCCCATCACCTGGATCACGGAGTCTCTCATGGCCCGGATGCCCAACTTGAAGATGATCCACTCCGAGGGCGTGGGGTACGACCGCATCGACGCCGCCGCCGCCAAACGCCGGGGCGTCTACGTGTGCAACAACGCCGGATGCAACGCGGAGGCGGTGGGCGAGCTGACCGTCACCCTCATGAGCATGCTGCTCCACCGGACCCTCTGGGGGGACCGGATGGTGAAGGCGGGGCGGCAGGACGAGGCGGTGAAGACCCTGGAGGTGGACATCCCCCCGGATCTCTCCGTCTCCACCGTGGGACTGGTGGGCTTCGGGGCCATCGCCCAGGCCGCGGCCAAGCGGCTTTCGGTCAACGGCAGCACCGTTTATTACTACGCCCGCCACCGCCGGGACAAGGAGACGGAGGAGCGGTGCGGCGCGTCCTACCTGCCCCTTTACGAGCTGGCGGAGCGGTGCGGCATCGTGAGCCTCCATCTGCCCGCCACCGCTGAGAGCACCCGGTTGATCAATGAGGAATTTTTCTCCCATATGCGGCCCGGCTCGTTTCTGGTGAACACCGCCCGGGGCGCGGTCATCGACGACGAGGCCCTCTGCGCCGCCATCCGCTCCGGAAAGCTGGCGGGCGCGGCCCTGGACGCCTACGATCCCGAGCCCGTCTCCGCGGACCACCCGCTGGTGCGTCTGGCGGCGGAGTTCCCGGACCGGCTCATCCTCTGCCCCCATCAGGGCGGCGTGTGCCAGTCGGCGTTCCGCAGAGCCCACCAGATGCTCTTTTCGGACCTTGGGAAGCTGATGGCCGGAGAGCGGCCGGATCATATCGTCAACGGACTTTAGAAACCGCCTCTTGACTCTCACACCGTGAGAGGCTGTATGCTTTCCGGGAGGTGAGCGATATGGCGTTTGACTACAAAAAGGAATACAGGGAATTTTACATGCCGCCCCAGAGCCCCTGTCTGGTGGAGGTCCCTCCGGCGAATTTTCTGGCCGTGCGGGGCCGCGGCAATCCCAACGATCCAAAGGGCGCGTACCAGGAGGCCATGGGCCTTTTGTACGGCATGGCCTTCACTTTGAAGATGAGCGGGCGGAACGGCCGCCGAATCGAGGGGTTTTTCGATTACGTGGTGCCGCCGCTGGAGGGCCTTTGGCGGCAGGAGGGCACGGAGGGGATCGACTACGCCCGCAAGGCGGACTTCCAGTGGGTCTCCATGCTCCGCCTGCCGGATTTCGTCACCCGGGACGACTTCGCCTGGGCGGCGGCGGAGGCCGGGCGGAAGAAAAAGCGGGATTTTTCCAGCGTGGAGTTCTTCCCCTACGCGGAGGGCCTGTGCGTCCAGTGCATGCACGTCGGTCCCTATGACAGCGAGCTCGCGACCGTCGCCCTGCTGGACCGCTTCGCGGCGGAGCAGGGCCTGGTCCCGGACTTTTCGGCGGAGCGCCGCCACCACGAGATCTATCTCAGCGACTGCCGGAGGTGCGCTCCGGCCAAGCTGCGGACCGTCCTGCGCCACCCTGTCCGGAAACGGTGAAAAAAAGAGACTGCCGCTCAGGCAGTCTCTTTTTCTCTCGGCTTCCCGCCGTCCCACAGGTACTTCACGATCAGCCATCCCACCCCCAGCAAAACGGCGCAGAGCACGTAGACCATGTTGATCTCCGCCGTGCCGATGCCGGTGCCGCCGGCGCTCTTTTGATACGCGCTCCCATCCAGTTCGTCTCCCGCCGCGCCGTAGAAGAAGATGCGCGGGAAGTAGTCCCGGTCCGTCTCATGGATGTGGAGGAAGCCGGAGGCGGCCGCTTCCCCCTCCGCCATCAGCGTCTCTTCGTTTTCCAGGTTCGCCTGGACCTTGTAGCGGGCGATCTCCGGCGGGCAGGCGGCGGCGTAAACCGCCAGCGCATCCACGTCCCGAAGCCGGTCCGCCCGCATGATGTCCCCCGTGCTGTATCCGGCGCCGACGGCCTGCCAGCCGCCCAAAAGCCCCCGGCGGAACTGGACGCAGCCCAGGGTCCCCCGCCCGTCCGCAAAGGCCAGAACGCGGCGGCCGCGGACCGTCTCATCGCCAAAGACCGTTAACCCGGAAAGCTTCGTATACGTCTCGGCGGCCTCCTGCCGCCGCCCCTCCGTGCGCAGGGATACGAACTCCATCCGGTACAGCACTCCGGCCCCGATCAAAAACGCCAAAGCGGCGGCTCCCGCCGCGATGCGGCGCATGCGCAGGGTCATCCCACCACGCCCCCCTCTTTTCTCTTTGCTCTATTATACAGCGCGGACAAAGAAATCCCACGAAAAAAATCCTGTTTTATCCGGAGCGGCAAGCCGCTCGATCCGGGGTGGAGGGGTCAGCCCCGGATGACGCACAGGGCGGCGGCGGTCAGCCATGTCTGGGAGAAGGGGCGCATGAGGTTTCAGAAGCCCGCGCCCCCGGAAGCCGTAGAGCCTCCGGGGGGCTTATGCTATCCGTTCCAGCGGCTCTTCGCGGCCCGGACATCCACATGGCAGAAGCTTTTGTAGATGCCGATCCCGCCCCAGTCTGGCATCAGCGTTTCCGCATAGGCCGCGATCTGCCTGGGAC
>JAEXWS010000140.1 GCA_023406225.1 Bacillota bacterium | reverse complement strand
GGCTGCGTAAGCAGCCTCCCCGGCGCCGTTTCGTTCCTTCTTCCCCTCAGACGGGGTCCCCGGTCCAGAATTTTTGGACCGCGTCCGCGGCGGCGCGGCCCGTAAAGTAGCCGGACTGCCACAAAGCGCGGATCTTCTCCACGTCCCGCTCCGTCCTGGAGAATCCCGTGGTATCCTCCGGAGCCAGGACCAGGACCTTTCCCTCCCGCTCAAGCTTAAACAGCTCCTCCCGGCTGCGGTTGTAATGGTCCGCCCGGCGGCGCATGGTCTCCACAAAGTTGGGGTACTTCCTGAATTTCCGCCGGATGAGGGGCATGATGCGGGCGGGGTCCTTGGCGTAGGTCCGCTCCCGGGTCAAAACCACCACCACCCGGTCGCAGCCCGCGTCGAAGGCCCGCTTCCAGGGGATGGCGTCGGCGCAGCCGCCGTCCAGGCAGGGCCGCCCGTCCAGACGGATGATGGGGAACAGCAGGGGGATGGCGCAGGTGGCCTGAAGCAGGAGGAAATGCTCGTCCCGCCGGGGGACCTCCAGATACTCCGCCCGGCCGGTCTCCAGATTCGTCACCACCGCCTCCGCCGTGCCGGGATAGGCGGCGAACGTCTCGTAATCAAAGGGCAGCAGCTCGTTGGGGATCGTCTCGTAGGAGAATTTCAGGCCGAAATAGCAGCGGTTGTCCCTTTGCAGAAAGTTCCGCGCGCCCATGTAGCGCGGGTCGTTGGCATAGGTGGTCAAAAGCTGCAGGTTCCGTCTGCTCTGGCGGGAGAGATAGCTCACGCCGTAGGCGATGCCCGCGGAGACGCCCACGGTGTAGTCCGGCAGGGGCAGTCCGCCGTCCAAAAAGGCGTCGCACACGCCGGAGGAGAAAATCGTGCGGAAGGCGCCGCCCTCCAGCACCAGCCCGGTCTTCATAAAAGGTCACTTCCTTGTTCTTGGATGGCGTTTATCATATCACAAACCGTCCCAAAAGGAAACCCCGCCAAGGGGGCGTTAAGAAAAACGCTTCGCCCCGTTTTGCGTAGACCCGGCGGCCAAACTCTGCTAAAATAGAAGAAAGCGTGCAGAAACCCGTATTTCGGGAACTTTTGAGAGGTGATGGGATTGCAGAGGAAAAAACACGCCCAATGGCGGGAACAACTGGGGCGGAACCGGACGGTCCTGCGGGAAAAGCTTCATGAGGCGCTCTCCTCCGTGCTGCCCATCGCGGCCATCGTGCTGGCGCTGTGCTTCACCGCCGCGCCCATCCCCACCGCCACGCTGATGGCGTTCCTCATCGGGGCGGCGCTGCTGGTGGTGGGCATGGGGCTGTTCACCCTGGGGGCCGACACGGCCATGATCCCGATCGGGGAACGGGTGGGCGCGGCCATGACCCGCTCCCGGAAGCTGGGGGTGCTGGTGAGCGTGAGCTTCCTCATCGGCGTGATCGTCACCGTGTCCGAGCCGGACCTCCAGGTGCTGGCCACCCAGGTCCCCGGCGTGCCCAACGCCCGGCTCATCGGCGCGGTGGCGGTGGGCGTGGGGCTGTTTCTGGTGGTGGCGCTGCTGCGCATCCTCTTCCGCGTCCCCCTGAACCGGATGCTGGTGTTTTTCTACCTGGCGGTGTTCGTTCTGGCCGCCTTCGTGCCGGAGGACTTCCTCTCCATCGCCTTCGACTCCGGCGGCGTGACCACCGGGCCCATGACCGTGCCCTTCATCATGGCCCTGGGCGTGGGCGTGGCCTCCATCCGCAGCGACAAGGACGCCGCCCAGGACAGCTTCGGCCTGGTGGCGCTGTGCTCCATCGGACCCATCCTGGCGGTGATGGTCCTATCCCTGCTCTATCCCGCCGCCGGGACCTACACGCCGGCGGCGGTCCCCGACGCGGCGGACAGCCGCGCCCTCTGGGCGCTGTTCACGGCGGCATTCCCGGTCTATTTCCGCGAGGTAGCGGTGTGTCTGGCCCCCATTGCGGCGTTTTTCGCCGTCTTTCAGGCCGTCTCCCTGCGGCTGAGCCGGAAAAAAGTGTTGAAAATCCTGGTGGGTCTCCTATATACTGATGTCGGGCTGGTTTTGTTCCTGACGGGCGCCAACGTGGGCTTCCTGCCCGCGGGCAGCTTTCTGGGCCGCCAGATCGCGGGCCTTTCCTGCCGCTGGATCCTGATCCCCATCGGGATGCTGATGGGCTGGTTTATCGTCCAGGCGGAGCCCGCCGTCCACGTTTTGAACAAGCAGGTGGAGGAGATCACCTCCGGCGCCATCCCCGGCAGGGCCATGAGCGCCAGCTTATCCGTGGGCGTGGCCGTGTCCATCGGCCTGGCCATGGTCCGGGTGCTGACGGGCGTTTCCATCCTCTGGTTCCTGGTGCCGGGATACTTGGCGGCCGTGGCGCTGTCCTTTTTCGCGCCGCGCATATTCACCGCCATCGCCTTTGACTCCGGCGGCGTGGCCTCCGGCCCCATGACGGCCACCTTCCTGCTGCCCTTTGCCATGGGGGCCTGCGACGCCCTGGGGGGAAACATCGTCACGGACGCCTTCGGCGTGGTGGCTATGGTGGCCATGACCCCGCTTTTGACCATCCAGGCCCTGGGCCTTATCTACAAGCTGCGCCTGGACCGGCGGGGCGCGGAGCCGGACGGCCCGGCGGACGGCGGGGAGATCATCGAGCTATGAATTGCGGAAGAAGAGAGGGGCGCGCCATGAACGGAGTGGATCTCATCATCACCATCACGGACCGGAGCCGGTGCGGGGAGTTCGCCGCCTGGTTCCAGTCCCGGGACGTCCCCCTGGTGCTGACGGTCCTGGGCCGGGGAACGGCCACGGTGGATATCCTGGACTGCCTGGGGCTGGAGGCCTCGGAAAAGGCGGCGCTGTTTTGTCTGACGCCCCGCTCCCCCCGCATGGTGCGGGAGGCCGCCCGGGACCTGTGGCTGGACGTGCCGGGAAGCGGCGTTTTGATGGCCGTGCCGGTGGACAGCCTGGGCGGCGCGGCCATGAAGGACTATTTGACGCGGGAGCGGGAGGGAGAGACGGACATGGAGCAGCAGCGGACGCACGAGCTGGTGGTGGTCATCACGAACCAGGGCTACAC
>JAEXWS010000082.1 GCA_023406225.1 Bacillota bacterium | reverse complement strand
CGCCGGAGCAGCAGGCTCTTTTGCGGGAGCTGGACGTTCTGGTGGACGGCCCCTTCCTGCTGGCGCAGCGGACGCTCTCCCTCCCCTGGCGGGGCAGCCGGAACCAGCGGCTCATTCTGGTGCGGGAGAGCCTGACGCAGGGGAAAACCATCCTGCGGGACCAATAAAACGCCGCCGAAAAGGCGGGCGTTCTTCCCCTCGGCGCGGAAAAAACGAGAGATTTTCCTTGATCTTGATGAAAAAGCCCCGGCCCGCGCAAGCGCGGGCCGGGGCTTTTCCCTTGGCGGATCGTGCGGTCACGCCGGGACTTTCAAGACCTGGCCGATGTAGATCCAAGCCGGATCCCGGATCAGGTCCCGGTTCTCCTCATACAGTCGCACCCATTGGCTGGCGTCGCCGTAAAGCCGCTGGGCAATGCGGTACAGGCAGTCTCCCGGAAGGACCACATAGGTCCCCTCCGCGGCGGGGGAAACCGGCTCCGGCGCGGAGGGCTCAGCCGCCGCTGCCGCCGGGACGGCGGGCGTCTGCGTCTTTGTCTGAGCCTGCGCGCCCTTGGTCAGGCTGGTGGTGATGTCGAAGCGGTCGATCACGTCATACACGCTCCAGTCCTCCTCCACGCCGCGCTGATAGGCGGTGAGATGGATGCCGTTTTGATCCACCGTGACCATGCTGAAGATCTGCTGGGACTCCTCCGCGCCGTCCTTGTGCACCACGGCGTATTTCCCACCGGCGGTGTCCGGCTCGAAAGCGTCCAGCTTTTCGCCCAGGGAACTGCATGTGACATAGGTGGTCCCGGCGCCGATCCCGGTCTTTGCGTTATCCTTCGCGGTGGTGCGGATATACTCGTGATCATGGCCGTTCAAATACAGGTCCACCTGCAATTCATCGCACATCTCCGGAATATAGGGATAATCGGCGGGGTCGTTGAAATTGATGATATAGGTGCCGACGTGGGAAGCCATGATGCGCCAGGTGCAGTCCGCCTTTTCATAGACCTCCTTGGCCCAGGCCGTCTGCTCGGCGAAGAACCGCGCCCGGTCGGCCTCCACATCCGCTCCGGTCTCCCCGGAGTAGGGATCGGTGTTGACAAAGACGAAACATGCGTCGCCGACGACGCACCAGCCGGTGCCCTCCAGCGGCCCGTATTCCTCCTCGTTGGGGAGACTGGTCCGCGCACCGTACTGCCGGTACTGGAGATCGCCCTTGTTTTCGTGGTTGCCGGGCAGCAGGATGTTGAGCCGGTCCGCCATTTGGCTTTGCGCCACGCTGAAGAAATTGGCCCACTCAGAGCTCTTGTAGCCGCTCGCCACGATATCGCCGGTGTTCAGCAGGAAATCCGGCTGAACGGGCAGCTTATCCACAAAGTTTTCCAAAGTCTCCAGGAAGGGCGTGTAGCCCTCCGGCTCCTCCGCCTGCATGTCGGAATACTGCATGAAGGTGAACGCGCCCTCCGCGGGCAGCGTGGTAAAGGTGTGGACGGGGCTGCGGAACTCCGTGCCGCCGTACGCGCCGCCCACGCAATACTCATAGGCGGTCTCCGCCCGAAGCCCGGTGACCGTGGCCCAATGGCTCTGGACCTCTTCCCAGCCCTTGGTGAGATAATGCAGACTGCTCTGCCCGGACGCGGTGCTCCACTGAGACGCGCCCTTCTCCCGGTACCAGACGGTGGACGCGGTCACCGCGGGGTCGGTCAGCCAGTTGAAGCCCACCTCGGCGTAGGTCTCCCCCACCTGGCAGACGATCTCCCGGGGCGCGCCGTCCACAGCGCCGTCATCCAGAACCAGCGGCAGCGCTCCGGTGACGTCATAGGGCTTCGTCAGCTTTTGCCCGCCCACCTCGGCTTGAACATAGTAATAGTAGCGGCCCGGGTCCGTCAGCGGCAGCACGGCGCGGTAAGCCCCGTTGGCCGCCTGCATTTCCACAAAATCCGTGAACGCCGTGCCGTCGGCGCCGCCGCCGTAAAACACCCGCACGGAATCCACCTTCGCCCCCGCGGGCAGGGCCACCGACGCGGTGATCTCCGCCTTGCCCCCCTGTTCCACGCGGTTTACGGCGGGGTTGTCGATATTCAGCGCCGCCTGGGTCAGCGTCAGATCATCGACGATCGCCGTCAGCAGGTCCGGCGCGCTGCCCGCCTTCGCAAAGCCGGCGGGCACAGGATATCCGGCCGTCTCCGGTCCCACCCAGGACCAGTCCGCGCCCAGCTTCCATCCCAGGTCCTTGCTGTAAAACTGCCGGCTCAGCAGCGTCTTGGCGGAGACCGCCTGCGCCACCGCCAGATTGGGATGCTCCTCCGGCTCGTTGGCCGTGAGCGCCGTCCCCTCCCAGACATAGTTGTTCACCAGGTTCGCGCCGCTCTCGCTCTCCAGGGTGCCCACCAGGCGGTCCGCGTCCCGGGCGCCCTCGCCGCCCTTGATCGACGACTGGAGCGCCACAGTGTTTTTCAGCCAGTCGCCCGCGCTGAACGCGCCGGCGGCGCCGCCCGCGGAGACCTTCCCGTCTCCCGCCTTCACAGTGCCGCCCACATAGCACCCGTCCACGGTGCCGCCGCTTTCGATGGTGGCGGCCAGACCGCCCACCAGCTCCTTGCCGGCGACGTCCATGTATACGAAGCAGTTGGTGACGTGGGAATCCCGTCCCTCCTTCACCTTGCCCACCAAGCCGCCGATGGTCTCCTTGCCCTGGACGGAGCCGGTGACCAGGCAGTTTTCAATGGCGCCGTAGCTGACGCCCGCGATGGCGCCGCAGGTCTTGGAGCCGGTGACGCTCACATCCGCAAGCCCCAGGTTCCGGACCACGGCATGGTCCGTCTCGCTGCCCACATAGCCGAACAGCGCGGCGTATTTCCCATCCACCCGCCGGATGGAGAGGTTGGACACCACATGGTACCCGCCGTCAAAGACGCCCAGGAACCACCCGTCGCTCTTGTCCGCGTTCTCGTCCTTATTGGCGGAGAAGGGCGGCATATATCCGGCGGTCTCCGTCCCGGACGCGGCGGTGACGGCCGCGCCGATCTTCTCCATCAGGGGCCCCATATCCAGGTCCGCCGTCAGGACATAGCGCCCGTCCCGGGGCGCGTCGGGCACGCCGTCCCCATCGACGTCGCAGGTCTTCCATGCGCCTGAGAGAAACAGGAACTGCTCAGGCGTGCCGATCTCATACCGCTTTTCCGCCTTGTTGTACGCCGGGGGCTTTGCGCCAAGGCTCTGCAGCGTTTCCACGCTCCATGCGTCGCCGGTCCACCACCCCGCTTTTTCTTCGGCAGCGGCGGCCCCCGCCGGCGCAAGCGCCAGCAGCAGCGCCAGTGTCAGCAGCAGGGATGCCGCCTTGGCTGAGGCACGTTTCATTGCACTCTTCTCCTTTCACTCCGCCGGAAATCCTCCGGATGCTGATTTTGTTGCACGGCGCAACATTTCTAAAATCAGCATAGCGATTTATCCAAACCATGTCAATGGATGCCTTTATTTTTTGTAACTTTTATGCAGAACCGCATGCTTTTTTAAACGTTTGAGAACGTAAATTATCGCATTTATTTTCATTTATTTGCGTATCGGTCCCCGGAGGGGGGCCGGGGCGGAAACGCGCCCGGCCCCCCTCCGCCTTTTTTGCCCGGTCCCTCTCCCGCTCCCGTCCGCCCTCTTGCGCGGATGCGAAAACTGTGCCATAATTTTTGCGGATGACCGTTGCCGTTTTGATGCCGAAACGCTGTATTCTGGATTGGAAAGGAGGGAAACGTTTTGATCCACGTTTTAATTGTAGAGGACGAGCCGCCGATCTCCAATCTGATCCGCCTCAGCCTCACCAAGGAGGGATACGCCTGCACCTGCGCCTTCGACGGCATGAGCGCCGCCGATCTGCTGGAAAGCCGCTCCTACGACCTCGTTCTTCTGGATGTGATGCTGCCCCATGTGGACGGCTTTGAACTGATGGAATACATCCGCCCCCTGGAGATCCCCGTCATCTTCATCACCGCAAAGGACGCGGTGACGGACCGGGTCAAGGGCCTGCGGCTCGGCGCGGAGGACTATATCGTAAAGCCCTTTGCGATCATCGAGCTGCTGGCCCGGATCGACGTGGTGCTCCGCCGCTATCACAAAACCGAGGAGGTCCTCGCCTTCGGCGGTCTGGAGATCGACACCCGTTCCATGCAGGTGCGGCGCGGCGGACAGCCCGTCGCGCTGACCCGGACGGAGTATGAGCTGCTGCTCCTCTTCGTTCGGAATCCGCGGCGGGCGCTGTACCGGGAGACGATCTACGAGCGGGTCTGGGGCGGCGAATTTCCCTTTGGAAGCAAGGTGGTGGACCTCAACGTCCAGCGGCTGCGGAAAAAGGTGGGCTGGGAGACCCAGCTCCAGGCCGTGAACAAGGTCGGCTACCGGCTGGAGGCCGCGCCATGAAGTTCCGCATCAAAATGACGCTGTATATGGTGGGCCTGCTGTCCCTGCTCTTCGGGATCGGCGGCAGCATTTTGATCTCCTCCACCTTCCGCGGCTCTCTGGAGCGGGAAAAGGACATGGCCTGGCACACCTACCAGATGACCCTGAGCACCCTTCAAATCGTCAACGAGCTGGGCCAGCCCCTGGACACCGACCGCATGTCCCTCACCCTGGAGCAGCTTTCCCGGCAGAACGCCGCATCCTGGGGGGCGGTCCGGCTGGAGGTGGAGACGGAGACCGTCTACGAGGCCGGGACCGTCATGGCCTCCGTCCTGGATGAAACGCAGCGCCCGCAGCCGGGCAGCTGCCTGTTTCTCTACCGCACGGACCCGGCGCAGCGGCATTGGCTCCTGCTCTCCGGCGCGCTGGACGTGAGCGGCAGCACCCTGTATCTGCACACCGCCCACGACGTCTCCGCCCTCTATGAAACGCGCCGCGCCCAGCAGCGCACGTTTCAGTGGATCTTCGCGGGGCTGGCCCTCTTGTGCGCCGCGCTGTCCTACACCGTTTCCCGCATCCTGACCGCGCCGCTGGAGGGGCTGTCCCGCACGACCCGCGCCATCGCGTCCGGCCACTATTCCAGCCGGGTGCGCAGCTCCTCCACCGACGAGATCGGGGCGGTGTCGGCGGACTTCAACGCCATGGCGGAGCGGCTGGAGGTGGTCATCTCCGAACTGCAGGACGCGGTGGAGCGCCAGGAGCGTTTCATGGGCAGCTTTGCCCATGAGCTGAAAACGCCCATGACCTCCATCATCGGGTATGCGGACCTGCTTTTGAGCGGAGCGCTGGACCGGGAGGAGCAGGCGGAGGCCGCGGGCTACATCTTTTCCGAGGGCCAGCGGCTGGAGAGCCTGTCCCGGAAGCTGCTGGACCTGCTGGTGCTGAAAAAGGGCGGGG
The DNA here is from genome assembly GCA_023406225.1 of Bacillota bacterium. Classification (GTDB taxonomy): domain Bacteria; phylum Bacillota; class Clostridia; order Oscillospirales; family Oscillospiraceae; genus Oscillibacter. Next base: position 4,817 of record JAEXWS010000082.1, on the reverse strand, counting down.
CCTCCCTCCGTCCGGCCTCTCCGGCGGCTTTGATCGAAGCGGCGGCGGAGCAGCTCCGGCCGGTCTACCGCGGGCAGGGCATCCGCCTGGCCTGCCGCTGTCAGGAGGGGCGGTGCCTGCTGGAGCCGGACCTGGTGCGCTCCCTGCTGCTGAATCTGCTGGACAACGCCCGCAAAGCCATGGAACAGGGCGGGACCATCTCCCTTTCCTGCGAAATGACGGCGGACGGCTGCCGCATCTGCGTCCGGGACGAGGGACGGGGCATTCCCGCCGAGGCGCTGGCGCATTTGACCGAGGCGTTCTACCGGGTGGACAAGTCCCGCTCCCGGGCGCAGGGCGGCGTGGGACTGGGGCTGGCCCTGTGCCGGGAGATCGCAGCCTTCCACGGCGGCGAGCTGCGGTTCGCCAGCCAGCCGGGACACGGGACCTGCGTGAGCGTGGAGCTGAGAGGAGGACGGGCATGAGCGGAATGGAAAAAAGGCTCCTCCCGGTCTGCGTCTCGCTCCTGGTGGCGGCCGGGGCGCTTCTTCCCTGGGGGGCGGCCTCCCTGCAAGACCGCGCGCTGGCGGCGCAGACGGACGTCCGGGTGCTGGACGGCGTTCATCTCACGCTGCAAAACGCGGGGGACCTCCCGCAGCTTTTGTCCCTTCTGGCCACCGGGCCCACCCGGCAGAAGATCGGGCTTCTGGAAGGCGGCGGCCTTACGGAGCAGGAGGCGATGGACGCCGCCGTGGAGACGGTCGGGCTTTTGACGCAGAAGGGGCTTTTGCCGGAGATCGCCTGGGACGAACCGGTTTCCACCGCGCATTATATGGTGTTTGCCAACAATACGGCGTCTTTCGCCGTCGACATGGGCGCATCCATCATCGCGCCGGCTTCCGGCGAAGCCGATTCCGCTGTGATCTGGGAGTGCCAGCTCCGCGGCGGCGGATATGTCTGTGTCGTCCGCATCGACGGCGCCTCCGGCAAAATGGCGTCCATCCTCTTTCAGCCGGAGCCGGCTTCCAAACAGTCTCCGGCCGGCTCGAAAGAGGCGCTGATGCGGTCGGCCTGGCGCTGGTCGGACTTTCTGCGGCTCTATTACGGGTTTGATTCGGCGTCGGTGAGAGAATCCAGCCTGGGAGAGGGAGACGGCGCATATCCCGCGTACACGCTGCAATTCACCTGGGCGGCGGAGAACGACGAGGTGTATACCTGCCTGCTGCCGCTGAAGCTTCGGGAAGGCGGCGTTGATTTCAACTGGTGATGCCGGTTTGATGCCAAAGCGCTTCCGATCCCATGAAGCGCCTTTCTATCATGGAGCCATCAACTGATAGAGAGGTGCTTTTTATGGACAAGAGAACGCATGGCCGCGCATCCGGAAGGAGCTTCCGCAGACAGCGGGCGCTCCGCAGGGCGGCGGCCGTCCCGCTGTTTACGGCCGCCTGCGCCCTGTTCCTTCTCGGCGCGGGAAACCGCGCCGCGGAGCCGCCGGCCCCCGTCCGGGAGGCGGGGACGGCCGCCGTCTCCTCCCAGGCCCCCAGCGTGCAGGCGGTCTCTCGCATCGCGGCGGACGGCCCGGACGCCGGCGCGCCCCCCCTCGAAAACGCCGGAGCGGCGGAAACCGGCGCGTCTCCTCTTGAAAACACCGGGGCGGAAAGCGCCCCCTCCGGAGACGATTGGGCGCTGATCCTGGTAAATCCCTGGAACCCCCTCCCGGACGCCTATTCCGTGACGCTGACGCAGCTCAAAAACGGCCACGCCGTGGACGAGCGCTGCTATCCCGACTTGCAGGCCATGATGGACGGCTGCCGGGCGGCGGGGCTGTCGCCTCTGATCTGCTCTTCCTACCGCAGCCAATCCAAGCAGGAATCGCTGTTCCGCAATAAGGTCGACCGGCTGCTCGCCCAGGGCCTCGGGCGTGAGGAGGCGGAGGCCGAGGCTGGAAAAGCCGTGGCCGTTCCCGGCACCAGCGAGCACCAGCTTGGCCTTGCGGTGGATATCGTGGACCTGTCCAATCAAAATCTGGACAAGACCCAGGAGGATACCGCCGTGCAGAAGTGGCTGATGGCCCACAGCTGGGAATACGGCTTCATCCTCCGCTACCCCAGTGAAAAAAGCGGTGTGACCGGCATCATCTATGAGCCCTGGCACTACCGTTACGTTGGCCGGGACGCGGCGAGGGATATCCACGAACAGGGCGTCTGCCTGGAGGAATATCTTGCGCAGCGGAGCGGCTGAAGGGCCGCAAAGCCGCCTGAACGCACAAATTCAACCGGGCGGGCCTTTTTCCCTTCTGTTTCCTTTTCGTTCACCATTTGGCCCTCCGGCGGTGGTATAATGGCGGCAAACCACCGAAACGACACAGGCGGAGGAGGACATTCCATGGAACAAAGAAACAACCTGACGGTGACCGTAGACGGGGCGGACTACACCTATCCCGCCGGGATCTCCTACCGGGAGATCGCCGCTGATTTTCAAGACCGCTATCCAGACGATATCCTGCTGGTCAGCCGGAACGGAAAGCTCTGCGAGCTGCACAAGCTCCTGGACCGGGACTGCACGCTGAAGCTGATCACCGCGCGGGAAAAGCCGGGCATGCAGACCTACGAGCGCAGCGCGGTCTTTTTGATGCTCAAGGCCTTTTACGACGTGGTGGGAGAGGGGCGTGTGGAGCGCGTCTTTGTGGAGTATTCCCTCAGCCACTCTCTCTTCATCCGGGCGAAGGGGAACTTTTCCCTCACTCCGGAGCTGCTGGCCCGGGTGGAGGCGCGGATGCGGGCCGTCGCGGACCAGGCGCTGCCCATCGTCAAGCGCTCCGTGAGTACCGACGACGCGGTGGACCTGTTCCGGCAGAGGAAATTTTACGATAAATCCCGGCTGCTGAGCTACCGCATCAACTCCCATGTCAATCTCTACACCCTGGACGGATTCACGGACTATTTCTACGGCTATATGGTCCCCGACGCCGGGTATTTGAAGTGCTTTGCCCTGCAGCCCTTTGAGGACGGCTTCATCCTGCGCCTGCCGGACCAGAAGGACCCCCGGGAGCTGGCGGAATTCGCCCCTTCCATGAAGGTGTTCCGGGAGCTGCACGGGGCCGCGGCAAAGGCCACGGCGATGCATGTTTCCAACGTGGGGGAGCTGAACGAGGCCGTTTCCCAGGGGAGCGCCGCCCAGATGATCCTGGCCCACGAGGCCATGATGGAAAAGAAGATCGGGGATATCGCCGAGGAGATCGCGGGCCGCGGGAACGTCCGCTTCGTCATGATCGCCGGTCCCTCCTCCTCCGGCAAGACCACGTTCTCCCACCGCCTGTGCACCCAGCTTCTGGCCTGCGGGCTGCGGCCCCATCCCATCGCCACGGACAACTATTTTAAAAACCGGGCGGACACCCCCCGGGACGAGAACGGGCAGTACGATTTTGAATGCCTGGAGGCCATGGACGTCCAGCAGTTCAACACGGATATGACCCGCCTTTTGAACGGCGAATCCGTGGAGCTGCCCCAGTTCAACTTCAAAAAGGGCATGCGGGAGTACGCAGGCAATGTTCTCACCCTCGGGGCCCAGGACGTGCTGGTTATCGAGGGCATCCACTGCCTGAACGACCGCTTCTCCTGCTCCCTGCCCAAGGAGAGCAAGTACAAGATCTACATCAGCTGCCTGACCACCCTGAATATCGACGACCACAACCGCATCCCCACCACGGACGCGCGGCTCCTGCGCCGCATCGAGCGGGACGCCCGGACCCGCGGCTACGGCGCCAGGGCCACCATCCGGATGTGGCCCTCCGTCCGCCGGGGGGAGGAGCGCAACATCTTCCCCTTCCAGGACAGCGCGGACATGATCTTTAACTCGTCCCTGCTCTATGAGACGGCGCTGCTGAAGCCCTATGTGGAGCCGCTGCTCTTCGGCGTGCCCAAGGACAGCGAGGAATATCTGGAGGCCAAGCGCCTGCTGAAATTCCTGAACTACTTCCTGCCCATCCCCGCGGACGACGTGCCCAAGACCTCCCTGCTGCGGGAGTTCGTGGGCGGCGGCTGTTACAACGTGTAAGACGCCTTTCCGTTAGAGACGCTGAATAGAACGCCCGCTTTTCGAAAAACCTTTCGAAAAGCGGGCGTTTTTGCAGGAGCGGGCGGCGGGGCTCTCACGGGGCGGTTGACTTTTGTGATTTGGTGTGTTAAATTGTACCTACGACAAAGTCGAAAGCGGCCGGAGGTCCCGGTGTGCGCATGGTATATTCTGTCCCCGCGGGGGCAGATAATTTTTGCCGCAAACCCTGGAGACTCCCGCCCTTTACCCTTATGAGAGGACCGCGCGCCGGTCCCCCGGATGGAGGATACGATGAACAAGCGTTCACAGTTTGGCTTTGCAAGCCGTTGGGGATTTATTTTGGCGTCCGTTGGGTCCGCCGTGGGCATGGCGAACGTGTGGGGCTTCCCCAACAAAATGGGAAGCAACGGCGGCGGCGCGTTTTTGCTGATCTACCTGTTTTTTATCTTCATTTTCAGCTATGTGGGCCTTCCCGCGGAGTTTGCCATCGGCCGCCGGGCCAGAACGGGGACCCTGGGCTCCTATCAAAACGCCTGGGGCACCCGCGGCGAACGGGCCGGGAACACCGGCGGCGTTTTGGGCTGGCTGCCCCTGGCGGGTTCGCTGTGCATCGCCATCGGCTATGCCGTCATCGTGTCCTATGTGCTCAAGGCGCTGGTGGATTCTCTGACGGGAACGCTGATGGCCGCGGCCCCCAACGTCTGGTTCGACGCCTTCTCCCTGACGCCCCGCTCCGTGATCCCCTATCATGTCATCGTCGTGGGCGGCACGCTGCTGACGCT
>JAEXWS010000054.1 GCA_023406225.1 Bacillota bacterium | reverse complement strand
GTATGGACCCCACCCAATTCATTCAGCAGCTGGCACAGGAGCCGTTCCAGCAGGCCCGCAACCGCATTTTGGCGCATCGGGACCTCTTTGAATTGCTGGGGGAGACCCGGATCAATGGAGACCGCCCGGTGGTCATCTCCGACGCGGCGGACGAACTGATCAGCCACACCCGCGGCTACGGCACCGGCAGCCGCCCCGAGGACTATCTGGATGCCTTCGCCGACTATGTAAAGACCCATCTCAACGAAATCGCGGCGCTGAACATCGTCTGTACCCGGCCGAAGGAGCTGACACGGGAAAGTTTGAAAGATCTGCGCCTGACGCTTGACCGGGAGGGATTCACCACCCGGCAGCTCAATACCGCCATATCGGAACTGACCAATGAGGAATTGGCGGCGGACATCATCAGCCTGATCCGCCGGTATGCCATCGGCTCCACCCTCATCAGCCACGAGGCCCGTATCCGCCGTGCGGTGGACAAGCTGAAAAAGGCCCATAAATTCACCGCCATAGAGCAAAAGTGGATCGGCCGCATGGAAAAGTACCTCATGGAGGAATCCGTGCTCAATGTGGGCATTTTCGATGAGGATTCCCGCTTCAAAAGTGAGGGCGGATTCCAGAAGATCGACCGTATTTTTCAAAATCAGTTGGAGAGCATCGTACTGGAGCTGAACGAGTATCTGTACGATGACGGGGGAAGAATTGCATGACCACACAGGAAATCGTATCCAAGCTCTGGAACCTCTGCAATGTGCTGCGGGATGACGGCATCACCTATCACCAGTATGTCACCGAGCTTACTTATATTCTGTTTTTGAAGATGGCCAAGGAGACCGGCGTGGAAAGCCAGATCCCCGCCGCCTACCGCTGGGACCAGCTTACCGCCAAAAGCGGCATCGAGCTGAAGAAGTTCTATAAAGAGCTGCTCACCCACCTGGGCGAGACCTGCACCGGCCGGGTGCGGGAGATCTACCAGGGCTCCGCCACCAACATCGACGAACCCAAGAATCTGGAAAAGATCATCACCACCATCGACGGTCTTGACTGGTACTCCGCCCGTGAAGAGGGTCTGGGCAATTTGTACGAGGGATTGCTGGAAAAGAACGCCAACGAGAAAAAGTCCGGCGCCGGCCAGTACTTCACCCCCCGCGTCCTCATCGATATGATGACCCGGCTGATGAAGCCCCAGCCCGGTGAGCGGTGCAACGACCCGGCCTGCGGCACCTTTGGTTTTATGATCTCCGCCCATCAGTATGTGAAAAAGCACACCGACGACTTTTACGACCTGGACGCCGAACTGGCGAAGTTCGAGCGGGAGAAGGCCTTCACCGGCTGTGAGCTGGTACACGACGCCCACCGGCTCGCCCTGATGAACGCCATGCTCCATGGCATCGACGGCCAGATTTTGCTGGCCGACACGCTGTCCAATCAGGGGAAAGCCCTCTACGACTTTGATTTGGTGCTCACCAATCCGCCCTTCGGCACCTAGAAGGGCGGTGAGCGCGCGACCCGGGACGACTTCACCTTCCCCACCAGCAACAAGCAGCTGAACTTTCTCCAGCATATCTACCGCAGCCTGACTACGGATATACACCGCAACGGCCGGGCCGCCGTGGTGCTGCCCGACAATGTCCTCTTTGCCGACGGCGACGGAGAGAAGATCCGCTGCGACCTGATGGAAAAATGCGATCTGCACACCGTTCTCCGCCTGCCCACCGGTATTTTCTACGCCCAGGGCGTCAAAACCAACGTGCTGTTTTTTACCCGTGGAAAGAGCGATAAGGGCAATACCAAGGAGGTCTGGTTCTACGACCTGCGCACCAATATGCCCAGCTTTGGCAAGACCACCCCGCTGAAAACCGAGCATTTTGCGGACTTTGAAAAGGCCTATGAGGCCGGGGACCGCCGGGCCGTACAGGATGAGCGGTGGAGCGTCTTCACCCGGGAGCAGATCGTTGGAAAGGGCAACAGCCTGGACTTAGGCCTGATTCGGGATGACTCGGTGCTGGACTATAACGACCTGCCCGACCCGGCCGACAGCGCCGAGGAGGCCGCCGCCGATCTGGAGGAGGCCGTCGACCTGCTGATGAGCGTGGTGAAGGAACTGCGGGCGCTGGAGGAGCGGGATTGATGGCAAAGCAGATTGTAATTCCTAAGCCGATTAAAGTCCCAAGTAATTGGCGTTGGATAGAGTTAGGGAAATTGACGGCAATAAAAAGCGGTTACCCGTTTGATTCAAAGCATTTTACAAAGAATATATCTGCGAACACCCGTCCTTTGATTAGAATTCGGGATGTTGTTAAGGGAGAGACAGAAACTTATACAGACCAAGATTGTCCCGAAGAGTACATAATTAAGCAGGGCGAGATTCTAATCGGTATGGATGGCGACTTTAATGTAGGCAAATGGCAGAGCGAAGATGCTCTGCTGAATCAACGGGTCTGTTGCATTCAGTCTCGTTCTTCTTTCTATTTAAATAATTTTTTGTTTTATTATTTACCTGATCCACTCAAGAAAATAAATGATGTGACCCCAAGTGTGACGGTAAAACATCTTTCTACAAAAACACTTGCAATTACTCCTGTACCCGTACCCCCGCTTGCCGAACAACAGCGTATTGTCGACCGTATAGAAAGCCTGTTTGCCAAGTTGGATGAAGCCAAGCAAAAAGCGCAGGATGCGCTGGACGGCTTTGAAATCCGCAAAGCCGCCATCCTCCACAAAGCCTTCACCGGCGAACTCACCGCTCAGTGGAGAAAAGAGCACGGTGTGGGGATGGAGAGCTGGGATAGCATCACATTAAAAAGTATTGCGACAAGTGTTAAAGATAAATTTAATCCGACAACGCAAACGACATCTTTACGATACATAGGTTTAGAGCACATTCAAAAAAATCAAGGAATTATTGGATTTGGAACAGCAGATGATATAAAAAGTTTAAAGACAGTATTTCAAATCGGAGATATTTTATATGGAAAGTTAAGACCTTATTTAAATAAACATGATATTGCTCCGTTTGATGGTATTTGCTCAACCGACATACTGGTTTATAGAACAAAACACTATCAAACAGCAAAGTATATCAACTATTTCATGAATACAGAATACTTTATCTCGACTGCCGTATCAAATTCCAAAGGAATCAATTTGCCTCGAGTGTCTGATAAAGAAATTGGAAATATCTTCGTTGATATTCCATCAGTTAAAGAGCAAACCGAAATTGTCCGCATCCTCGACAGCATTCTCGCCAAAGAGCAACAGGCCAAGCAAGCCGCCGAAGAGGTGCTGGAGCAGATTGAACTTACAAAAAAATCCATCCTCGCCCGTGCCTTCCGCGGCGAACTGGGCACCAACGACCCCGGCGAGGAGAGCGCGGTGGAGCTGGTGGGACAGCTCGTAAATGACGACTTGGGATAATCCGTATATCGGATGTGAATGCTGATAAAAGCTCAAGGAACGTGCTGGCTCCAAGTCTAGCCCCTTCCTGTTGGCCTTGCGTGCGGCGTACTCCGCGCTAAACCGCTTTTTACAATGAGTGCGGCATTATATTTGATGTGCAATTCATTGAGCTCCACAGCTTTTGAAGAAATACCGATTTTGCCTGGTCGTATCAGCTCACGAATCCCCGCCTGGAGGCGAGGCTTCTTAGCCGGACGGGATGTTTCTTCGCCTTCGTGCCGGACCCGCCCCGATAGGGATGGGGGACGCGGATATCCAATTACCCAGTGGTGGAAAAGGACCTTGCGGCTTCAATGCCCGCAAGGTCCTTTTTTGTTTTACAGTACACGCGAAAGTACACACTCAGGTCAAACGTCAAAACACGGAGGTCGACCATGGCGAGCGAAGAGACGCCTCATGCGAAAAGCCAGGACGCTGCCCGCCATGACGTGAACACGGATGACATTCGTCCCCTAGTCCGGTTCAGCAACCCCGCCCACCCGGACGCCAAACTGTCGTTCGAGTGAAGCATTGGCCACAGCCTTGCCCGGCGCAAGCGTAAAAATCTGACGCCAGGGGCTTCATGCCTCCCAGATCGCAGACAAGGCCCCTCCTTGATGGTCAAAAACAGACGATGATCCGCCTGCGTCCCCGGAAGCCGCGAAGCCTCCGGGGATGTTCCCGTAATCAGCGCCATTCCCTCCGGCCGCGCGAAAAGGCTTGTGTTTTCTCCGCGCCTGCATTATAATCTTAAAATAACCGATATGAACAAAGCTGGCCGTGCGTCCGTGGACGGCTGCGATACGGCGAGGAGCGGGATCTGAATGAGCGATCTGGAAAAGGGAATGGCAATGGGGGAGGATCCGCAGTTCACGCCGGCCGACTACGAGTACGCGGCGCTGATGCATCTGCTGGGGGTCAGCGTCAGCAAGCATCTGCTGGATGAGCACTTCACCCTGATCTGGGCCAATGAGTATTACTATGAATTTACCGGCTGGACCAAGGAGGAGTATGAATCCACCTTCCACAACCGGCCGGACCTCTACTACAAGGACGACCCCAAGGAGTGGAAGGAGCTCACCGACGCGGTGCTGGGCGCTCTCAGCAAGGGCGAAAAAAGCTACAAGCTGCTCTCCCGGTTCCGGCGGAAGAACAACGACTTTATCTGGATCCAGTTCTCCGCCCAGTTTGCCGACGAGTACATCGACGGCTATCAGGTGGCCTATAGCGTGCTCACCAACGTCAACGACGTGATCCAGATGCAGAAGGAGCAGTCCGTCACCTATGAGAGCCTGCCGGGCTTTGTCGCCAAATACCGGGTGGAGCGGGATCTCGGCCTCACTCTGCTGGAGGGCAACAGCCGCTATATGGAGTATTTCGGTGAAGCCGCCGCCGACGGCCGGGATCTGCACCGGAAGAACATCGAGAACAATCTCCCCGCCATTCTGGAAAACCGCGGCCGGCTGCTCTCGGGCAAGCCGGTGCAGTTCATTATGAATGTGAAAAGCCGCCAGGGCAAGACCCTGTGGCTCCAGGTCAACGCCTCCTGCGTGAACTGGCAGAACGGCTGCCCGGTCTACCTCGCCATCTTTATCGACATCACCGACGTCACCGAGCTGCGGGAGATCCAGCGCAGGCTGACGGAGCAGGCCGACGCCCTGAAGGACGCCCTGGCCGTGGCCGAGCACGCCAACCGGGCCAAATCCGAGTTTCTCTCCCGCATGTCCCACGAGATCCGCACCCCCATGAACGCCATCATCGGCATGACCACCATCGCCGCGGCCTACATCGAGGACCGGCAGCGGGTGGCCGACTGCCTGGAGAAGATCGGCTACTCCTCCAAGCACCTGATGACCCTCATCAACGACATCCTCGACATGTCCAAGATAGACGAGGGCAAGATGAAGATCGCCCACGAGCGCTTCGACCTGGAGACGGTCATGGAGTCCATCACCTCCATCATCTATCCCCAGGCGGTGGCGAAGGGGCTGACCTTCACCGTGCCGCTGGTGGACCTCACCGGCACGGTGTTCATCGGCGACCCCCTGCGGCTGAACCAGGTGCTGTTAAACCTTTTGTCCAATGCCCTGAAATTCACCCCGTCGGGCGGTTCCATCCGCCTGGAGGTCCGGCAGCTCCAAAAGAAAAAAGGGCGCATCCGCCTGCGCTTCACCGTCAGCGACACGGGGATCGGGATGAGCCGGGAATTTATGGACCGCCTGTTTACCCCCTTTGAACAAGAGAGCGTGGAAACGGGCCAAAAATTCGGCGGCACGGGACTGGGGATGGCGATCACCAAGAATCTGGTCACACTGATGGGCGGGATCATTTCCGTCAAGAGCCAGGCGGAGCAGGGCAGCGTCTTCACCGTGGAGCTGGACTTCGACCTGCCCGGGGAGGAGACGGCGCAGCCGGCCAGACAGCCCGCTCTGGAGTCCCTGCGGGTGATGATCGCGGACGACGACCGGGACAGCTGCGTTCACGCCTCCCTCCTGCTGGAAAGCCTGGGCATCCTGTCCGACTGGGTGCTGACCGGAGAGGCCTGCATCGAGAAGGTCCATGCCGCCCACAAGGCCGGCGAGGACTTCGACGTGTGCCTGATCGACTGGAAGATGCCGGACATCGACGGGATCGAGACGGCCCGGCGCATCCGGGAGGCGGTGGGGCCGGAGGCGACCATCATCATTATGACCGCCTACGACTGGAGCGCCATCGAAAGCAGCGCCCGGGCGGCGGGCGTGAACGCGTTTTTGTCCAAGCCGATCTTCGCCTCCACCCTTTACAACACCCTTCTTTCCGTCACAGGGATCTGCAAGGTGGTCATGACCCCCGCCCAGAGCGCGGAGTTGAAACGGCCCGAGCTTGCCGGACGGCGCGTCCTGCTGGTGGAGGACAACGCGCTTAACCGGGAGATCGCCGTGGAGCTGCTCAGGATGACGGATGTGGCCGTGGACTGCGCCGGGAACGGCCGGGAGGCGCTGGAGCTGTTTTTATCCAACGGAATGGATTACGACCTCATTTTGATGGACGTGCAGATGCCGGTCATGGACGGTTACGCCGCCACCCGGGCGATCCGAAGGTCCGGGCACCCCAAGGCGGAGCGCATCCCCATCATCGCCATGACCGCAGACGCCTTCCGGGAGGACGTCGTCCGGGCGGCCGAGGCGGGGATGGACGATCACCTGGCGAAGCCCATCGACCCGGCGCTGCTCTACAGAACTTTAGCGGAACATATGGCCGAATAGCCGGAGACTCCGGAAAGGCCGCGGGGAACATCCCCGCGGCCTTTCTGGATTTTTCCGTTTTAGGATGTTATACTTTGGCTGTGGAACACCGAAAAGGAGGCCGAAACATGAAAAGCGTGCGATACAGCCTGATTTATAAGTTTTTTGCAGCCCAGATCCAGTTCGGCTATTATAAAACAGGCGACTGCCTGCCCTCCATCGAAGAGCTGACCAAACTCTATCACGCCTCCTCCCGGACGGTGCAAAGCGCCTACGCCCAGCTTCAGCAGGACGGATACATCCGCCTGTCCGCCGGCCGCAGGACCACAGTCGCCTACCAGGCCACGGAGGCGGAATGCATCCACAACTGCCGGACCTACTATCTGGCCCGCAGAGACGCCATCTCGTCGCTGCGGGAGACGCTGAACGTTTTGTTCACGCCTTTGATGCGGGAGGGGTGCCGCCGGCTCGGTCCGCCGGAGATGCGGCATATCAAGGAGATGGCGGCCAAGCTGGGACACGGGGATTTCTACGTCTCCTTCTTCTGCGGGCGCGCCATGTTCCTGGCGCTCAAAAACAGGCTCGCCCTGTACCTCTTTAACGACGTCGTCTCCTTCTACCAGTTCCCCCACACCCTGCTCAGCCGCTGGGGCCGCACCGTGGACAAGCGGCGATTGCAGGGGCTGTCCGAAAGCCTGGTGGCCGCCTGCGAACGCCAGGACCGGGAGGCGCTTTTCCGCACGTATATGGAGGTCCAGGACCTGATGGACCAGATCCTGTCCCTCTATATCCCGTATGTGGAAACATTCATTGCGGCGCCGGAGCAGATCCCCTTTGAATGGAAGGTATACCGGGACCATCCCCAGCTCTGCTACTCGGCGGCGGCGCGGATGTTGGACCAGATCCTGATCGAGCGGGCATACCGCCCGGGAGACACCCTTCCGTTTTACGGAGAGCTGGCGGAGCGCTGCGGGGCCTCCTTCAGCACCATCCGGCGGACCATGGACCTTCTGGAGAAGCTGGGCGTGGCCGCCACCTCCCGCGGCGTGGGGACCAAGGTGACGGAGCCGTTCCGGGACCCCGCCCGCCTCCAGCACAGGGCCGTGCAGGGCATTCTCAGGGCGTTTCGGGAGGTGATGCAGATCCTCTGCATCTCCTTCGACGCCATCGCGGAACGGGCCGCCCTGCGGGCGGAGGAAATGGACGGCTGCGCCGCCCGGCTCAGCCGCCTGGACGACGGGGACGGCCCCGCGGCCTTTCTCATCTGCATGGGCTGCCTGCTCCACGGACAGGCCGGATTCCAGGGCGTGGGGGACAAGCTGTACGAGGCCCTTTTGCTGGGCCTGCCCCTGCTGGGCCGGATGGAGGCCCCCGCGGTCCGTCCCCTCGCCGTCAGATTGGAGGCGGGCGACGCCCCGGCCTTTTACGCCGCCTTGAAGGCGCTCATGCTGCAGATATCCCAAACCGCGGACGGCCTGGCGGCCCTGTGACAAAACAAAAATGCCGTTGCTTTCCCGAGGCAAGGCCCTGGGAAAGTCCTCGCTTCGCTGGCCGAACGCCTGCCGGCGCAGGCTTTTCAGGGCATTTGATCCCATGCGGGGCGGGCTGCCGCCCCCTCGCGCTCCCCCGCTGCAGACAGAAAGGCATTCCTGAAATGCAGGTTTTTCGACAAGCTGAAGCGAGGCTCCCGGCTTTTGCAGCCGGGAGCCTCGCTTATTCCCCGTCCGCCCCGGAGCACGGCGGACCGGGCCCGTGCGGACCGCGGGAAAAAAGAAAATAATTTTTCAAAATGGTACCGAAACGCAAGGGGGGCCATGTATCTTATAGCAAAGACAAAGGAGATGACAGGATGAATCCCCAGACAGACGTATTGGCGGTGGCGCGCCGGGAGATCAAGTATCTTCTCTCCCTGCCGGACCGCCTCTTCCTCCTGGACGCGCTGGACCAGCTTTTGACGCCGGACGCCTACGGCGGCTACAACGGCTACACGGTCCGCAGCGTTTACTTCGACAGCATCTGCAACGAGGACTACCGCGACAAGCAGGCCCATGCCGACGAAAAAAAGCGCATCCGGATCCGGATCTACCATCCGGAGGACCCAACGGCCAAATTCGAGATGAAGCGGAAGTATTTCGGCCGGGAGCTGAAAGAGAGCGTGGTCATCACCCGGGAGGACGCCCTCCGGCTGCTGGAGCGGGATTACAGCGTGCTGCTGCGCTACGGCGCGGGATGCGCCCGCTACGCCTACGACCTGATGACGACCCGGCTCTACCGGCCGGTATCCCTGGTGGAGTACGACCGCCGGGCATATACCCACCCCAGCTTCAATACCCGGGTGACCCTGGACAGCGGCCTGCGCTGCTGCGAGCTCTGCCGCGATCTCTTCAGCCGCCGCTTGAACTTCAAGACGGCGCTGCCCAGGGACAAGACGATCCTGGAGGTCAAATACGACCGCTTTTTGCTCCGTCAGGTCCAGGAGGCCCTGGCCCAGTGCGACCTGACGCAGAGCCCGCCCAGCAAGTTCGGCAGTTCCCGCGCCCTGCTGCGGGCCTATTATTCCTAACGGAGAGAGGATCGGAGACATGAGCAAACTGTTTTATCAATTTCTGGAGGCGCCTTTGGAGGCGCCCGCCCTGTCCGCCGGCGGCCTTCTGGTCCGCATCCTGGCGGCGACGGCCCTGGCGGGGGTCATGATGGCCGTTTACCGCCTGTGCCATGATTCGCTGACCTATCACCGCAAGTTCAACGTCACGCTGATGATGCTGACCCTGGCCTCCACCCTTTTGCTGGTGCTCATCCAGAGCAAGCCGGCCTACTCCCTGGGGGCGCTGGGCGCCCTGTCCATCTGCCGCATCCGGACCAACACCCGGGACCCCCGGGACCTGGGCTTCGTGTTCTGGAGCCTGTCCATCGGCGTGTCCACGGCCCTGGGGGCTTTTTCGGCAGGACTGGCCGGGACTGTGGCGATGAGCCTGGTCATGCTGACCCTGGGGCGCGCCGAAAGGAAAAAGGACGCCTTGACGATCGTCGTCCGGGGCAGAAAGGAGCGCATCGGCGACGTGCAGGCCGTGTTCCGCCGGACGCCGGGCAGCACCATCCAGTCCAAGAACGTGTTTTCCGATTCCTTCGAGCTGGTCTATATGCTGAGCCTGCCCCAGGAGGAGGAAGAGGAGCTGCTGCTGGTCTTCAACAGCATGGAGGGCGTGGAGGGCGTAAATGTCCTGGCCCCCCAGACTCAAGTGGCCTGAGCGCCGATCATCGAAGGAGGAGACCCCTATGGAACGATTCAACGAAGTGGTCAGCGAGCTTTTGAACACGTTGGCCGTCAAGCCCGACGCCGCCGCGGTTTTGATCAGCCTGGCCGCGGCGGTGTGCCTCTCGGTCCCCCTGTGGGCGGCATACCGGCTGGCGAATCCCGGGGGCGCTTACCAGCCCCGGTTCGCCGCGACCCTTGTGGCCCTGGCCTTTCTGTCCACCATTTTGATGGACCTCATCCAGTCCAACCTGGCCCTCTCCCTGGGGATGCTGGGGTCCCTCTCCATCGTGCGTTTCCGCACCAATATCCGGGACCCCCGCGATATCGGATTCATCTTTTGGAGCATGTCCATCGGCCTGGCCGCGGCCACCGGAAGCTATTTGATCGGCGCATCCGGCAGCTTGGTTTTGGGCGTGTTCATGGTGTGCGCCGGACGGGGAAGCGTCCAGGCCCCCGAGGATATGATGCTGGTGGTCCGGGGCAGCAGCGCGGATCTGAGCGTCGTGGGCGCCGTCGTGGACCAGGGCTGCCAGCGCAGCGCGGTCAAGGCCAAGAATGTCCTCTCCGACTCCTTTGAGCTGGTCTACGAGGTCCAGGTCCCCATCAAAGACAGCGACGCCCTCATCGGGCAGCTCTTTGAATTGGGCGGGATCGACAGCGTGAATCTGCTGGCAGGGGAAAAAGCGGCTTGAAACGGTTGCCCGTCCAGAGCATATTTGATATAGTTTCCTTAAGAACAGGACGGGAAGGTGACCGGATTGACCGTGGGAGAGCACATCCAAATCGAATATCTGGACGCGCTGGTGGAGCGGCACATGGCCTTTATCATCCGCACGGTCAGCGCCTGCACCGGCCGGTATGTCTCGGTGGAGCACGATGACGCCTTCAGCATCGCGCTCATCGCCTTCGCCGAGGCGGTGGAGCGGTACGACCCGCAGCGGGGAAGCTTTCTCCCCTTCGCCGGGCTTGTGATGCAGAGCCGGGTCAGGACCTTCCTGAGCCAGGAGGGCCGCCACGCCCACGAAGTGTCCCTGGAGGCGCTTGAGGAAAGCGGGCGGGACTTTGCCGGCGCGGCGGACGACGACGGGCCCAGCCTGCGGGGAGAGATCGCGGCGTTTCAGGAGGAGCTGGCGCTGTTCGGCCTGACCATCGAGGTCCTGGCGGACGAGGCCCCCCGCCACAAGGACACCCGAGACCGGGCGGTGGATGTGGCCGAGCGGTCCAGCGGGGACTCGGGCGTGGTGGAGCTCACATACCGCAAGCGGAAGCTGCCCGTGCGGGCGATCTCCAGGTTGTGCGGCGTGACGGAGAAGATCGTAAAGGGCAGCAAGATATTTATCCTGGCCACAATGCTTGTTTTTGTAAAAAAGCTCCCGGGCCTGATGGAATGGATCCGGGGAACGAGGTGCGCACATGGTGGATAAGGCCGTCGTTCTGGAAATCAAAGAGGGCTACGCCCTGGCCATGAAGGAGGGCGGCGCGGTGGTCCGCATCCGGCGCAGGCCGCAGATGGCGGTGGGATCGCGGATCTACGTCCTGCCCGAGGACCTGTACCGGGGCCAGGAGAAGGGCAAGGTCCTGTTCTTCTCCCAGCCGGCCGGGGAAACCCGCAAAAAAAGCCGCTGGAGCCGGAACAAACTCCGGCGGTTCGCCGGAGCGGCCGCCGCGTTCCTGCTCTGCACCTCCCTGCTGCTCACGTCCCGGATCATGACGCCTCCGGCCTACGCGCTGGTCACCATCGAGGCGGCGCAGGGCGTGCAGGTGGAGCTGGACGAACGCTACGACATCCTGCGGGCCGTCTCCCTGGAGGGCGGCATCCCCGCAAAAACGCTGGACGCGCTGAAAGGCCGCTCCATCCTGGACCTGGGACCGGAGCTGGAGCGGCTGGTGGGCGGCGGGACGCTGCTGGTGGGGTACGCGCCGAAGCGTGCGCAGGAGGACGCGGACCTGGAGCGGGACCTGCGGGAGCTTTTCCAGTCCCGGACCCCGGCGTTTTTCACCGGGCGGCCTGAGGATATCCAGGCGGCGGCGCGCAGCGGCCTGTCCCTGGGGCGGTATATCGCCGGGCGGCAGATGGCCCAGAAGGCGCTGGAGCATCTGGACGGCCCGGACCTCGGCGCCCTGCTGGCCATGCTGGCCGAGGACCCCGCGTGGATGAAGGTCCCCGCGTTCCGCGAGGCGCTGGAGGAAGCCCTCGAAGCGCTTGAAGAGGACGGCGAGGACCCTGACGAGCCCGATGACGCGGAGGACCCGGACGACCTGGACGATCCGGACGACCCGGACGACCCGGACGGCCCGGACGACCTGGACGGCCCGGACGATGCGGATGACCCGAACGACCCGGATGACGCGGCCGATGCGGACGATGCGGATGATGCGGATGATGCGGACGGCCCGGACGATGCGGACGATGCGGACGACCCGGACGGCCCGGACGACCCGGACGACCCGGACGACCCGGACGACGCGGACGATGCGGACGACCCGGACAAATCCGGGTCCACCGGTGAGCCGGAGGAGCCCGACGATGAGGACGCGGACAGCGCCGGTGAGGACTGACGCCCCGAAAAGCCACGCGGCCGAGCGGCTGCGTGGCTTTTCTCTTACCGCCCACGCGGGCCGGAAGGAAACGGCCCGAGGACCTGCCCCGGGCAGTCCCGAAGCGGGCGCGCCCCCGGTCACCGGGCCGCGGGGGAGGCCAAAAAATCCAGGAACGCCTCCGCCAGGCGGGGGTCGAACTGGGCGCCCGCGCAGCGCCGCAGCTCGTCTGCGCAGCGATCCGCCTCCTCCGGCGCACGGTAGCGCCGGCCGAAACTCATGGCGTCCAGGCTGTCGCAGAGCGCGATGATCCGGGCCCCCGGCGGGATGGCCTCTCCCCCGATCCCCCGGGGGTAGCCGCGCCCGTCCCACCGTTCATGGTGGCAAAGGACGAGCTCCGCCTCTTCCTCCGGGCGGCCGCTGCTTCGCAGGATCCGCGCCCCCACCTCCGGATGCCGGCGCATCTCGCGCCGTTCCAGGGCGGAAAAACGGCGGGCGCTGTACAGGACGCCGTCCGGCATCCCGATCTTTCCAACGTCGTGGAGGGCGGCGGCGGAAACCACGGTCCCCCGCTCCCTTTCCGGCAGGTCCAGATACCGGCAGAACCGCTCCGCCATGTCCGCCACACGGCGGGAGTGGCCCGCCGTCTCCGCGTCCCTGGCCTCCAGCGCGGCCAGCAGGGCGGCAATGTACGGCTCCTGTGAATACTGCATGCGCATGATGTCATCCCTCCGTCACGATCCGCGGCCGCACATAATCCGTATTATGTGCGAAAGCGCCGCTCCCCTCTGCGCCGGAGGGCAAAGACGGGGGCGCGCCCTTCGGCGCGCCCCGTCCAAAACCCTCTTCATGCGTGCAAAAGCAAGACTGGGGCGGCGCCGCCGCGCGGCCCCAGTCTGTTTGCCGCGCCGAAAAACTCCCGGACCCGGCGTTTTTCCTTGCGCTTTCGCAAAATCCGAGGTAAAATCAGGATATACAGACAGACAATTTATGTAGAGATCCATGGGAACGCACATAATACGGATTATGTGCGTTTTTTCGCAGGCTGAAAAGCCCTTTCTCCCGCTTCGTTGTCCGCCGGGGTCAGACCACCAGGCCCAGCATGGCGATCTGCCTTGCATGGACGGCGCCGCTCTCCCGGGTATAGAGGCGGGTAGTGTTCACGTCGCTGTGGCCCAGAACGTCGGCCAGGCGCACGATGTCCTTCTGAGCGCCGTAAAAGGTTCGGGCAAAGAGGTGGCGGAGATTGTGGGGAAACACCTTGTTCTTGTCCACGCCCGCCTCCGCGCACAGCGCCTTCATCTGCGCCCAGACCCGGAAACGGCTGACGGGCTCGCCCCTCCCGGAGCGGAAGATGCTGCCGGAGCCGATCCCCTGCCGGCGGGCGAATTCCCGCAGCTTTCCGGTGAGCCGGGGCGGCAGGAGCACCGTGCGCCGCCTGCCCTTGCACGCCACCTCCGCCCGTCCGGTCTCCGCAGCCTCCACTGTGATGAACCGCAGCTCCGACACCCGGATGCCCGTGGAGCAGATGGTCTCCATCAGCAATCGGAGCTGCCGTTTCCCGGTCCTCTGGGCCGTGTCCAGCAGCCGCACATAGTCCGCCCGGGTGAGCTCCCGCCCCTCCTCCTCAAAGGTCCGGCGCTGGAGCCTGAGGGCCTTCACCCGGCACTCCGGCCAGCCCGCCCACTGGAAAAAGCGGTTGACGGCCGCCAGCATGGAATTGACGCTGGCGGGGGCGTAGCGCGCCGTCAGATGCTCCTTATAGCGCAGTGCCGCCGCCTTGTCCACCTCCGGCGCTTCCCCCAGGAAGGCATGGAACGCGCGGAGATCGCGGAGGTATTTCTCGATCGTGGCGCGGCTTTTTTCCTCCGCCCGCAGGGCGCGCGCGAACCGCTCCACCAGGGCGGGATTCAGGGTGTGCATACTCATATGGGGACCTCCTTCAAACATGTTGTCTCCTATTCTACCCCAATCCCCCCTTTTCCAGCGGGACCGCAAACGCAAAAACCTCCGGCAGCCCGCGGGCGTGCCGGAGGTCCGTTTTCTTTTTATGTCCGAAAGGCGCGAAGCCCCAGGCCACGTTCCGCGCGGGGCCGCTTCAGCGGTCCTGTTCCTCCGTCCCGCCCCGTTGGGCCGCCTCCTGCCGCTTGGTCATCCGCCAGAGGGTGGTGCGGCTCACGCCAAGCTCCCGGGCCAGGTCCTTCTTTTTCACGATGGGCGGCAGCACCACCCCGCCGTCCCTTCGGAGCGGGACCGCCGCAGGCGGCGCGGCGGTCCCGGCCGCCGGGGCCGGACCGTCCGGGAACATATGCAGCTCCCGCAGCGCCGCCGCGTCCACGGCCCGGGCGGTGCTCAGCACCACCAGCCGCTCGCAGACGTTGCGCAGCTCCCGGACATTGCCCGGCCAGGCGTAGCGCCGGAGCATCTCCCGGGCCCCGCCGGTGAGCGTGGGGGCGGGCCGTCCCTGTTCGGCGGCCAGAACGCGGAGCTGGTGCTCCATCAGGGGGAGGATGTCGTCGGGCCGCTCCCGCAGGGGCGGGATGTGGACCTCCAGCGCGTTGAGCCGGTAGAGAAGGTCGCTGCGGAACCGGCCCCGGGCGATCTGCTGCTGCAAATCCACGTTGGTCGCGGCGATCACCCGCACGTCGATGGGCAAAACGGCGGTGCTGCCCACCCGCCGGACCTCCTTTTCCTGAAGGACCCGCAAAAGCTTCGCCTGGAGGGTCACGGGGATCTCCCCGATCTCGTCCAGGAAGATGGTGCCGTGGTGGGCCTGCTCAAAAAGGCCCGTCTTTCCCTCCCGGGACGCGCCGGAAAACGCCCCCGGCTCATAGCCGAACAGCTCGCTTTCCAGCAGGTTTTCCGGCAGCGTGGCGCAGTTCACCGCCACAAAGGGCTGGCCGGCCCGGCCGCTGGCGGCGTGGATGCTGTGGGCGAAGAGCTCCTTTCCGGTACCGGTCTCCCCGGTGATGAGGACATTGGAGGGGGCCAGGCTGAATTTTTTGGCGATCTCCACCCGGCTGCGCATATTAGGACTGACGGCGATGATGTCCCGGAAGGAGTATTTGGCGGTGAGGCCCCGGCGGACCAGCCCCTTGCGGATCTGCCGCTCCTCCTGGAGGATCTTGGACGCGGCGGAGGTGGTGATGAGGGTGCCGATGGCGGAGCTCTCGCCGCTGATGAGGCGGTATTTCACCATATACCGCTGGCTGTCCAGGGTCACCAGCTCCTCGTCCCCGTCCCGGCAGGGGGCCTTCCGGCTGCCGATGAAGGTGAGGGCGGGGTTGACCTCCTCCACCCGCCGCCCCTTCCAGTCGGCCAGAAAGGCCAGACGGTACAGCCGGTAGGCCTGGTCGTTGGCCTCCAGCACCCGGCCGGACTCGTCCACCGCCAAAACCGCGTCCTCGCTGCTGTCCAGGATGACCCGGATGATGTCGCTCTTGGTGCGCTCGGTGTTGATGCTGCGGGCGGCCTTCAGCGCCTCGGCCAGCGCCCGCTGGAGCGTCTCCTCCCGCAGGTGGATGTAGGTGCAGGGGATGCCGCGCTCCCGGCAGATGTTGGAGACGGTGCCGCCGCTTACCAGCGCGTCCGCCCCGTCCCGGAGGCAGGCGTCCACCGCGTCGTTGGCGCTCTGCTCGTCCTGCACGTCGTAAAGGCGGATCTCCGCCCCGCAGATCTCCTCCAGCCCCGGCAGCAGGTCCTGGAGGTGCTCCCGGTTCAGGCACAGGCCGATGCGGGCGGGATGGTGCTCCTCCCGGCACCGGAGCAGCGCCTCCAGAATGTCCAGCCCGTCGAAGAGAAGCTGGGTAATGTGCTTGTCCGGATACAGATCGCAGAGCTTTCCATAGGTGATGCCCCGGGCCACGATCACGTCGTACCGCGCCATCTGGTGCAGGATCTCCGGCGTGCCGAAGCGGTGGACCACATCGATGCAGACCTCATCGGTCTGCAGCTTTGCGGCCATCTTCCGGATAGGCTCCAGCATATCCGGCGACGGCGCGTATACCATCACATTGACCACGGCGGACCTCCCTGCCGTCCAGGCCGGCCGCGGGGCGGACGGCGGACATGAAATCGAAGCGCGTCCCCGCAAAAGCGGAGGCACGCGCGCAAAAATCGGCGCTTCACGCTGTTTTTATTATACTACAAACCCGTCCCGGGCTCAAGCGGCGGAACGTGGAAAAAGAAACAGCGGGGGCCGCCGCAAACGACGGTCCCCGCTGCTTGGAAAGGGTGTCAGGTCAATGGTGCTCAGCTCAAGCCGTTGGCGGCCATGTAGTCGGCCTCGTAGGCGGTGACGTACTCGGTGGCGGCCACGGTGTCCTTATACTCGTCCAGGAGCTGGTTCTTCTCCAGATACTCGGTGTGCCAGGCGTCGGTGGCGGCCACGGCGCCCAGGGCCTCGGACCAGAAGGCCACAGCCTCGTCGCTCATGGCGGCGGGAGCGGCCACGCCGCGCCACACGGGCACTTCCACGTTGGAGTAGTCGCCGATCTCGCTCAGGGTGGGGGCGTCGGCCAGGTTGCCGCCGTAGCGCTCCTCAGCCAGGGCCAGGACGGCGTTGAGGTCGCCGGACTCCACGTACTGGGACGCGGCGGCGGGCTTGGAGATCACGAAGTCCACGTTGCCGCCCAGGGCCGCGGTGATGGCGTCGGAGGTGGAGTCATAGGTGATGTAGCCCATCTGGTCCTCGGTCAGGCCCAGCTCTTCCAGCAGCTTGTTGTAGGTGGCGATATCGTCGCCCTTGGAGCCGCCGATGACCACGAAGGTCCCGTTCTTGGCGGCCTCGATGGCGGCGGCGAAGTCGTTCTGGTCGCCGCCGTCCTTGGCGTAGGCGGTCTTGGAGTCGGAGGCGGGGCAGGAGAACAGCAGCTGCTTATCCACAGCCATGATGGCCAGGATGCGGAAGTTGGCGGCGCGGTTCTTCGTGTTGGTGACCATGGGCATCAGATCGCCGGAGTTGAAGGTCAGCAGGGTGTAGTCCGCGTCGTTCTTCATGGTGGCGACCTTGTTGCGGCCCACCTCGCCGCCGCCGTCGGTCTCGTTGGAGACCACGATGGTCTGGCCGTTCACCAGCTTTTCGTTGGTCATGATCTCGCTGATCTTCCGGCTGAAGATGTCGGAGCCGCCGCCGGCGGAGGAGGTGCAGATCCAGGTGACGGTCTTTTCGGGCACGAAGCCCGCGGGCTCGGCGCCGCCCTCGGCGGGAGCCTGAGTGTCCCCGCCGGTGCTGCCGGAGTTTCCGGAGCTGCCGCAGGCGGCCAGAGACAGGGCCATTAAAAGTGCAAGCGTGAGAGACAGAACTTTTTTCTTCATGATACTACTCCTTATATATGAATTTT
>JAEXWS010000006.1 GCA_023406225.1 Bacillota bacterium | reverse complement strand
TCCGGAGGCTGCGGGCTCCGGCATCCGGGCGCAGAGGGACCGGGAGCCTCAAGCGCATTTGCGCTTGAGGCTCCCGGTCCGGATCCCGAGGTGTTTTCAGATACCGTGGCGCGCCCGCGTTCGCCGGAAGTCCTCTCTTCGCGGTTCAGGCCCCGGCCATTGCGTTCAGGAGCCGCACCAGCTCCTCTTTCCCCGTGCCCTTTTCCGCGGAGAAGGGCACCAGCGCATCTTCCTCATGCAGCTCCAGCGTCTCCCGGATCAGGTCCAGCGCGGGGTCCACCTGGCTCTTCTTCAATTTATCCAGCTTGTTGGCCACCACGATCTCCGGACAGCCCGTCTCCCGAAACCAGGTGTGCATGGTCACGTCGTCGGCCGTGGGCTTGTGGCGGATGTCCACGATCAGAACGCCGGCGGTGATGAGGCCGCCCTCATCCTGGAAATAGGTATCCATCAGCCTCCCCCAGCGGTCCTTTTCCGCCTTGGAGACCTTTGCGTATCCATAGCCGGGCAGGTCCACCAGATAGGCCTTCTTATCCACGAGAAAATAGTTGATCTGCGTGGTCTTTCCAGGCGACGCCCCCACGTAGGCCAGGTTCTTTCGGCCCAGCATCCGGTTGATCACCGAGGACTTGCCCACGTTGGACCGCCCCGCAAAGGCGAACTGGGACAGCCCGTCCCGCAGGAACTGCTCCCGGGACGCGGCGGAGCGGATGAACTCCGCTTTTGCAAAATTGATCGGCATAACGCTCCTTACTGCCGCAATGCGGCGTCGCTCTCCCGGGGCCCCGGGGCAAAAGCCGCCACGGCCGGAACAGCGGTCTCCTCCCGGCGGAGGGCAGGCTCCGGACACAGCGCGGCGGCAAACACCTGATCCACCGTCTCCACCGGAACGAAGCGCAATGCCGCCCGGACGGTCTGGTCGATCTCCTCCAGGTCCCGCTCATTGTCCTTGGGGATGAGAACGGTGCCGATGCCGCTGCGTTTCGCAGCCATGGTCTTTTCCTTCAAGCCGCCGATGGGCAGGACGCGCCCCCGTAAAGTAATTTCGCCTGTCATCGCAACGCCGGCCTTGATCCGTCTCCCGGTCAAAGCGGACAGCATGGCGGTGGCCACGGCGATCCCGGCCGACGGGCCGTCCTTGGGGACCGCCCCCTCCGGGAAATGGACGTGGATATCCTTCATCTTATAGAAATCCGGCTCAATGCCAAGCACCGCCGCCCGCGTCCGCAGGCAGCTCAAGGCCGCCTGGGCGGATTCCTTCATCACGTCGCCCAGATTGCCCGTCAGCTCCAGCTTGCCGGAGCCCTCCATCACATTGACCTCCACTTCCAGGATCTCGCCCCCCGCCTCCGTCCAGGCAAGCCCGTTCACCACGCCGGTCTCCTCCCGCTCCGTGTGGAGCGCCGGGGGATAAGGCTGGCAGTCCAGCAGCTTCGGAAGGTCTTTTTCTGTAACGGTTACCCGCTTTACATCTCCTGATAAAAGCCGCATATCCGTCTTTCGGCAGAGCGCGGCCAAACGCCGTTCCAGCTGGCGCACGCCGGATTCCCGGGTGTAGTCCCGGATGACGGCCCGAAGGGCGTCGTCCCCGACGCGGAGGCTCCCCCTCCTCACGCCATGTTCCGCCATCTGCTTGGGCAGCAGATGGCGCTTGGCGATCTGGAGCTTTTCCTCGTCCGTATAGCTGGAAAGCTGGATGAGCTCCATCCGGTCCAGCAGCGGCCGGGGGATGGTGTCGACGGTATTGGCGGTGGTGATGAACATGATCTTGGAGAGATCCACGGGAATTTCCAGGAAGTGGTCCCGGAAAGCGTGATTCTGCTCCCCATCCAGCACCTCCAGCAGCGCGGCGGCCGGATCGCCCCGATAGTCGCTGCCCAGCTTGTCGATCTCGTCCAGAAGCAGCAGGGGATTCATGGACCCGCTGTGGCTGATGGCCTCGATGATGCGGCCGGGCATGGCGCCTATGTAGGTTTTCCGGTGGCCCCGGATATCCGCCTCGTCCCGCACGCCGCCCAGGGACAGCCGGGCCAGTTTTCGGTTCAGGGCCTTGGCGACGGAGATGGCGATGGAGGTCTTTCCCACGCCGGGAGGCCCCACCAGACACAGGATCTGCCCCTTCCCCTCCGGATTCATCTGCCGGACGGCGATCGTCTCCAAGATGCGCTCTTTCACCTTGTCCAAACCGAAATGCTCCCGGTCCAGCACCTTCCGGGCGGCCTCCACGCTGACCCGCTCTTTTGTGAAGGCGTTCCAGGGCATTTCCAGGCAAACGTCCAGATAGCCGCGGATCACCGCGCCCTCGGCGCTGCCGAAGGGCTGCTTGGAAAGCTTGTTCACCTCTTTCAAAAGGTGCTTCTCCGTATCCTCGGACAGCCCCAGTTCCACGATCCGGCGGCGGTAGACGGCGATCTCGTCGTCGTCCTCCCCCTCCCCCAGCTCTGCCTGGAGGACCCGGATCTGGGTCCGCAGTATCTGCTCCTTCTGCGCGTGGGCAAGCTGCTCCCGGACCTTGCCCTCCATCTCATGCTCAAAGCTCAGGACGTTGTTTTCCCGCGCCAGGAAGCCGTTGAGCTTCCGAAGCCGGATGAAGGGGGAGAGCTCCTCCAGAAGCTCCTGCTTGTCGGTGTAGCGCAGATTCGTGTTTTGCGCGATGTAATCCGCCAAAAATCCCGGGTCCCGGCTGTCCATGACGGTTGCGAGGACCTCCTCCGGCATGCCGCCCGCCCGGTCGGCATAATCTCCAAACAGGCTGTAGGTCTGGCGCAGCAGGGCCTCGGTCCGGGGGCTGCGGCGGAACGCCTCGCTGTCCGGCTCGTCGGGCAGGGCCTCCACATTGGCCTGGAGGAACGGCTCCGTCTGCCACAGACGGCGCAGCCGGGCCCGCCGGCGCCCCTCCACCACGCAGCGCACAGAGGTCGCGGAAAGACGCAGGATCTGGCTGATATGCGACACCGTGCCGATCTCATACAGGTCCCGCTCCCCCGGCGCGGTGACGCCGATCTCCCGCTGGGCGACCAGAAAGATCTCCTGGTCGCTCTCCATGGCCCGCTCCAGCGCCGCGATGGAAATGCGCCGCTCCACGTCAAAGGTCAGATTCATATGCGGAAAAACCGCCAGGCCCCGGAGGGCCAGGACGGGGATATTCCAAGTCGTCAGTTCCATACGGATGTTCCTTTCTTGGGAAAAACAGAAAAGGGGGCGCTGAACCAGCGTCCCCTTTTCCCGCCTGTTAAGACGCCGACGCGGGGGTCGGAGAGCCGGAGACCGGCTTCTCTCCCTTGCCGGTGTTCAGTTTCACAGAATAGCTGATCTTGTCGGGGTCCCGGGTCAGCTCCGGCTCCCCCTTCCCCTCCACGCAGTCCTTGGTGAGGATCACCTTGGACACCGTGGGGTCCGAGGGAATGTCGTACATGAGCTGGGTCAGCATCCCCTCCATCACGGCCCGCAGGCCCCGGGCGCCGATGCTGCGCTCGATGGCCTTGTCCGCGATGGCCTCCAGAGCCTCCTGGGTGAAGTCCAGCTCCACGTCGTCGTACTCCAGCAGCTTTTTATACTGCTTCACCAGGGCGTTTTTCGGCTCGGTCAGGATACGCACCAGATCCTCCCGCCGCAGGGCGTTCAGAGGCGCGATGACCGGCAGGCGGCCCACCAGCTCGGGAATGATGCCGAACTTCAGGATGTCGTGCGGCTGGACCTGATGCAATATCCTGCTCACGTCCTTTTCCTTCTTCCCCTGGATGTTGGCGCCAAAGCCGATGCTCTTCTGGTCCAGACGCTGTTCGATGATCTTGTCCAGGCCGTCGAAGGCGCCGCCGCAGATAAAGAGGATATTTTTGGTGTTCACCTGGATGAATTCCTGGTGGGGGTGTTTCCGCCCTCCCTGGGGCGGCACGTTGGCCACCGTGCCCTCC
This sequence comes from Bacillota bacterium, assembly GCA_023406225.1. Taxonomy (GTDB): domain Bacteria; phylum Bacillota; class Clostridia; order Oscillospirales; family Oscillospiraceae; genus Oscillibacter. The sequence continues at coordinate 7,449 of JAEXWS010000006.1, read as the reverse complement.
ACGATCTTCAAAAGCGCCTGCTGCACCCCCTCGCCGGACACATCCCGGGTGATGGAGGTGTTTTCGCTCTTCCGGGCGATCTTGTCGATCTCATCCACGTAAATGATGCCGTGCTCCGCCCGCTCCACATCGAAGTCCGCGGCCTGGAGCAGACGCAGGAGGATATTCTCCACGTCGTCGCCCACATAGCCGGCCTCCGTGAGGGTCGTGGCGTCGGCGATGGCAAAAGGCACCTTCAGGATGCGGGCCAGCGTCTGTGCGAAGAGCGTTTTTCCGGAGCCGGTGGGACCCAGCATCAGAATGTTGCTCTTTTGAAGCTCCACGTCCTCATCGCCGCCGAAGAAGATGCGCTTATAGTGGTTGTATACCGCCACGGACAAGGCGACTTTCGCCTCGTCCTGGCCGATGACGTACTGATCCAGCACGTCCTTGATCTCCCGGGGCGTGGGGAGCTGATCGGGCACGTCCTCCAGCGTATCGCCGGAGGGATCGTCGAACCCGTCGTTCAAAATGCTCATGCACAGTTGGACGCATTCGTCGCAAATGCGCACGCCGGGGCCTTGGATCATCCGGTGGACCTGCTGCTCGTGCTTGCCGCAGAAGGAACATCGGAGTGTCTTTTTGCCGTCGTCGTTCATGGTGTTACCTCGGTTTCTTACTTCTTGCTGGTAATGATCTTGTCGATCAGGCCGAATTCCCGGGCCTCCTCGGCGCTCATGAAGTTGTCGCGCTCGCAGGCGTCGGTGACCTCTTCGATGGAGCGGCCGGTATTCTCAGCCAGGATGCGGTTCATGCGCTTCTTGATGATCTCCAGGCGCTTGAGATGGATGGCCATATCGGTGATCTGGCCCTGGGTCCCGGCGGAAGGCTGGTGGATCATGATCTCCGCGTTGGGCAGGGCGAACCGCTTGCCCTTGGCGCCGGAGGACAGCAGAAACGCGCCCATGCTGGCCGCCATGCCCACGCAGATGGTGGACACGTCGCACTTGACATACTGCATGGTGTCATAAATGGCCATGCCGTCGGTGACGGAGCCGCCGGGGCTGTTGATATAAAGCTGGATGTCCTTGTCGGGGTCCTGGGCCTCCAGGTACAGCAGCTGGGCGACCACCAGACTGGCGGTGGTGGCGTTGACCTCCTCGCCCAAAAAGACGATGCGGTCGTTCAGCAGACGGGAGAAGATGTCATAGGACCGCTCTCCGCGGTTCGTCTGCTCGACTACGTAAGGGACTAAGCTCATTTGGTATAACCTCCTTGATTCGCCGCGCATTGCGGCGTGACAGATCGTGTCCTCCCAAACCCGATGCGTTCCCGCCCCGCCCGGGGCAAGTATGGCAAAAGCGCCTCGCCCCACAGGAGGCAGCCGGCGCCAATGCCGCGCACGCGCCCATCGTACACCAGGCGCCATGCGGGAATCTGTCAGATCATGCAGGATCGGCATGCCGCCGGCCGGGACGCCGCCCGGACACGGTAAACAGTATGCCCGGAATTATTTGGATTCAGCGCCCTCTTCGTCCGCTTTTTTCTCAGCGGCCTTTTTCGCGGTTTTTTTGGCGGGCTTCTTCTCCTCGGCGGCCTCACCGTCCTCGGCCTTCTTGGCGGCCTTTTTGGCGGGCTTCTTCTCCTCAGCGGCCTCGCCGTCCTCCGCCTTCTTGGCGGGCTTCTTGGCGGCCTTCTTCTCCGGCTTCTCGGCGGTGGCGCTGTCCACCACGACGGCCACTGCCTTCCGGGTGACGAGCTGATCCCGGATCTGGTCGGCCTGGAGGTACTTCTTCACGGTCTCCAGGTCCATGCCGTACTGGTCGGCCATCTTCTGGAACTCGGCCTCCACGTCCTCGTCGGAGGCTTCCAGCTTCTCCTCCTTGATGATGGCGGCCAGAGCCAGATCCAGGCGGACCTGCCGCTCGGCGGGCTCTTTGGCGTCGGCCAGGAGCTTGGCCTCGTCCATGCCGGTCATCTGCATGTACTGCTCATAGGGAATGCCCTGTTGGGCGATCTGCATCTTGAAGTTGTCCAGGAACTGGCGGGCCTGGTTCTCCACCATGGCGTCGGGGATCTCAGCGGTGATGCCCGCGCCCACCTGCTCCATGAGGGTGTCCTCAAAGGCGCGGTCGGCGGCCTGCTGGCGCTCCTCGGCGATCTTCTTCTTGAGGTCCGCCTTCAGATCCTTCAGCGTGTCGAACTCGCTGACGTCCTTGGCAAACTCGTCGTCCAGCTCGGGAACTTCCTTCTCCTTGACCTCGTGGACCTTCACCTTGAAGACCACGGCCTTGCCGGCCAGGTCCGCGTGGTAATCCTCGGGGAAGGTGATGTCGATATCCTTCTCCTCGCCGCTCTTCATGCCCACGATCTGCTCTTCAAAGCCGGGAACAAAGCTGTGGGAACCCAGCTCCAGGCTGTGGTTCTCGCCCTTGCCGCCCTCAAAGGGCTTTCCGTCCAGGAAGCCTTCAAAGTCGATGACGGCGGTATCGCCCTCCTTGGCCTCACGTTCCACGGACACCAGGCGGGTGTTGCGGTCGGTCAGCTCCTTGAGGCGCTCATCCACATCGGCGGCGGACACCTTCACCTCGTCCTTGGGGGCGGAGAGGCCCTTGTACTGGCCCAGCGTCACTTCGGGATACACGGGAGCGGTGGCCTTGAAGGTGAAGCCGTTCTTCGTGCACTCCTCCACCAGCTCCACGGAGGGATAGCCCACCACGCGCAGGTCCTGCTCCTTCACCGCGGCCTCATAGGCGTCGGGGAACGCGATATTAATGGCCTCCTCGAAAAACACCTCTGCGCCGTACATGCCCTCAATGATCTTGCGGGGGGCCTTGCCGGGCCGGAAGCCAGGCACATTGATCTTCTTGCGCATCTTCAGATATGCCTTCTCGAGGGCAGCCTCAAACTCCGCCGCGCCGACCTCGATGGTCAGTGCGACCTGACTTTTTTCAACTTTCTCGCAGCTTTTTACACTCATTTCGTTTACTCCTCCGTTCATCACCGGCTGAAAGCCGTTGCGAATAGATATTTTAACAGAAAACTCTTGGAATTGCCAGCTTTTTTTGCATTAATCGCAAATTTTTTTTGGGATAAAGCCCAAATAGTCGGCGGAGATGAGGGAAAAGGCCGTTTTCCCCCGCTCCCCCTCGATCCGGCGGCGGATCACCGGGCCGTGAAGATGGCCGTAACAGCACGCTTCCACGTCGTAACGGGCCAGAATGTCCAGCACCTCCCGGCACTCGTAGCCCTGATACAGCGGCGGATAGTGGAGAAAGCACCAGATGGGCCGCCCCTCCGCCGCTTTCAGCGACGCCTCCAGCCGCCCCAGCTCCCGGTTCAGCACCTTGACGTTGTGGGCGTCCTCCTCCATAAACCACCCCCGGGTGCCGCAAATGGCGTGATCCCGGTACAGATGGCAGTTGTTGTGGAGAAAATCAAAGGTAGCGAAGCCCTTTTCCGCAAAAAAGGCGCTCATTTTGGACACCGTGGACCACCAGTAGTCGTGATTCCCCTTCACCAGGAGCTTTTTGCAGGGAAAGCGGTCCAAAAAGCGGAAATCCGCCTCCGCCTCCGCCATGTCGATGCCCCAGGAGGTGTCTCCCGCCAGCACCAGCACATCGCCGGCGGTCAGCGCCCCCAGAGACGCCTCTATCCTGCCCACATAATTTTCCCAGGCAGGCCCGAAAACCTCCATGGACTTGTTTGCCGTCAGGGAGAGGTGCAGGTCCCCGATCGCGTACAGGGCCATATGCGCCCCTCCTTTTCATCATGTTTCCGTGGCGCTTCCCTCCAGCAGACGGCAGAGGCTGGCCTTGGCCCTGCTTTGTGGGACCCAGAAGGCGAAGCGGGACAGGAGCAGCCCGAACGCCCAGAAGGGCAGCGTGGGCAAAAGCGCCAGCGGCGCCGCCGCCAGCCACAGCCAGCCGAACGGAAGTTCCTCCGCGAGAGAGGCCGTCAGCATCCCTGCCGCGGCCAGCAAAAACCCAAACCACACCGTCATGAAGCCCCGTGTGAACCAATGGCACCCGGCCCGGACCTCCAGCACGGAGCCGCAGGCGTCTCCGGAGAGGGTGCAGGTCCAAATGGGCAGCCAGGCATTGCGGCCATGGCAGACCGGCCGGAGTTCAAACGCGCTTGCGCCATACGGGATATCGCCCATGAAGCAGATCTCCGGGTCCCGGCCTCCGCCGGGACGGCGGGTGGCGGTATGCGCCCGGAGGGTCCCCAGCACCAGCATGGGGTCCCGCCTGGTCTCCAGTAAAAAATGGTCCCGATTCCGCATCTTCATGGCATATTATCTCAAAAAGTCCAGAACCACCTTGTCCATGCCCGGCTTCTCGCAGCTCAGATCGAACCGCCGCTCCTTCCCCTTCAGCTCCGCCAAACGCCGGGGCACCGCCACGCCGGACACGGCGTGCAATTGCTCCAGCAGTTCCACGCCGTCCCCAGCCGGGGTCTCCCCCACGGCGGCAAGGACGCTGTCGCAGAATTTATAGGGCGAGGCGGTGGAGACGAACACCGTGGGCGTTTTGTCCCCGGAGGCGGCGCGGTACTGTTCCATGACCCCCGCCGCCACGGCGGTATGGGTGTCGATCAGGTAGCCGTACTCCTTGAAATAGGCCGCGATGGCGGCGGAGGTCTCCGCCTCGCCGCAGCAGCCGCCCCAGAACTGGTCCGCCAGGGCGGCCTTGATGGCGGCGGAGACTTCATACCGGCCGTCCTTCGCCAGGGCCTCCATATAGCCCCGGACCTCTTCATCGTTCTCCCCCGCCAGGTCGAAGAGCAATCGCTCCAGATTGGAGGAGATCAGAATATCCATGGAGGGGCTCATGGTGGTGTGGAAGGGACGGTTGCGGTCATACACGCCGGTCCGCAGGAAATCCGTCAGCACGTCGTTGCAGTTGGATGCGCAGACCAGCCTGCCCACGGGCAGGCCCATGCGCTTGGCGTAATAAGCCGCCAGAATATCGCCGAAGTTGCCGGTGGGGACGCAGAAATTCACCTTGTCCCCCATGGCCAGCTTCCCGTCCCGGACCAGATCGCAGTAGGCGGAGATGTAGTAGACCACCTGGGGCAGGATGCGGCCCCAGTTGATGGAGTTGGCGGAGGAGAGGAAGTAGCCCCGGTTTGCCAATTCGGCCCGGATGGCCCCGTCGGAGAAGATGCGCTTCACGCCCGCCTGGGCGTCGTCAAAATTGCCCACCACGGAGCACACCTCCACGTTGGCCCCCGCCTGGGTGACCATCTGGGCCTCCTGGATGGCGGAGACGCCGTCCTTGGGGTAAAATACCATGATCTTCGTCTGGGGCACGTCCGCGAAACCCTCCATGGCGGCCTTTCCCGTGTCGCCGGAGGTGGCCACCAGGATGCACACGGTCTTGTCCTCCCCGGTCTTGCCCAGGGCGGCGGAGAGAAGCTGGGGCAGCATCTGGAGCGCCATGTCCTTGAATGCGGACGTGGGACCGTGCCACAGCTCCAGGCAGTGGGTCGTTTCATTCACCGTGCGGACGGGAGCCACCGCGGCGGTATCGTACTTTTCGGGACCGTAGGCGTTCTCAGCAAAGGCGGTCAGCTCCTCCGCCGTGTAGTCCGTGAGGTACAGTCCCATGACCCGGGCCGCCCTGGTCTGATACCGCTCGCCCACCAGGCTCTCCAAAAAGGCCCGGTCGATTTTGGGGATCTCGCAGGGCGTCAGCAGCCCGCCGTCCCGGCTCAGTCCCATCTTGATGGCCTCGGCGGAGTCGTACCGCAGGGCTTTGTCCCGTGTGCTGTAATACTTCATATATCCTTCCTCGCTTTCCAGGAGTTTGATGTGTTATGTAAATGCATTTTCCAGGTATTCCAACCGGAGCGCGCCGTTTTCCTCGTAGACCTCCGCCACATCGAACCGGGCGGGCGCGTCCAGGCCGTGGACGCTGAGATAGGCGGCGGCCGTCTTGCGCAGCCGCTCCTGCTTGCGCCGGTCCACAAATTCCCTGGGCAGGCCGTGGGCGGTGCCGCTGCGGAGCTTCACCTCCACAAAGCAGAGGGTCCCCCGTCTGTCCCGGGCCACCAGGTCCAGTTCCCCGAACCGGCAGCGCCACTGGCTGGCCAGGAGGGTGTATCCCTTTTTCCGCAGATACCGGGCGGCCTCCGCCTCGCCCCGGTCGCCGGCGGCTTTCGCACTCATGGCTTTCTCCGCTCCCATTTTTTCAAAAAGGTCATCCGGTGGGCAGGGCACGGGCCCCAGGCGTCCAGCATCTCATAGTGGAGCTTCGTGCCGTAGCCCTTGTGTTTGGCGAATCCATACCGGGGATATTGCGCGTCCAGCTCCGTGGAGACATAGCGGTCCCGGCTGACCTTGGCCAGGATGGACGCCGCCGCGATGGAGGCGCTTTTGCCGTCGCCGCCCACGATGGCCGCGTGGGGCGTTTTGACGGCATACCGGCTGCCGTGGTCCCGGTTGCCGTCGATCAGCGCCAGGTCCGGCAGGCGGGACAGGCCGTCGATGGCCCGCTGCATGGCCCGCGTCCTAGCGTTCAAAATATCCTTCTCATCGATCTCCCCCGCCTCCACCCGGGCGATGCCGTAGGCCTCCGCCTGGGCGGTGATGAGGCCGAAGAGGGCCTCCCGCTTTTTCTCCGTCAGCTTCTTGGAGTCGTTGAGGCCGGGGATGTCCAGCTCCCGGGGCAGAATGACGGCGGCGGCGTACACCGGCCCCGCCAGGGGTCCGGCGCCCGCCTCGTCCACGCCGCAGACGGTCTGCGCGCCCCGCGCCCAGGCCTCCCGCTCATAAGTCCAAAGGTCCATGTGAATACCCCACCATAATTTTTCGGCAGCTCCGGCAGACGAAGGCGGGAAGTCCCGTTTCCGCGGGCCGGGCAATCATGTCCCGTTTCCTCTCAAGTCCTCGGGCAGTTCCAGGGTAAAACGGCCAAGCTTGCCGCCCCGGAACTCGTCCAGCAGGATCTTCGCCATCCGCTCCGTGTCCACCTCGCCGCCGGAGATCAAAAAGCCCCGCCTGCGCCCCGCCGCCTCCAGCAGACGGTAGCCCCAGGCCACGTCGTTCTCCTCTTCCCGCTCCGGCAGGGCGGCCAGCTTATAGCCGTTCAAAAGCGCGCCGGGATACCGCTGGGCCAGGTAGGCCGTCAAATGGCAGGCCAGCGTCTCCACGTCCAATATCTCGTCCTTCACCGCGCCGGTGAAGGCCAGGTTCAGCCCCACGCTCTGGTCCTCAAACTTGGGCCAGAGGATGCCGGGCGTGTCCAGCAGTTCCAGCCCCCGATCGATGGGCACCCACTGCTTGGCCCGGGTGACGCCCGGGCGGTCCTCGGTCTTTGCGGTCTTGCGGCCCGCCACCTTATTGATAAAGGTGGATTTTCCCACGTTGGGGATGCCCAGGATCATCACCCGCAGGACCCGGTTTTGTCCCTTTTCCGCATAGGCCCGTATTTTGTCCGCCAGAAGCGACCGCACGGCGGCGGCAAA
>JAEXWS010000157.1 GCA_023406225.1 Bacillota bacterium | reverse complement strand
CCGGTCCGCGGCCTCCCGGACGGTGGCAAAGGCCTCCGGAAGGAGGTCGTCCAGCGTCTCGCCGTTTGCGAGGCGCTCCTTGAACTCCGCGGTCTTGGCCTTCAGCGCCTCGTCGCTCATGGCCTTGTATTCGTCGGCCAGGGCTTCGATCTTATCCACGGTGGGATAAATGGACTTCAGCTCCCGGGAGCTGTAATCCCCAAACAGTTTCTTCATCAGACCCATATACTCGTACTTCCTTTCCAATGCCCGGACGTTCCGGCGGCCGAGCCGTCCCGGGGGACAGCTCTCTTTATTAAATAAGTGGGCGGGCCCACAAAAAAGCAAAAGTAGCATACCACAATTACCCGTGGAATGCAAAGAAAAAACGTACATTTGTAAAAAAGTTCATATATTCTTTCAAAACAGGGCTCCGGGACGGGGAAAACCCGGAAAGATCGCTGGAGAGCGCCCCGCCGTCCGCTGCGGCGGAGGGCGGCGCTTTCCCCAAAACGCTGATTGTGCTTTTTTGCGCGGCGTGGTACAATCAAACGGAACAGACCCTGTTTTGGAAAACAATTTGACAAGGAGGACCCCCTATGAAGCTCAGCTTTTTCGGCGCCGATCAATGCGTGACCGGCAGCTGTCACTGCCTGGAGGTAAACGGCAAGCGCATCATGGTGGACTGCGGCTTGCAGCAGGGACGGGACGAGGTCTCCAACGCCGAGTTCCCCTTTGCGGCGGGGAGCATCGACTTTCTGCTGGTGACCCACGCCCATATCGACCACTCCGGCCGCATTCCCATGCTGATCAAGCAGGGGTTCCGGGGCCGCATCCTCACCACCCGGCTCACCGCCGAGCTGCTGGACATCATGCTGCTGGACTCCGCCCACATCCAGGAGTCCGACGCGGAGTGGAAGAACCGCAAGGGCGCCCGGTCCGGCGCGCCGAAGGTGGAGCCCCTTTACACCATTGAGGACGCCCAGCGGGTGAAGGAGTACATGACCACCTGCGAATACGGCCAGACCGTGGAGCTGTGCGAGGGCGTGGAGGTGGAATTTGTGGACGCGGGGCACCTCCTCGGCTCCTCCTGCGTGGCCCTGGACCTGACGGAAAACGGCGTGAAAAAGAGCATCGTTTTCTCCGGCGACCTGGGCAACATCAACCAGCCCATCATCCGGGATCCGGTCCATTTCCAGGGGGCGGACTATGTGGTGATGGAATCCACCTACGGCGACCGGAACCACGCCGAGGTCTGGAGCTATACGGACGATCTGGCGCAGATCATCGACGAGACCATGGCCAAGGGCGGCAACGTCATCATCCCCTCCTTCGCCGTGGGCCGCACCCAGGAGCTGTTGTATTTCATCCGGGAGATCAAGGACGCCAGGCTGGTGAAGTCCAACCCGGACTTCGCGGTGTATATCGACTCCCCCCTGGCCAAGCGGGCCACCACCATCTTCGCCGGGGACCTTCGGGGCTATCTGGACGACGACGCCATGAAGCTGGTGAAGGACGGCACCCACATGTTCAACTTCACGAACCTGCGCATGACGGAGACCAGCGAGGAGTCCAAGGCCCTCAACGAGGACCCCACGCCCAAGGTCATCATCTCCGCCTCCGGCATGTGCGACGCGGGCCGTATCCGCCACCATTTGAAGCACAACCTCTGGCGGCCGGAGTGTACCGTGGTGTTCGTGGGTTATCAGGGGGAGGGCACCCTGGGCCGCCACCTGCTGGAGGGGGCCGAGAGCGTCAAGATGTTCGGCGAGGAGATCGCCGTCCGGGCGCAGATCCGGAACTTCCAGGGCCTTTCCTCCCACGCGGACCGGGATCATCTCCTCAAGTGGATCGAAGATTTCCAGGACCCGAAGCCCCAGCATGTCTTTGTGGTCCACGGGGACCGGGAGGTGGCGCCCTTCTTCGCCCAGACGCTGAACGGCATGGGCTTCGAGGCCCACGCGCCCCAGTACACCGAGGTCTACGACCTGGCGGCCAACGTCCAGCTGGAGCCGGGATACCTGCCCGTGCGGAAGGTCAAGTCCTTCGACGGCCAGCCCAAGGCCACGCCCGCTTACGAGCGGCTGGTGTCCGTGGGGAGCATGCTGTCCGAGGCCATCAAGCGTTCCAAGGGCCGGGACAACAAGTCCCTGGCCACCTTCGCGGACCAGCTTCGCGCCCTGCTGGAGAAGTGGGAGGCATGATGCTCCGGGCAGGCGGCTCCGCCGGCGGCGGGGCCGCCTGCCCCTTTTCCGGGGCGCTATCAAACCGAAAAGGACGTATGTATGGAAAGATTACAGCTTGACCGGATCTACACCGGAGAGGTGGGGGGCTACTCCAGCGAGGGCCTGGGCGTCGTCCGGCTGGACGGGGCCGTGGTGTTCGTCCCCGGCGCGGTCCGGGGGGAGACGGTGGATCTGCGCGTCACCCGGGTCATGAAGAACGCGGCGGCGGGGGAGATCGTCCGCGTCCACGCGCCGTCTCCCCGGCGGTCGGAGCCGAAATGCCCCTATTTCGGCCGCTGCGGCGGGTGCGATTTCCAGCACCTGACCTACGCCGAGGAGCTGTGGGCCAAGCGCCAGCGGGTGCAGGACGCCCTGGCGCGCATCGGCGGCACGGACCTCCAGGTGGAGGAGATCGTGGGAGCCGGGGATCCCTTGCACTACCGCAATAAGAGCCAGTACCCCGTGGGGCCGGACGGCGCCATCGGCTTTTTCCAGGCCCGGACCCACCGGGTGGTGCCTGTGGAGCGCTGTCTCATCCAGCCGGAGGCGTCGGACCGGACCGCCCTGGCCGTGGGCGCGTGGATGCGCCGGTACCGCGTCAGCGCCTATGACGAGACCACCGGCAAGGGCCTGGTGCGGCATATCTACGTCCGGGTGAACCGCAGGGGCGAGAGCCTTTGCTGCGTGGTGGCGAACGGCCGCAGGGTCCCCCGGGAGCCGGAGCTTGCCGCCATGGTCCTGGAGGCCGCGCCCGGGACCCTGGGCGTTTTGCTGAACACCAACACCCGCCGGGGCAACGTGGTCCTGGGGGAGATGTACCGGACCCTCTGGGGCCGGGACTATTTGATGGACGAGCTTTGCGGGCTGCAGTTCAAGCTGTCCGTCCCGTCGTTTTACCAGGTGAACCGGGACCAGGCGGAGGTCCTCTACGGCAAGGCCCTGGAGTTTGCGGAGCTGACCGGGGAGGAGACGGTGCTGGACCTCTACTGCGGCGCGGGCACCATCACGCTGTGCATGGCGGCGAAGGCCAAACGGGTCCTGGGGGCGGAGATCGTGCCAGCCGCCATCCGGGACGCGGAGGAGAACGCGCGGCGAAACGGCGTCCAAAATGCGGAATTTTTCTGCGGCGACGCGGCGGAGGTGGCGGAAAAGCTGAAGCAGGACGGCCTGCGCCCGGACGTGATCACCGTGGACCCGCCCCGGAAGGGCCTCGCCCCGGAGGTGATCGCCTCCATCGCGGAGATGGGGCCGCGTCGGGTGGTGTACGTCTCCTGCGATCCCGCCACCCTGGGCCGGGACGTGAAGCTGTTCGCGGGCCTTGGCTACCGGGCCGTCCGGGCCGCGGCGGTGGACATGTTCCCCGGCACGCGGCATGTGGAGAGCGTGGTAAAGCTGGCGGCGGAAGGGCAGGATCACTGAAAGCGGCCGTGTATACAAGGCCGATATCGAATAGGGGGGATTGAGCGTGATCAATCTGGGGCAGCTCAAAGAGATAAAAGACCTGAGAAGGGTATGGCCTCATGAGGCGCTGGATTTTACACCGTGGCTTGCGGAAGAGGATAATCTCACGCTGTTGTCAGATGCGGTAGGCTTGGAGATCACCGTGGATGAGACCGAGGCGAGCGTCGGTGATTTTAATGTGGATATTTATGCGACTGAAACCGGGACCGACCGGAAGATTATTATTGAGAATCAACTGGAAGATACGAACCATGACCACTTGGGCAAGCTGATCACATATGCGTCGGGAAAAGCGGCGGATATTGTGATCTGGGTGGTAAAGCGTGCCCGTGAAGAACACCGGGCGGCAATCGAATGGCTGAACAATCATACGGATGAAAATATCGCATTTTTTCTTTTGGAGATCAAGCTGTATCAAATCGGCGATTCAAATATCGCCGTAAAATTTGAGGTGATTGAGAAGCCGAATGACTGGACAAAGGAAATAAAGCGTCAGACAAGCAGTTCCCCTACGCTGCAGGCGAGATATGATTACTGGGTTGCCTTTAATGAATATGCTTTTAGAAATGCCGCGTTCGCCAGGGCTTTTAACAGAAGAAAAGCCAGCACGGACCATTGGATGACCTTAAGCGTCGGCTCGTCCGCCTGCCATATCAGTTTGCTGCAAGTCAGGAAGGATAACAATATCGCCGTGGAATGGTATATTACGGACGATAAGGAGCTTTATCAGAAATTCTTTTCTCACAAAGCGGAGATCGAAGCGGATATGGGAACGGCGCTGGATTGGAGAGAACTGCCGGATAAGAAGGCAAGCAGGATCCTTCTGACGCACGATGCGGATTTTGACAATAAGGATAAATGGCCGGAGCAGTTTGACTGGGCAATGAATGCCGCGATGAAGATGAAAAAGGCGTTCAAGAAATATTTATAGAGGACCGGTTAAAATCTCAGGAACTTTTTCTTTGAATCGGCATCTGCTTCGGCGTAATACCGTTGTTGTTTCAGGACATGGGCGGTACTATGTCCCGCTTGTGAAAAGTTACAGCGCGCGTATAGCGTATAGGAAAAGAAGATGGATGAAGGGGAACGAATCATGGACAACAACGAAACGCCGCACAAGCGCCGGGTCCGCTACAGCGGGACGCATCCCAGATCCTTCCAAGAGAAATACAAGGAGCTGGACCCGGAGCGGTATGGAGAGACCGTGGAGAAAGTGATCAAAAGCGGCAACACCCCCGCGGGGATGCACATCTCCATCTGCGTCAGGGAGATCCTGGACTTTTTGCAGATCCGGCCCGGACAGCGGGGGCTGGACGCCACCCTGGGCTATGGCGGTCACACCCGGGAGATGCTGGACCGCCTTAAGGGCCGGGGGCGCCTCTACGCCCTGGACGTGGACCCCATCGAATCTGAAAAGACCAGGGAAAGACTGGCGCGGCTGGGCTTCGGCCCGGAGATTTTGACGGTGCGCCTGCAAAACTTCGCGGATGTGGACCGGGTGGCCGCGGAGGCGGGGAAGTTCGACTTTGTGCTGGCGGACCTGGGCGTCTCCTCCATGCAGATCGACGATCCCGGCCGGGGCTTCTCCTATAAGGCGGACGGCCCCCTGGATCTGCGCATGAACCCCGAAACGGGCGTCAGCGCGGCGGAGCGGCTGGCGGAGCTGGGAAGGGACGAGCTGGAGGGGATGCTGGCGGAGAACGCGGACGAGCCCTATGCGCCGGAGATCGCCGCCGCCGTGCTGAAGCGGCGGCGCGGGGGAGGACCCATCACGCGGACGACCCAGCTCCGACAGGTCGTGGAAGAGGCGCTGGCCTTTCTGCCTCCGGCGGAGCGGAAGGAGGCCGTCAAAAAATCGTGCCAGCGGACCTTTCAGGCGCTGCGCATCGACGTGAACCACGAATATGAGGCGCTGTACGCCTTTTTGGAGAAGCTGCCCGGCGTGCTGGCGCCCGGCGGCCGGGCGGCCATCCTCACCTTCCATTCCGGGGAGGACCGCATGGTGAAAAACTCCTTCAAGCAGTTTTACCGGGACGGCCTTTACCGGGAGATCTGCGGGGACGTGATCCGCCCCTCGGCGGAGGAGTGCTTTCAAAATCCCCGGGCCCGCTCCGCCAAAATGCGCTGGGCGGTCCGGGCGGATTAGGGCGTGGACCGGAGAACTGGGAAGGCCCCGCGATCGTTTTTCCACCCTCTTTCCCGGCGCGCTCTCAGCTGTTCCGGCCGGACGGGACGGCGGTGAGGCGGGCCGCCCGGCCTGCCCCGATGGGGAAAAGCGCCTGCGGCCTGCCGGGTCCTTCGGATATCGGACGCCGCGTTCCTCTGCGTCTGCGTCCCTGCGCCAAAGCGCGCTCCGGCGCGCGGAGAGATTCGGGAAAGGGTATCTTCGCGGCGGGAAGCGGGCGCGGCGGTATTTTTGATGAAATGCGAAACGACTGGAGAGGGCGATGGAAGAAAAAGACGAGGAGATTACGCTTGCGCCGCTGTGCGGGGCGGCGCGCCGGCAGATCACGGCGCTGGCGGTCCGGGAGGGCCAGGAGGGCTTCATCGAATCCCCGGCGGCGTGTCTGGCGGACGCGGAGAAGAACGCCTACGGCATTTCCTGGAACATCGACGGCATTTATGCCGCAGGGCGCCTGGTGGGGTTCGCCATGCACGGGCGGCAGACCTGGGGGCCCTTTTCCCAGGTGTGGCTGGACCGCTTTTTGATCGACGGGCGGTCCCAGGGCAAGGGGTACGGACGGAAGGCGCTGGAGCTGCTGATCCCCAGGCTGAGCGGGAGCTACCGCTGCAAAAGGCTCTTTTTGTCGGTCCATGAGGAGAATCTCGGGGCGATCAAGCTCTATAGGTCCCTGGGCTTTCGCAAAACGCCGTTTCGGGACGGCCACGGCGAGCGGATCATGGTCCGCAGGGAGCGGGGAGCCGGGCGCGGCTGAGCGCAAGATCACCGGGAGGACGGGCGGCTTGGGGCCGCCCGCTTTTTTGGGGGCTTTGCCCCGGATCGAATATATGGTACACTGGACCCATCATGAGGTCCGGCGGTCCGCCGCCGGAGATAGGAGAGAATCGGATATGTCGAACCAACACCAGACCAGGGACGGTTTTCGGTCCCGGTGGGGCTTTAAGCTGGCCTGCGTGGGCTCCGCCGTGGGCATGGGCAACATCTGGCTGTTTCCCGCCCGGATGTCCCAGTACGGCGGCGCCACCTTCTTGATCCCCTACCTGCTGTTCGTGGTGCTCATCGCCTCCACCGGCGTCATCGGCGAGATGGCCTTCGGCCGGGCCGCCGCGGGCGGACCCATCGCCGCCTTCGGCGCGGCGGCGGAGCGGCGCACGGGAAAGCGGGCCTGGGGCGAGGCCCTGGGCTGCATCCCGGTGCTGGGGTCCCTGGCCCTTGCCATCGGATATTCCGTGGTGGTGGGCTGGATCTTGAAATACATGGTGGGGTCCTTCACCGGGACCGTGCTGGCCAACGAGGGCGTGGCCGGATTCGACGCCTTCTTCGGCGCGGCGGCCGCCCCCTGGGGCAACACGCTCTGGCAGGTGCTGGCCATGCTCGTCACCCTGGTCATCATGGCCCTGGGCGTGGGCGGCGGCATCGAAAAGGCCAACAAGGTCATGATGCCCCTGTTTTTTTTGATGTTCCTGGGCCTGGCCGTGTACATCGCCACTCTGCCGGGCGCGGCGGAGGGCTACCGCTATCTCTTCGTTTTAAAGCCCGCGGGACTCAAGGACCCCCTGGTGTGGGTCTACGCCCTGGGTCAGGCGTTTTTCTCCCTCTCCATCGCCGGGAACGGCACGCTGGTCTACGGGTCCTACCTCTCCAAGGGCGAGGACGTGCCCGCCTCCGCCCGGACCGTGGCGGTGTTCGACACCATGGCCGCCCTGCTGGCCGCCGTGGTGATCATCCCCGCCATGGCCACCGCAGGGGAGACGCTGGATAAAAGCGGCCCGGGCCTGATGTTCATCTTCCTGCCCAACCTCTTCAAGTCCATGCCCGGCGGCGGGGTGATCATGGCGGTGTTTTTCGTGGCGGCGCTGTTTGCGGGCCTCAGCTCCCTCATCAACCTGTTCGAGGCCCCCACGGCCACCTTGCAGGAAAAGCTGGGCCTGGGCCGGACCGCCGCCGTGGGCGTCGTGGGCGCGGCGGGCCTGGGCGTGGGCCTTTGTATCCAGGGGATCGTGTCCGGCTGGATGGACGTGTGCTCCATCTACGCCTGCCCCATCGGGGCGCTGCTGGCGGGGGTGTTTTTCTTCTGGGTATATGGAAAGGACGGCTGTTTGGAGCAGGTGAACCTCTCCCGGCAAAAGCCCCTGGGGGGCTGGTTCTACCCGCTGGCGAAGTATGGGTTCTGCGGCGTGACGGTGGCGGTGCTGGTTTTGGGCGCCGTGCGGGGAGGGATCGGCTGAGATGCGGGAATTTTGGAGACGGATCGTCCACGCGCTGGAGTCCGGGGAACCGGTGGAGCTGGTGAGCGTGGCGGAGAGCGGCGGATCCACGCCCCGGGGCGCAGGGGCGCTGATGGCGGTGTTTTGGGACGGCCGCGCCGCAGGGACCATCGGCGGCGGAAACGTGGAGTATGAGGCCCAGGCCCTGGCGGCGGAGCTGCTGAAGACCGGAGGGGACGCCCTGCGCCGCTTCCGCTTCCGGCAGGGGGACGCGGCCAGCCTGGGCATGGTGTGCGGCGGAGACGTGACGCTGCAGTTCCAGTTCCTGCCCGCCGGGGACGCCCGCGCCGCGGCGGTGCTGCGGGAGCTGATGGAGGCCGGCGGCCGGGACAAGGACGTCTGGCTGGTCCGGCGGATCGAGAGCGGGACCGTCACGGACATGGGCACGGCGGCCCGGACCGGGGCGCGGCATCTGTCGTCCGCTTTGCCGGAGGGCCTTTTGGAGAGCCGCGCCGTGTACCGGGACGGCTGGTTCGCCCTGCCCGCTGTGCGGGCGGGGAAGGTCTATCTCTTCGGCGGCGGGCATGTGTCCCAGGCTCTGGCCCGGGCCCTGGCCCCGGTGGGCTTTCGGACGGTGGTGTTCGACGACCGGCCGGAATTTGCGGACCCCCTCCGGTTCCCCACGGCGGAGCGGGTGCTCTGCGGGGCGTTCACCGCCATCGGGGACCAGGTGCGTTTGACGGCGGACGATTACGTGGTGGTCATGACCCGCGGGCATCAGGCGGACTACGAGGTGCTGGCGCAGGTGCTGCGCAGCGGGGCGAAGTACCTGGGGTGCATCGGCTCCCGGCGGAAGCTGGCCCTGTGCCGGGAGCGTTTGCTTGCCGCCGGTTTCACGGCGGAGGAGTACGCGCGGCTCCACGCGCCCATCGGCCTTGCCATCGGCGCGGAGACCCCGGAGGAGATCGCCGTGTCCGTGACGGCGGAGCTGATCGCCGTCCGGGCCGGGCTGGACGTAAAATGACGGGTGCGGGGCGGCCGAACCTGCGCAAAAAGAACGCGGACTGACGCATGTGCGGAAAAAACGCATAAATTGCTGGAAAAATGAGCAGTTCGCTGGATATTCAGAAAATTTGATGTATAATGGAGAGCGGCTGTATCGGTGGATTTTGACGCGGCGGAAAGAGGCGCGCCGGGATTCTCCGCTCTTTTTTGCCGGAAGCCGCGGCGTTTTTCGCGGGGGCTTTATCATATAATGAGGTGCGTTCTGAATGATTAGCAAACGGATCGTCCCGTTGTTTTTGACGGCGGCCCTGTTGGTCTGCGGGCTGTTTTCGGTCGTCTCCATCCACAAAATTCAAAATCAGGCCCGGGTCATCAACTATGCGGGCGTCGTCCGGGGCGCCACCCAGAAGCTGGTCAAGGAAGAGCTGAACGGGCATCCCAACGACGAGCTGGTGGAGATGCTGGACGGCCTTTTGACCGAGCTTCAAACGGGCGAGGGCGGCTACGGCCTGCACCGGCTGGACAGCCAGGCCTTCCAGGCGCTGCTGGACGAGATGCAGGGCGCGTGGGCCGAGATGAAGGAAGAGATCCTCCGGGTGCGGGGCGGCGGGGCGGCGGATACGCTCTTTGACATGAGCGAGGACTACTTCGCCCTGGCCGACGACATGGTCCATGCGGCGGAGAACGCCACCGCCTCCAACGTCCAGGAGATCGAAACGGGCCTTTTGCTGCTGATCGCGCTGCTTTTGGCCGCGGCGGGCGCGCTGATGTGGGTCAGCGCCGTCCAGGCCAAGGGCCGTCAGGCGCTTCAGGCGGAGACGGATGAGGTCCGCCGCCGCCGGGAGTATCTGGACCGGATGACGGAGGCCCTCCAAAGCCCCATGAACGACATCTCGGAGCTGATCTATATCAGCGACCTGGAGAACTACGAGCTGCTGTTTTTGAACGAGACGGGGCGGCGGACCTTCCATGTGGAGGGGGATTTCGCCGGCCGCAAGTGCTATGAGGTGCTCCAGGGGCGGGACAGCCCCTGCCCCTTCTGCAACAGCGGCGAGCTGCGGCCCGGCGAGAACTACACCTGGGAACACACCAACGACCTGACCGGCGCCCATTATCTGCTCAAGGACCGGATGATGGAGTGGGACGGACGGCCCGCCCGGATGGAGCTGGCCTTCGACATGACCGAGGCCGAGCAGCGCAAGCAGGAGCTGCAGCGGGCGCTGGATGTGGAGAAGATGCTGCTGGACTGCGTGCAGACGCTGTATCAGGACGCCACGTTTGAAGAGTCCGCCAACCGGATGCTGGACCAGCTTGGAAGCTTTCTGTCCGCCGAGCGGACCTATATCATCATGGAGCGGGACGGGCAGCTCTTCACGGAATATGAGTGGTGCGCTTCCGGCGTGGAGGCCCAGAAGGACCTGGTCCACGGGGTTTCCTCCTCGCTGATGGACCGCTGGCGGCCCATCTTCGCCCGGGAGGAGTGCGTGGTGATCGAGAATGTGGAGGCGCTGCGGGAGATCAACCTTCCGGAATATGAGATCCTCAGCGCTCAAAGCATTCAGCGGCTTGTGACCGCGCCGCTGAATCTGAACGGGCGTCTCGCGGGCTTTTTGGGCGTGGATAACCCGCCCCGGGAGCGCATGGCCCACGTCGCGCCGCTGCTGATGGGCCTGAGCCGGTTCACCACCCTGGCCTGGCACCGGGACCAGACGGAGCAGGAGCTTTCCCGCCTGAGCTATCACGATACCCTCACCCGGTTTTACAACCGCAACCGTTACATGCACGATGTGGAGGCGCTGGCTTCGGGGCGGGAGAGCGCGGGCATCCTCTATCTGGATGTGAACGGGCTGAAGGACGTCAACGACCGCCGGGGCCACGCCGCGGGCGACCGGGTGCTGGCCCGCTGCGCGGACCTCATGCGGGCGGTGTTCGACCAGGCGGACCTCTATCGCATCGGCGGGGATGAATTTGTCATCATCTGGCCGGGAGCGGACCGGGACGCGTTCGAAGAGAAGGTCCGGACGCTGCGGAGCCGCTTTGCGGAGGACGAGTTCTGCCACGCGGCCATCGGCGCCCGGTGGAGCGGGGACGCGTCCACCATTCAGCGGACCATCGCGGACGCGGACGCGGAGATGTACGAGGATAAAAAGGAATTTTACCGGAAGCGCCCCGCCACGAACCGCTACCGCCATATCAACGATGAGCTGATCCGCCTGGGAGACCCGGATGTCTTGCAGGAGGAGCTTGTCAATAACCAGTTCGTGGTCTATCTTCAGCCCAAGGTGTCCTCCGCCGACCAGTGTCCCCAGGGCGCCGAGGCTCTGGTCCGCTACCGGCCCCGGCCGGATACGCTGGTTCTTCCCGGCAACTTCCTGCCTCTGCTGGAGGAGCGGCACCTGGTCAGCCAGCTGGACTTTTACGTGTTTGAATTTGTGTGCGCCAAGCTCCGGGAGTGGATGGACGGCGGCAGGATGAGCGGCCCGGTGTCCGTGAACTTCTCCCGCTGCACGCTGTCCCAGCCCTTCTTTGTGGAGAAGCTTGAGCATATCTGTGAGAAATACGGCCTGGACAAGTCGCAGCTGGGCATCGAGCTGGACGGAAGCGTGCAGGATCAGGAGGGCGTCAAGCTCAGGGAGACGGCGGAGCGTCTGCGCGCGGCGGGCTTTGCCGTGTCCATCGACGGCTTCGGCACCGAAAGCGCCAATATCGGGCTGCTTTCCACCTTGGAGTTCGACGTGCTCAAGCTGAACAAGGACATGGTGGACGGCGTGGAGGACAATCCCAAGGCCCAGGCCGTGGTGGCGTCCATTGTGGACGTCTGCCGCCGGATGGGCATCCAGCTGGTGGCCGAGGGCATTGAGACGGAGCGCCAGCTCGACGCTCTGCGGCGGTGCGGCGTGGAGCTGGTCCAGGGCTTCCTGTTCAGCAGGCCCATTCCCATGGAGGAGTATGAAAAGCGGTTCTTCCCGTAAAAAAGCCGCCGTCCCCGGAGGGGCGGCGGCTCAGCTTTTCGAAAACCTGTATTTCAGGAATACCTTGCCGTCTGGTGCGGGGGAGCGCGAGGGGGCGGCAGCCCGCCTCGTATGGGATCAAATGCCCCGAAAAGCCGGCAGGCGTTCGGCGAGCGAAGCGAGGACTTTTCCGGGGCTTTGCCCCGGGAAAGTAACGGCATTTTTAGGCTGTCGGGAAAGTCCGAAGGACTTTTTCGACAGCCTGAGCCGCCGTCCCCGGAGGGGCGGCGGCTTTTTGCCTGGCGGCGGCCGGGCCGTTTTGCCCGGGGTCCTTGCCATTCGGACGGGTACGTGATAAAATATAGCATCAAAATGGAACGGAGGGCCGCCTATGGAACGCATCAGCAAGGAGAATTATTATCTGGACATCGCCCAGACCGTCCTGGAACGGGCCACCTGTCTGCGCCGGGTGTACGGCGCCATCATCGTGAACAACGATGAGATCATCTCCACGGGCTATAACGGCGCGCCCCGCGGCCGGGCCAACTGCTCCACCCTGGGCTGCTGCGCCAGGGAGGCCATGCGGGTGCCCCGGGGCGAGCGGTACGAGCTGTGCCGCAGCGTCCACGCCGAGGCCAACGCCATCATCTCCGCCGCCCGGCGGGATATGGTGGGCGGCACGCTGTATCTGGTGGGACGGGACGCCCAGACGGGCGAACTGCTGGCCGACGCCACCTCCTGCTCCATGTGCCGCAGGCAGGTGATCAACGCGGGGCTGGAGCGGGTGGTCATCCGCCGGACCCCCACGGAGTTCGACGTGGTGCCCGTTTCCGAATGGGTGGCGGAGGACGATCTGCTGACCCCCCGGGACCCGGACGCCATCCTGGACCGGATGTGATCCCCGGGCCCAAAGACGAAACCGAGAAAGGAAGTCTTTCCTTGAAAACAGGACTTGTCACCTTTTACCATATCCACCATTACGGCGCGCTGCTCCAGGCCTATGCCACGGAGCGGGCGGTGGAGGCTCTGGGGAGCGAGTGCGAGATCGTGGACTATTACGTGAATCAGGACAACCGCCTGTTTCAAAAGCCCTCCGGCCTGGGGAGCGCCGCCCACGACGCCCACACCGCCCTCCATTACCCGCCGCTGAAAAGGCGGTATGAGCGGTTTGAGGACTTTGCCCGCCGGTATCTGCGCATCTCCGGCCACAGGTTCGGCTCTCTGGCGGAGCTTGGGGACGCGGAGCTGCCCTATGACGTGCTGCTCTCCGGCAGCGACCAGATCTGGAACCCGAAGATATTCCCGGACGGACGGTTCGACCCGGTGTTTTTCGGGGCGTTTTCCCAGCGGCGGAAGATCGCCTACGCCCCCTCCTTCGGCGTCCCCCGTATCCCCGAGGGGATGGAGGAGGAGCTGCGGGGCTATCTCAGCCATTTTTCCCACATTTCCGTCCGGGAGCGGCAGGGACAGGCCATCGTGCGGGAGATCGCCGGGCGGGAGGCGCCCGTGGTGCTGGACCCCACGCTGCTGCTGGACCGGGCGGCGTGGAGCGCCGTGGCCCGGGCCCCGGAGCGGAAGCCGGGGTATATCCTGTGCTACTGCATCAGCAGGCCCGGCGCGCTGGAGCCGTACATCCGCCGTCTCGCGGAGGAGACGGGGCTTCCGGTGGTGCAGCTTTGCGGCGTGCGGCAGAAGGTCCACCCCAAGGCCGCCTGCGTGCTGGACGCTGGCCCCGCGGAGTTCCTGGGGCTTTTCCAGAACGCCGGCTATGTGTGCACGAATTCCTTCCACGGGACGGTGTTTTCCATCCAGTTCCAAAAGCCCTTCTTTACCGCCGTGGCGCCCGCCGAGCTGGGGGCGCCGGAGAGCTCCCGGACCTTCAGCCTTCTCAGCCGCCTGGGCCTGACGGAGCGGATCATCGGCAAGGGAGACGCCGCGGAGCTGACGGCGGACGTGGATTGGACCGCCGTGGAGAGCCGTTTGGCAAAGGAGCGGGAGCGGTCCCTGGGCTATCTGGCCGCCGCCCTGGCGGGGGAGGCGTTTGAGGAGGAGCCCGCCGCCCCGGAGGCGGCGGACCTGCCCAAACTGGCCGAGCGGGCGGACTGCACCGGGTGCGGGGCCTGCGCCGCCGGGTGCCCGGTGGACGCCATCGCCATGGAGCGGGACAAGGAGGGCTTCGCCTACCCGGCGGTGGACGGGGCGAAGTGCGTGGGATGCGGGCGCTGCACCGCCGTATGCCCGGCGCTCCGGACCCGGCAGGCGCAGCCCATGCCGGCGGTGTTCGCCGCCTGGACCAGGGACGACGCCATCCGCAAGGACTCCACCTCCGGCGGCGTGTTCTCCGTGCTGGCGTCGTATATCCTGGAGAGCGGCGGCGTGGTGTTCGGCGCGGCCATGGACGGGCGGCAGCGCCTGCGGCACGTGGCCTGCTTTCGGAAAGAGGATCTGTGGCGGCTCCGGGGGGCCAAGTACGTCCAAAGCGACCTGGGCGGCGTCTACCGGGAGGTGCGGCACTGGCTGGAGAGCCGCCCGGTGCTCTTCTCCGGCACGCCCTGTCAGGTGGACGGCCTTTACCGCTATCTGGGCGGGCGGCCCGAGAATCTCACCACCTGCGACCTCGTCTGCCACGGGGTGCCCTCTCCCGGCGTGTGGGAGGACATGGTCCGCTCCATCGAAGAGCGCAGGCGCAAGAGCCTGCAGGCGGTGCGCTTTCGCAATAAGGTCACCGGCTGGAAGGACAGCCACTTTACCGTCGTCTACAGCGACGGCAGCGTGGATTCCGCGCCGCTGTTCCGCACGGAGTACGGCAGGGCCTTCGGCCGGTCGCTGTTCCTGCGGCCCTGCTGCTACCGCTGCGCCTATACCTCCATGACCCGGCCCGGGGACTTTACCCTGGGGGATTTTTGGGGCCTGCGGCCCGACGAGTTGCCGGAGCAGCAGGAAAAGGGCGTGAGCCTGCTGCTGGTGAACACGGCGCACGGCAGCCACCTCTTCGACCAGCTCCCCCTGGGACGGCAGGCGTTCCCGCCGGAGCGGGCCATCGCGGGGAATCCCCGGCTGGCCTCCCCCACAGAGCGGCCCGCCGACCGGGCGGCGTTTTTCGCGGCCTATGCCCTGGAGCCTTTTGACGAGGTGCGCAAGCGCTTTTGCAAGCTGCCGCCCCTGCCGGTGCGGCTGGCGGCCCGGGCCCTGACCCCGGAGGCGAAGGAGAAGATCCGCAAAAAGCTCCGGTAAACTGTTGCAAATGCCATCATGTTCCGGCGGGAAACGTGGTATTTTAAAGAAAACGAAGTTCAAGAGACAGGAGGTGCGGATATGAAGCAGTATGAGTGCGATCTTTGCGGCTATGTCTATGACGAGGCCGCCGGCGACCCCGACAACGGCGTGGCTCCCGGCACCAAGTGGGAGGATGTGCCCGCGGATTGGGTCTGCCCGCTCTGCGGCGCGGGAAAAGACGAGTTCACGGCGAAATAAGCGCGATCAGCAAAAAACCGCCTGCGGCTTCGGCCGCAGGCGGTTTTTTCCCATTTTAGGCCCGGAGCTGCGGGCGCAGAGCGGGGATGCGGGGCAGAAGCGTCAGCAGCAGCCCGCCCAGCGCATAACAGGCCACGGCCTCGCCCAGGCCCACGGTGGCGGCGTTGTAGGCGAACGCGCCGGGGAAGGCGGCGGTGAAGCCTGTTTGCTGGAAGCTGATGACCCCGCCCACGATGACGGCGTTGCAGAGCACCGGAGGCAGAGGGGCCAGCCATTTGCGCCGGGTATGCTGGGTCCACACCGCCGCCAGAAGGGTGGCCAGGGAGCCGAACACGATGTCCAGCGCGCCGTAGGGGCTGAGCAGATTGGCCGCCAGACACCCGATGAACAGTCCCGGCGTGGCGGCGGGGAAGAGGAAGGGGAGCACGCACAAAGCCTCGGAAAAGCGGCACTGGATGGGGCCGTAGGCCACGCCGAATACGGACGCGAAATAGGCCAGCACCGCGTACAGCGCGGCGATCACGCCTGCGGCGGCGATCTGGCGGGTGGTGAAGCGGGAATGGGACATGAAAAAAGACCTCCTCATTTGATGTCGGAGGCCGTTTAGCCGCGCACGCGCGGCAAAACGCCCGGGGAAAGGCCCTGGGCAACCTCCATTTTTTTGTTTAGAGAACGGCGGCCCACCTGGTTTTCAAGAGGTCCGCCGAACGAACGCCGGATTCCCGGCGCTTGGACAGGGAGATGGCACCTGTCGGGAGGTATCATATCACAGCTTGCCCCAAAAGAAAAGAGGGGACCGCGAATTTTTTCGCGGTCCCCTCTTCTGTTATGCATCCGGGACCAGGACCAGCGCGCGGCTTTCGGCGGCCTCCCGGCGCTCCGGGGCGGAGAACAGGACCTCCGGTCCTCCCTCCGTCTCCGCCAGCGCGGCCATCAGCGCGTCGTACTCCGGGGCGGTCAGCTCATAGCGGGTCTCGCCATCGGCGTGTCCGGCGGGGACTGCCCCCGCGGGCAGACAGGCGGAGAGCGCCCCGGGAAGGCGGAGGACCGCAAAGTAAGCATCCCAGCCGGACCGGGCGTCCCCGGGCAGCGTCCCGATGTCCCCGGCGGCGGATGAGGGCTCCTCAAAAGCGTTTTCTGCCGCGGGGACTTGCTGCTCCGCCTCACGGGGCAGCGGGGCATCCTGCTCCCCGGAGGGGGCCAGGCTGAAGGGCGCGGCTTCGGCGTTTTGCCCCGCATCTTTTTGAGCCGGGGAAGCCTCCTGGGCGAAGGTTTTTGGAGACGGCGCATCCACGGAGAAATCGCCGCAGCCGTCAATGGAGCAGGTCAGGTCCCCGAGACTGTCCCGGGGCGCGGCTTCAGCCGCCGTATCCGCGGCGGGGGCGGCCATGCCGTCCAGGGCGGGGCGGGGGAGCTCCTGCACCAGCGCCACCACGGCGCAGCAGGCCGCCAGGGGCAGCAGCACCTTGGCCCAGGGGGCGCGGCGCTTTTTCCGCGGCGCGGCCCCGGCCCGGACGGCGGCCATGACCCCTTCGGCAAAGCCGTCGGGCACCTGGGCGTCCTCCGCGTGCGGGAACGCGTCCCGCATGGCCAGGGCGGCCTCCACATAGGCGCGGCAGCCGCCGCAGGTCTCCAGGTGCGCCCGGACCCGGGCGCTTTCCCCGGCGGACAGCTCGCCGTCGATGTACGGGTCCAGCAGGGCCGCGTATTCCTCACAGTATTTCATTTGCAGCCCTCCGTTTCTGTTTCTTTGGACGAAGGGGGCGGAGAAAAGTTCCCGGTGCGCAGAAGAAAATTCCGAAGCTGCTTCCGGCCCCGGCTGATGCGGGATTTCACCGTGCCCACGTCCAGTTCCAGCGATTCGGCGATCTCATCGTAGCGGAGCTGGTGCACCTCCCGCAAAAGCAGGACCTGCCGGTGTTCCGGAGAGAGGGCCTGGAGCCCCTCCTCGATCTGGGCGCGCAGCTCTCCCCGCTCGGCGTGGGCCTGGGGGCCGGGGGCGGCGTCGGGCACGTCCAGGTTCAATTCCTCATCGTCCAGGGAGGGGCCCGCGGCGGCGCGGCGGCGGCCCTCCCGCCGGAGAAAGTCCACGCAGGCGTTGGAGGCCAGGCGGTACAGCCAGGTGGAAAAGCTGGCGTCCCCCCGGAAGAAGGGCAGGCCCTGCCAGGCGGACAAAAAGGCCTCCTGGGCCGCTTCCGCGGCGTCCTCGGGATTGCCGCACATCCGCACGGTCAGCGCGAAGACCCGCTTTTCGTACAGGCGCACCAGGCCCTCGAAGGCGTCCTGGTCCCCCCGGCGGGCATCTTCCACCCATTGCTGTTCTTGTTCAGTCATGTCAGGTCCCTCTTGATGCCCTTCGTCACCCGGTAAACGTCCTCCAGGGTGTTCATCTGCACGATCTGCTCCTTATAGTAGCCGGAGTGGGCCACGCCCTTGAGATACCAGCAGTAATGGCGGCGGGCCTCCAGCACGGCCGCCCGCTCGCCCTTGGCGGCTGCCGCCAGCTCGAACTGGCGCACGGCGGTATCGCACCGCTCGGCAAGGCTGGGCAGGGGCGGGATGGGCCGGCCCTCCAGGGCGGCCTCCGCCTGCCGGAACAGCCAGGGATTGCCGAAGCATCCCCGGCCCACCATGGCCATGTCCGCTCTGGTGTGCTGGAGGATGCGCGCCGCGTCCTCCGGCTTCCAGATGTCGCCGTTGGCGATGACCGGCACCCGTACCGCCTCCTTCACCGCCCGGATGCAGGTCCAGTCCGCCTGCCCGCTGTAAAGCTGGGCCCGGGTGCGGCCGTGGACCGTCACCGCGGAGACGCCCGCCTGCTCCAGGGTCTTGGCAAACTCCACGCAGTTGCAGTTCCCCATGTCCCAGCCCCGGCGGAACTTGGCGGTGACGGGGGCGGAGACGGCCTTCACCACCGCCTCCACGATGCGGCCCGCCTTTTCCGGGTCCTTCATGAGCGCCGCGCCGTCGCCGTTGTTCACGATCTTGCCCATGGGACAGCCCATGTTCAAATCGATGATATCCGCCCCGGTGCGCTCCAGCGCGATCTGGGCGGCCTCCGCCATGCAGGCGGGGTCGCTGCCGAAGATCTGGACGGCGGCGGGGTGCTCCCCGGGGAACTGCCGGAGGAGGGAGAAGGTTTTTTTGTCCTGATAGCACAGGGCTTTGGAGGAGATCAGTTCCGTGCAGGTGTATCCCGCGCCAAGCTCCGCGCAGATCTGGCGGAACGCCGCGTCCGTGACCCCGGCCATGGGGGCCAGCGCCAGACGGGAGGCGATCTCCACATTCCCGATGTTCATGGAACACCGTCCTTTCGCTGCAAAAGTACCTTTTATATTAGCACGGCGGCGGGAAATTGTCCACAGGGAACCTGTGGTCCCTCTTTTCGGAAATGTTTTCACCCCTCATTTCCCGACGGGATTTTCCCGCCGGGAAATGTAAAATGGTGGAAAAAACCAAAGAGGCCGCGAGGGACGCGGCGGAATGTAGGAGGGACGCTCTGTGCAGCAC
>JAEXWS010000137.1 GCA_023406225.1 Bacillota bacterium | reverse complement strand
TGAACATCTCCCGGGAGCTTTTGCAGCACGGCCGCCAGCTAAAGGTCATCGCCGCGAACCTGGAAAAGAAGATCAAGGCGGAGCTCTCCAAGCTCCTCAGGGACGACCGGGACGCCTACGAGACCTTCTGGAAGAACTTCGGCCGCCAGCTGAAATACGGCGTGGTGGGCGAGTACGGGGCCCACAAGGACCTGCTCTCCGACCTGCTGCTGTTCTATTCCTCCACGGAGAAAAAGCCCGTGACGCTGGACGAATACGTCTCCCGGATGGCGGAGGGGCAGTCCCACATCTATTTCGCCGCCGGCGAGAGCCTGGACAAGATCGACAAGCTCCCCCAGACGGAGCTTTTGAAGGAGCGGGGCACGGAGATCCTCTACTTCACCGAGGAGGTGGACGAGTTCGCCGCCCAGGTGATGCACGCGTACAAGGACAAGGAGTTCCGCTCCGTGCTGGACCAGGAGATCGACGAGGAGGCCGCCAAGAAGAAGGAAGAGGCGGAGACGGCCCACAAATCCGTCTTTGACTTTGTGAAGGAGACTCTGGGCGCGTCCGTGAAGGAGGTCCGGGCCAGCGCCCGGCTGAAGTCCCACCCGGTGTGCCTCACCGCCGGAGAGGGCCTGAGCTTCGAGATGGAGAAGTATTTCCAGGCCGTTCAGCCGGATTCCGCCGTGAAGGCGGACCGCATCCTGGAGCTGAACGTGGACCACCCCGCCTTCCAGGCCCTGGAGGCCGCCGTGGAGGCGGACCCGGAGAAGGCGAAGAAGTACGCGGAGCTTCTTTACGCCCAGGCGCTTTTGATCGCCGGCCTTCCCCTGGACGATCCCTCCGGATACGCCGATCTGGTGTGCGAACTGATGAAATGACCACAAAAAAGCGGCCGGGTCCACGCCCGGCCGTTTTTCAGAAAGGAGCCGTCATGGAGCCCCTGGAGCTGCGCGCCGACACCATGTTCCCCCTGACCGCGCTCCTGCTCACAGGCTTTTTCAGCCTGGTCCTGCTCATCACCGCCTGCATCATCGGCGCGTGGGGCCTGATCCTGGTCCTGGTCCTGCCTCTGGCGGCCTTTTTGTGGCTGCGGGAGCGGCGCGGATACCGTCTGCTCCTCTATCCCGGCCATCTGGAGGTCCGCACCCGGCGCGCCGTCCGCGTCATCCCCTACGCGGGCGTGACGGCGGAACTGCGCCTGCGGACCGTCCGCTCCTCCCGCACGGTCCTCAACGGCCACCAGCCGCTGCTGTGCCTTCGGCGGGAGGGGACGGTGCTGCTCACCGTGCCCCGGAGCCTTCTCCGCAGCGGCGACGCGGCGCGGCTGGCGGCGTTCCTCCGGAAGGCGGAGATCGCAAAGACCTATCTGTATTGAGGCCTCTCCCGCCGCATTTGACAAAAAGCGTCTCCCGGGCTGGATCCCGGGAGACGCTTTTTTTGTGCGTAATTCGCGGACCCGCCGTCAAAAGGACCGGCCGGAACCGCGAAAGCTTCCTCCTCCGCGGGCGGAATGCGGGGCTTTAGTCCTTAACGCCTGCAATCGCCTGGATCTCAAAGAGGAATTTGGGTGCGGTGAAGTTCACCTCCGTCACGCTGCGCGTGGTGGGGACGCCCTCCCCCAGGAAGTATTCGTCAAAAATCTGATTCATCAGGGGAAAATCCTCCCGATGGGCCAGGAAGCAGTCGCAGTGCAGGACCATGTCCATCCCGGACCCGCCGGACTCCAGCGTGTTTTTCAGGCTCTCAAAGCAGCCCCGGATCTGCTCCTCGGGCGTGGCAGGCATCGTGCCGTCGGGCCGGGTGGCGGAGTGGGCGGTGGTGAAGATCAGATCTCCATAGCGGATGGCGCGGGACCACTTGGTCTTCAACGCCTCACCCTTGGGAACGATCTGAATTTTTTCATGTGCCATCTGAAATTACCTCCATATAAATTTTATGCCGGTGGAGCGGCGGTCTTTTCGCTGAGCCCCCGCTCCTGCCTGCGGTTGTAAAGATACGCCCACAGCGCCCCGCCGCAGATCAAAAGCGCGCCCAATACGGTGGAGCCCGTCAGCTCCTCCCCCAGCAGGAAATAGCCCAGCAGCGCGGAAAAGACGATGCCGGAGTAATCGTATATGCTGACCTCGGAGGCCGGAGCCTTTTGGTAAGCATAGGTCAGTCCGATCTGGCCGCCGGCGCCGAAAACGCCAATCAGGCACAAAAGCGCCATGTCCCGCGGGGAGGGGACCACAAAGGCCGGGATCATCAAAATTCCCGCCGCCGCCGTGCTGAAGGCGGAGAAGTGGAAGATCACCGTCAGCGGGTCCACATGGCCTTTGCAAAACGTGATCATGGTATAGGCCAGACCGCTGCTCACCGCCGTCAGCAGCGCCAGCAGCATGGGCAGGGCGTTTGATTCAAAAGAGGGCTTCATGGCCACAAAGGCCCCGGCCAGACACATCAGGATCACCGGCGCCTGTACCCTGGAGATCCGCTCTTTTAGAAAAATCATCGCAAACAGGCTGACCCAGATGGGCGAAGTCCGGTTCAGCAGCGCCACATCCGCCTGCCGGGCGCCGGCCGTAGCGTAAAACAGCATGACCACGCCCACAAATCCCAAAAAGGACCTGGCAAAGAGCGGCAGCTGATACGCCTTGGGTCCCAGCAGCGGCAGCCGCCTGCGTTTCAACAGCAAAAAAGCGACGAACATGCTGATGAGATTGCGGCAGAAGACCTGCTGCATGGTGCCGACGCTTGTGGCCGAAATCTTCACAACCACCTGCATCAGCGAAAAAGACAGGGCGGAGAGCAGCATCAGCGCCGCCGCCTGGTTTCTCCCTTTCATTCGATCACCAGCCACCGCTCTCCGCGCCATCAGGCGCGGTTGTCTTCCACGAGCGTAGCGCCCTTGAGGATGGAGCCCACGCAGCGCTGGTAAATGGACAGCCATCCCGTTTTGGGTTCCAGCTTCAGCTCCGCCTCCTCCATGCGCCTGGCCAGCTCCTCGTCGGAGAGCTCGATGTTCAGCTCCCGCTTTTCAATGTCGTAATTGATCCAGTCGCCGTCCCGCACCGCGCACAGCGGTCCCCGCAGGGCCGCCTCGGGAGAGGCGTAGCCGAAGCAGGCGCCGGAGGCCGCGCCGGACAGGCGCCCGTCCGTCACCGTGGCCACGTCGTCCTTCAGGTGGCTTCCTTTCAGGGCAGTGGTGAACGCATAGGAGGTATGGGGGCCGGCCTTCACGCCCTGATAGATGATCAGGACCACGTTGCCGGCCTGGATCCGTCCGTCCCGCAGCGCCGCGATCGCCTCATCCTGATCGTGGAACACCTTCGCGGTGCCCCGGAAGCGGTGGAGCTTTGCCGGAACGGCGGACTGCTTGATAAACGCCCCCTGGGGCACCAGATTGCCCTTGCAGAGGATCAGGCCGCCATCGCTGTCCAGCGGCGAGGCAAGGGAGTGGATCACATTGGGATTCAAGGTGGTCCGTCCCGCGATGTTTTCCCCCAGGGTCCTGCCGGTGACGGTCATGCCGCCAAGGTCCAGCTTCTCCGCCATCTCATTCAGCAGGGCGGACAGGCCTCCCGCCGCCTCAAAATCCGCCATGCAGCACTTCCCGTTGGGACGGATGCCGATCAACAGCGGCACCTCGCAGCTGGCCTCCGCATAGATGCCGCTGCACTCCATGTCCAGGCACGCCTCCGTGGCCACCGCAGGGATATGGATGATGGTGTTGGACGAGCCGCCGATGGCCATGCACACCCGGATCGCATTTTGGATCGCCGATTCCGTAATGATGTCCCGGGGCCGGATATTTTTCTCCCACAGCTCCATCACCTTCCGCCCCGCTTCCCGGCTGAGGCTTATGAGCTCGCCGGAGAGGGCCGCCATCGTGGCGTTCCCCGTCAGCGACATTCCGATGGTCTCTGTCAGCAGGCTCATGGTGTTGGCCGTCCCCATCATGCCGCAGGCTCCGCTGCACGGCGCGCAGGTGTGGATCAGTTCCTCGAACTTCTCCGGGGTCATCTTCCCCTCCTGCACCTTGGAGATGCTGGCTCCGATGTCGATGAAGTCCACATACTCCCCGTCCATCACGGCCGTCTTCATGTAGCCGCCGGTGACGATCACCGTGGGGATGTTCACACGCCCCGCCGCCATCAGCATGGCGGGGACCACCTTGTCGCAGGTGCCGATGAGCACCATGGCGTCCAGGTGGTGCGCCTTCGCGTTCAGCTCGATCTCGTTCACCAGCAGGTCCCGGCTGGGCAGCACATAGTCTCCGCCCCCCACGCAGTCGCACAGGTTCACTCCGTAGAACAAAAACGGCAAGCCGCCCCGCTCCACGATGCCCTCCCGCACCGCGTCCGCCAGCTGGCGCTGGTGGATATGCCCCGGGTTGATCTCGTTCCACGTGTTCATGATCCCCACACGGGGCTTTTCAATATCCGCATCGTTGTACCCCAGGCCGTAGAAAAACGCCCGGGTCCCCTGCCAGTCCAGCGTCATCCGGTCATCCAGGTCGCTGTTGATCTTTCTCTTTTTCTCTTCCATAGTTTTCATATCCTCCATGCGCCGCGCCTGCGGCGCCGCGAAAATTTTTTTGGACAGGCGCCTTCCTTGAAACGGCCCCTTCTCCACAAGTTCACTCTTGACCGGCCGGCGCGCCGTCAGCGGCACACGCGGCGGCCTCCTCCAGTTTTTTGGCGCGGCGCTCGGATATGATCAGGTAGATCAGCACCGCCACGCCCACGATATCCGTGACATGCTCGGGCACAATACAGAAAATGCCCGCGGCAAATGCAAGAACGCGCTTCCACTTGGGCATCACGCGGACAAGATAGCCTTCCAGCCCGCAGGCGACCAGATAAACGCCCACGATGGCGGTAAAAATGCACGCAACGGTATTCCCCACATTGATCTCGTTGAGGAGCATGCTGGGTTCATAGACGAACACATAGGGGATGAGGAACGCCGGGATCGCCATTTTGAACGCAGCCCAGCCTGTTCGCGATGGATTGCTGCCCGCAATGGCCGCCGCCGCATAGGAGGGGACCGCCACAGGCGGAGTGATGCAGGCCAGGATGCCGAAGTAAAAGCAGAAGAAATGGGAGGTCAGCGTGGGGATCCCCAGCTTCACCAGCACAGGGGCGGCAACGGTTGCGAGCACGATATACACCGCAACGGTGGGCATTCCCATTCCCATGATGATGGACATGATCATTACCAGAAACAGCGTCAAAAACAGATTGCCCCGGGAGATTTCCAGGATGTAGTTGCCCAGAACGTTGCCCACGCCGGTAAGGGTGGTCACGCCGATGATCATTCCCACACAGGCGCAGGACACGCCGAAGGACACGGTTTTCTTTCCGCCTTCCACAAAGGCGTTGGACACCTGCCTCCAGTTCATCCGGGTCTCTTTCCGCAGAGGGGAGATGACCAGCACCAGAAGGATCCCCATCAGGGCGGAGAAGGAGATGGTGTATTGCCGGATGATCAGGTAGATGACCGCCCCAAACGGGATCAGCAGATGGCCCCGGGCCTTCATGGCGGCTTTGGCGTTGGGCAGCTGGTCCTTGGACATGCCCACCAGCCCCAGCTTTTTGCTGCGCAGATCCACGGTGACAAATACGCTCATATAGTACAGGAAGCCGGGAACCAGGCCCGCCAGCATAATGTTGGAATAGGGCATCCCGATATACTCCGCCATGACGAAGCAGGCCGCCCCCATGACCGGCGGGATCAATTGGCCGCCGGTAGAGGCGCATGCCTCCACCGCGCCGGCGAACTCGGGCGGATAGCCGCATTTTTTCATCAGCGGGATGGTAAAGGTGCCGGTCCCCACCACGTTGGCGGCGGCGGCGCCGGAGATGGTGCCGAAGGCCGCGCTGGAGATGACGGCCACTTTGGCGGGCCCGCCGGTGGCGCGTCCGGTCAGAGCGAGGGCGATCTCCTGAATGAAATCGCCCATGCCGCACTCCTGGAGCAGGGAGCTGAACAGGACGAACAGGGAAACATAGGTCGCGGCCGTCCCCAGGGGACTGCCGAAAATGCCCTCCGGGATCATAAACATATGATCCGCCATGCGGCTCAGACCGCCGGCCTTGGTCTGGAACATGCCGGGCATGTAATTTCCGAAGTAAGCATACACCAGGAAGATCAGCGTCACCAGCGCCAGCGCGGGGCTGACCAGGCGGCGGGTCCCCTCCAGGATCAAGATCGCCAAAACAATGAACACGAACTGGTCGGCGGAGGTGGAGATGCCGAACCGCATCAAAATCGCCTCATAATTGATGAACGCGTAGAGACAGCAGCCGAAAGAAGCCGCCGCGAAGATGTAATCATACCAGGCGACGCCCTTCCCGGTCCGTTTGCTGAACGCCGGATACACCAGGAACAAAATCACCATGGCGCACAGCAGATACAAAGACCGCTGCTGCATGGCAGGAAGCTGGCCGAACGCCGCCGTATAGACCAAAAACAGCGAGATGAACAGGGAAAACGCATTGACGATGAACGCCACCACCTTGGTCAGCGAGCGCTCATTATCCTCCCGGGAATACTCCCGCAAAATCTCATCCGCCTTCTCCGCATCGATCTCTCCGCAGGCGGTATCGGAGGCCGCGGCCTCCGATACCCCTTCTGCGGGATCGCTCTTGCGGAAAAGGCCCCTCTTTTTCTCTTTTTTCATAAAGGCCCTCCTTTTATTTGCCCCTCCCCCGCTTTGCAGAGGGAACGCTCACGATCAGCCGAGAACGCCGGCCTCCTGATAGTATTTCAGCGCGCCGGGATGGATGGGCATGCCTTCGATCTCCTTGACCTTGTCGATCGTCAGGTCGGCCACAGCGGCATGAAGGATGTTCAGCTCTTCGATATTCTCCCACATATATTTGGTGAGCTCGTAGATCAGCTCCTCGCTCAGGTCGCCGCGGCAGCAGAGATAGGTGCCCGTTGCGAAGGTGGGGAGGTCCTCCGTCTGGTTCTTATATGTATTGGCGGGGATGACGGAGGGATAGTAGGAGGGTTCGCTGTGGTCGCCGGGATCGCACATGGCGTCGATGGTGCTCTGCTCCAGGGGGATCAGGAACGCCTTATCGGCGTTGGTCAGCTCCACAAAGGTAGAGAAGGGGAGCTGCGTCACGGCGAGGGCGCCGTCCGCGTGGCCGTCCTTCATGGTCTCCGCGCCCTCGGTGCTGCCCAGATACAAAGGCTCAAAGTCCTCAAAGCTCATGCCCATGGCCTCATACAGCGTGGTGGCGATGGCAACGTCGCCGGAGCCGGGGCCGCCGACGATCAGCTTCTTACCCCGCAGGTCCGCCTCGCTCTGGATGCCCTTGCCCACGAATTGCTGGAAGATCGCGCTGTACAGCGGCGCAATGATCGTCAGATCCTCATACGCGCCGTTTTCAGCGAAGGAGTCCGTGCCGTCCTTGGCCTGCACAAATACGCTCTGGCCCACAATGCCGAAGTCGCAGGTGCCGTTTTGCATGAAGATGACGTTCTGCACACCGCCGGTGGTGGCAGTGGACGAAAACTGGCCATAGATTTTCCCGTCGTTGAAAAACTGGGTGAATACGGAACCCATCGCGTTGAATGTGCCGCCGGTGGCGCCGCCGCCAATGGCGTACAGGGCGCCGGGATCGATGCCGCTGGGCGCCGCCGGTTCTTGTGTCTGCGTGCCGTCGGGAGCTGCGCCGGGGGTGGGTTCTTGCTCTGCGGGCTTGCCGCCGCAGGCGGCCAGCGCCAGGACCATCGCCATGGCCAGGAGCAGGGATAAGAACTTCTTCATGTTTTCGACCTCCATTTTTCACTTCTCTTATATTTCATTCAGCGGATGACGATCCGCTGTTATGAACAGCGCCCCGCGCGTTTCACGAAATCAGCGCGTAGATCTCCTCCAGCGTCTTTCCGGCAAGGCCCAGGTTTTCAGCCGTTCGTCCCTCAGCCCGGAAATCCCGCCCGCAGACCACGCCGGCGATGTCAATAAAAGCGTTCATGATCGGGGTCTCCACCCCCAGCATCCCGCCGATGGAGGACAGCGGCACCATGCCGCACACCGTGTCTTCCACAATGAAGCGGTGCTTCAGATCCATGGGGCTTTTCAGGCCCTTGTACGCCTTGTTATGCTGCAGCAGGTCGTACAAGTCCTCCTGCTCCAGGCCGTACGTCTTTTGCAGGGTCTTTACCAGGGACGGGGCGCCGAGGCCAAGGGCCCGGCAGACCGCCAGCCGCTCCGCGTCACAGGCGGAAACCAATTTTGCGATGCTGGGCGTGATCCCCTCCATGTAGTAGTCGTATCCCTGCCCCATATCCGTGCGGTTGAGGTTCATCAGGCTGGGGATCGGATGCAGCATGGCTCCGCCGCCCTCAAACCCGGTCTCCAAAATGTTTTTCGCCGGCACCAGATTGGGGAATACGGGTCCCAGCTTGTCCATCAGCCGGTCCACATCGCCGGCAGGCAGCGTGGCCACCGCCACATGGCTTTTCACGCCGGACTGGAACGTCTCTCCCACTTCCGCAGTCCGGCAGGCATACATCAAGTCGCCTGCCTCCGCGACGATCACATCCTTTTCGCACCCGTGAATGTCCCGCAGGATGTGCCGGACCTCCAGAGCGCCGCCCACATGGCCGGGGTTCAGCATGAAGATCTGGCCGTCCCGCAGATAGGGGGCGCACAGACCGGCGATCTCCCTGTGGGCGTCGGTGGTGGTGGTCACCATGATAACGTCCGTGTCCTCCACCGCTGCGGCGATGTCGGTGGTGGCCAGCCGGGGGAAGCCCTCGCATGTCCATTTGCCGGTGACCGTGATTTTGCCCAGCTCGTTCAGCCGGGCGATCTTCGCCGCGTCATGGTCATAAAGGGTCACGGGATAGCCCTTGCTGCTGAGGAAAGCCGCCATGGTCTGCCCACCTGCACCCGCGCCCAGAACCGCGAACTTTAACCGCTCCATTTTACCGCCCCCGTTTTTAATTGTTCCTATATAAGAACAGATATTTATATAGGAACTGTTTTCATTCTATTCATAATTAAAAAAATGTCAACTCTTTTTTTAATTTTTTGTCAAATATGGCAAAATCCTGTTGCCGTTTTATGTATTTCGTGTTATGGTAAGGAAAATATCAGTCGAAAAACACTCCTGGGAGGTCTTTTTATGGCACAAACGGCTCACCGCTCCACATCTCGTGTGCTGGATATTTTCGATCTGCTCTCCAACACCACAGAGGGGTATACGCTGACGGAGATCGCGCAGGCGCTGGAATCCCCCAAAAGCAGCATCCTTCCCATTCTGCAGACGATGGCCGTGCGCAACTACATCGACCTGGATTACCACACCAACCGCTATACCATCGGCATCAACCTCTTTTACGCAGGCTCCATTTTTCGCAATAAAATCTCCATCAACAAGTTCATCGATATGGAAATGCGCCAGTTGACCCACCGTTCGGAGGAGTCCTGCTGTCTGGGCACGCTGGAGGGAGACCACGTCCTCTTCCTCCACCGCACGGACCCTCCCGACTCCGTTTGCTGCCACAAGGTCCCGGGCCGGACGGAACTGGCCTGCCTGGGAGCCATCGGAAAAAGTCTGCTGTGCGATTACAAGCTGGACGAGCTGACGGAGCTGTTTTTCAAGGATGGCGGCCGGCTGCCGCCCCAATTGAACCTCTACCGGGCGCACATTCAAATGGAGGAGGCCCGTCTCACCAACATCTCCTATGAGTATGGGGAGGTGGAGCCGGGCATCCAGTGCGTGGCCTCCCCCATCCGGTATCATGACAAGGTCGTGGCCGCGATCGGCATCATCCTCCCCTCCTTCCGGGTAAATCCGGAGAAGGCCATGACCGCCGCCAAGTCCCTGCCCATCTCCGTGCAGAAAATTGAAAACGTGCTCTCCACCACCGAGGAATCCATGCAGGAGATCTTCTCTCTGAACGGATTCAAGAATCTCTGAGCGCCGGCGAAAAAAGGCCCTGACACGCATCGTGTCAGGGCCTTTTCCCGTAAGTTCCGTATTAAAAGCCGTATGTTCCCTCACCCGTCCAGGCGCTCCCGGTAATAGACCACCAGCAGGTCCACCACCGTCCCATAGGACTGGAGTCCTTTTTCCTCTCCGTAGCTCTTTAAAAAGCCGTCGTAGACCTTGTTGGACACCTGCTGCACCGGACTGTCCTGAAACTGCGCCCAATAGGCGTTGTTGTCCGCCAGGTCCGCCAGGACCGTTTCCGGCAGGCTGTCCCGCACCCGCCGCCAGGCGTCCCGGTCCGCCCTGTACAATGCGTTGCCCAGGTGGACGTATCCCAGCAGCCAGCCGGAATAGGCGTAGACCCCGTCGCCGCAGGTGGTGGCGGCCAGGACCGCCAGAAAGTTGCACTCCTGCTCCGAGGACACGCTCCGCTGGTGGGCCAGCTCGTGGGCGGCGGTGGAGGGCAGCATGCAGGCGGGGCTGTCCACGTTCACGTTGGACTCCCCGGTGAAGGGACAGTAGAACCCGGTGAAATCCAGGGCGCTCATGGCCCGGGAGAAATGCACCGGCTTCACCCCCGGATCGTCAAAGGCCAGGAAGGGGAACTGCCGCTCCACCCAGTCATAGGCGTGGACGCTCTTCTTCAAAATCTCCTCCCGGGGCACGGCGAAGAGTCCGTTTTCGTCCCGGGGCACCGCGTCCGCCGTCTCGTTCAGCCGGTCCGCGAAATAGGCCGTCACCGCCTCCAGGTCCTCCGCCGCCACCGGCTGGGCGTAAATGCCCGAGCGGTCCTGAAAGCCGTCCGTGTAATAATCCACGCCCCAGAGGAGGCACATGGCCGCATAAATGGTGACGCCCACGCACACCGCGCCCAGGACCGCCCGGTAGGCGGCGGGGCGGCGGGCGGGGTCCCGCAGCACGGCCGCCGCCAGAAAGACCGCCGCCCCGGCCAGCCAGGGCCCCAGCATGACGGCGAGCAGGCTCCACGGCCGCCTGCCCAGGGCCGCCGCCACGGTCAGCCCCAGCTGGAGGAGCAAAACCGCCAGGATCACCGCCAGGACCGTCTGGCGCCTCAGGGGCCGAGGCGGCGCCTGGGGGTCCCTGGCCCGGACCACGGCCGCGACGCTCCACACGAGATATCCCGCGGCGAACAGCGCCAAAAGCACGCAAAGGACCTCCGCCACGGAGAAGTCCACCCGGTAGCACATCCGGCCCAGAGCCCGCCGCAGGGGCGTTGTGACATGCTCCGCCAGGGCGTTCATCCAGGCCCGGTCCCCCCGGGTCAGCCAGAACGCCGCGAGGCACGCCAGGTCCGCCAGCAGCCAGATATGCAGTCTTTTGTACCGCGCCAGAAATCTCATCGCTTCACTCCGCCGCAGCCAGGAGCTGCTTCGTATAGTCCTCTTTCGGATGGTCGAAAATCTCCTCCACGGTCCCCCGCTCCACGATGCGGCCGGACTTCATCACCAGCACCCGGTCGCAGAGCTGATAGACCACGTTCAGATCGTGGGAGATGAAGAGGTAGCTCAAATCCAGCTCGTCCCTGAGCTGGCGCAGCAGCTTAAGGATCTGGGCCTGGATGGTCACGTCCAGGGCGCTCACCGGCTCGTCCGCGATGAGGAACCGGGGCCGCTGGATGAGGGCCGCGGCGATGGAGACCCGCTGGCGCTGCCCGCCGGAGAGCTCCGCGGGCCTGGCCGCGAGGCACTCCTCCGGCAGCTCCACCCTTTCCAGCATGTCCCGGACCCGGCGTCTGCGTTCCTCCCGGCCGTACTTGCCGAAGATCCGCAGCGGCTCCTCCAATATCCAGCCCACGGTGTAGGCGGGGTTCAGAGAGCTGTAGGGGTCCTGAAAGATCATCTGGGGCCGCTTCGTATAATGGATCACCTGGCCCTGGTCCGGCTTCACCATGCCCAGGATCGTCCGGGCCAGGGTGGATTTCCCCGTGCCGGACTCCCCCACCAGGCCCAAAATCTCCCCGCTGCGCACGTCGAAGGTCACGTCGTGCAAAACCTCTTGGTACGCGCCCTTGCGAAACACGCCTCCCGTCCGGTAGCCGCTGGTCACATGCCGGAGGGACAGCGCCAATTCCCCGCTCATGGCCCCGCCTCCTTCCGCTTCCGGGTGGGGATGGCGGCGATCAGCCGCCGGGTATAGTCCTCTTTGGGATGGCGGAACACGGCCTCCGCGTCCCCCTCCTCCACCAGGACGCCCCGCTGCATCACCGCCACCCGGGCGCAGAGCCTGCGCACCACGCTCAGATTGTGGGAGATGAAGAGCATGGACATGCCGTATTCCCGGTTCAGCTTCTTCAAAAGCTCCAGGATCTGCGCCTGGATGGTCACGTCCAGGGCGGTGGTGGGCTCATCCAGCAGCAAGAGCTTGGGGTGGGACACCGCCGCCGCGGCGATCATGGCCCGCTGGCACATGCCGCCGGAGAGCTCATGGGGATATTTTTCATAGATCTCCGCGGGGTTTGGCAGCTCCACCGCCGAAAGCGCCCGCAATGCGGCGGCCCGCCGCTCTTTCCGGTCCATGTCCGTATGGATGCGCAGCGTCTCCTCCACCTGGGCCCCCACCTTCATCAGGGGGTCCATGGCGTTCACCGGCTCCTGGAACACCACGCCGATGTCCCGGCCCTGAAGTCTGCGCAGCTCCGCCCGGTCCGCGTGGAGCAGGTCCGCGCCGTCCAGCAGTATCTCTCCGGCATAGGCGCACTGCTTGCGGGGCAGCAGCCCCGCCACGCTCATGGCGGTGACGGATTTGCCGGAGCCGGACTCCCCCACCAATCCCACGATCTCGCCGTCGCGGATGGTGAGGGACACGCCCGCCACCGCCTCCCGGTCCCGGGAGTGGAATTTCACATGCAGGTCCCGAATCTCCAGCATCAGTCCACCTCCCTGTTCCGGCGCTGCAAGCCCTCGCCGATGAGGCCCACGCCGAACACCAGCAGCACCAGCACGCCGCCGGTGCACAGGGCGTACCAGGGGGCGGTGCCCAGCATCCCCTGGGACTCGGAGAGCATATAGCCCAAAGACGCGTCCGGCGGCGTGACGCCGATGCCGAGATAGCTCATGGACGCCTCCGCCAGGACCGCGTTGTTAAAGCCGATGGTGACGGCGGGCAGCAGCACCGGCAGGGTGTTGGGCAGGGCGTGGACCAGCAGGATGCGCCCGCTGGACGCGCCCATGAGCCGGGCGCTTTTCACGTAATTCACATCCCGCAGCGCCGCGAAGGCCGTGCGGGTCACCCGGGCGAAGCTGGGGATGAACACCAGCCCCAGGGCCAGCACCACGTTGTATTTGCCGCCCCCCAGGATGGAGATGACCACCAGGGCCAAAAGGATGCTGGGAAAGGCGGTGAGCGCGTCGTTGACGCGCATAAGCGCCTCGTCCACCGCGCCGCCGAAATAGCCCGTGAGCGCGCCCACCGCCGTTCCGAACACCGCGCCGATGGCGACGGTGAGCAGGGCGATGAGGGACGTGGTGCCCGCCCCCTGGAGCACCCGGCTGAAGATATCCCGGCCGAAGCCGTCCGTGCCCATCCAGTGGGCCGGCGAGGGGCCCTGGAGCTTGGGTCCCGCCAGCATGGCGGCGGGGTCGTAGGGGGTCCAGAAGGCCCCCATCAGAATCAGCGCCCCCAAAACGGCCGTTATCGCCAGGCCCAGACGCAGATAGTTGTTCGTTCTCCTCATCGTCCGCCTCCCAGCCGCAGCCGCGGATCGATGCGCTGGTTGACCAGATCCGCCACGGTCCCCGCCAGCACCACCCAGAAGGCCAGCAGCACCACGATGGCCTGGACCACCGGATAGTCCCGGTTCCCGATGGAGGCCACCAGCAGCCGCCCCAGCCCCGGAATGGCGAACACCTGCTCCACCACCACTCCGGCGGCCACGATCTCCGCCATGGTCTGGGCCAGGAAGGTCACCACGGGCACCAGGGCGTTTTTCAGCACGTGGCGGCGCAGCACGCCGGCGCGGTCGTTGCCCCGGGAGATGGCGGTGCGCACATAGTCCCGCCCCATCTCGCTTTGGATGGTGCCGCGCAGCATCCGCACCGTCATGGCGATGCGGGGGATGGCGATGGCGGTGGCGGCGAAGCACAGATAGCCCAGGGACCCCCAGAAATCGGTCCCAAAGCCGGGAAAGCCGCCGTGGGTGAACCAGCCCAGAAGGATGCTGAACACCCATGTCAGCAGCACGCCCGTAAAAAAGGGCGGCACCGCCATGAAAAGCTGGATGAGGGCGGTCCACACCCCATCCGCCGCGCCGCCGGCGTGGCGGGAGGACCACACCCCCAGGGGGATGGAGACCGCCGTGATGAACAAAAAGCTCAAAAGGCTCAGGCACAGCGTCACCACCGTCTGGGAGGCGATCAGCTCTCCCACGCTCTGGCGGTAGCTGTACGACATGCCCAGGTCCCCGGTGAAAAAGCCGCCCAGCCAGCTCAGGTACCGAACCGCCAGGGGCTGGTCCAGCCCCAGCTCCCGGCGCAGGGCGTCCACCCGCTCCGGCGTGGCCGAGGTGCCCAGCATGGCGGTGGCGGGGTCGCCGGAGATGGCGTCAAAGGCCGCGAAACAGAGAAGGGAGACGATGACCATGGTGACGAGCAGCATCAAAACACGTTTGACCGCATACTTCATGGCCCCCGCCTCCCCTCCGGGAGAACGGCCGGAAACCGTTCAAACATCATGCCGCGAAATAAAGGCCGGACACATCCAGCACGTAGATCGGATAGAACCGGAAGCCCTCCAGCCCCTTCCGCACGGCCACCAGGTCCGCCAGGTCCTGGATGTACACATTGGCGGCGTTTTCCGTGAGGTTGCGCTCCATCTGCTTGTAAAGCGCCGTCTGCTCCGCGTCCCCGGCGGCCTGGGCCTGGGCGAAGAGGTCGTCATACGCGGCGTTTCGATAGTTGATGAAGTTATCGCCGTCCTTCTCCGCCCGCTGGGAGGTGAACCGCTCCAGCATGGCCCGAGCGGTCATGTTGGCCGCGTCCACGCCCACCACGGTAGACTGGAATTCCCGGTTCGTGTACACGTCGGAGATCCAGCTCTCCCACTCGATGGGCTGGATGACGGCGTTGACGCCGATGGCCTTGAACTGCTCCACCAGCACCTGGGCGGTGTCCATGTGGGGGGTGTAGTTGGAGGGCACGGTCATGGTCATATCAAATCCGTCCGGATACCCGGCCTCCGCCAGCAGGGCCTTGGCCTTTTCGATGTCCCGGGTGTAATAATCCGTCAGGCTGTCGTCAAAATACTTGGAGAAGGCGGGGTACATGCTGGACCCCAGGGCCGTGCCGTGGCCGTCCGCGATCAGATCCATGATCTCCTGCTTATCCACAGCGTAGCACAGGGCCCGGCGGACCCGCACATCGTCGAAGGGGGCGGCGGCGTTGTTCAGGTACAGCGCCTGCACCAGGTTCATGGTGCCCTCCAAGACGTTGTACGCGTCGCCCAGCTGGGCGGTCTGGGTGCTGGTCAGGTGGGCGCACAAATCGATGGCGCCGCTCTGGAGGCTGAGCAACAGGCTGTCGGCGTTCTCGATGATCTTGAAAGTCACCTTCTCCAGCTTCGCCGGCTCGCCCCAATAGCCGTCGAACCGCTCCAGCACGATGGAGTCCTGGGCGGCCCGGGAGACGAATTTGAACGGGCCGGTGCCCACGGGGGCGGTATCCTGCCGGTCGTAATCCTCCGGCAGCACCGCCAGCGTCAGATAGGAGAGAAATTCCCCGTTGGGCTGATCCAGGGTGATGGTCAGCGTCGTGTCGTCCGCCTGGATGCTCTTGACGGCGGAAAGCGCCGGAACCAGCGGCGTCCCCTCCCCATCGTCGGCGCAGCGCTCGATGGAATAAACCACATCGCGCATCTCCACCGGCTCTCCGTTGTGGAACGTCATTCCCGCCCGCAGGGTAAAGGTGTATGTGGTCAGGTCCTCGGAGACCTTGTAGCTCTCGGCCACGGCAGGGACCAGCTCCCCGCCGGGCGCGGGTTTCACCAGCCCCTCGAATACGTTGAACATGACCTCCCGGGTCCCTGCCTTCACGGTTTTGTGCGGGTCAAGGCTGTCGTCCAGGTCCTGGGCGATGCCGACGGTGATCTCGTCGGCGGCTTCGCCGGTGCTCTCCTGGGGCTGCTTCACGCTTCCGTCTCCGCATCCGCTGAGTACGGCGCACATCAGCGCCAGAAGAAATGCCGTGAGTCTCTTCTTCATATGAACTTCTCCTTTTCATCACTGCCCCGGAGGGGTCAATGTGGGATGGGACGCGCCCATCCAAACAGAATGATCCGGCTCTGTTTCCTGTTATAAAAAAAGAGCCTTGCAGGCAGGGTCGTTATTTAAATAACGACCCGCCCTGCAAGGCTGTATTGTACACGATGGACCGCATGATTGCAAGCTTTTTCAGGGATTTTCCCGCTCGTCCGCCCGGGGGGAGGGCGGCGGTCCGTCCTCCGGGGGCGCGGGCCGCTCCGGGTGGTCGGTGGTATAGGCCTCGAAGCTCAGGGGCAGGTCCTTTTTCCGCAGCCGGACCTCCACGAAAAAGTTCACCGCGCTGTAGAGGCACGCGCACACCGGCACGCCGAAAAACATCCCCGGGATGCCGAAGAAGCTGCCGCCCACCAAAATGGCGATGATGACCCAGAGGCTGGAAAGCCCCGTCTTGTCCCCCAGGATCTTGGGCCCGATAATGTTGCCGTCCAGCTGCTGGAGCGCCAGCACGAACAGGACGAAGTACAGCGCCTTGAGGGGGGACACCAGCAAAATCAAAAAGGTGCTGGGGATGGCCCCCAGGAAGGGGCCGAAGAAGGGGATGATATTGGTGACGCCCACGATAACGGACACCAGCGGCGTATATGGAAATTTGAAAATGGAGCAGCCCACAAAGCAGATGATGCCGATGATGAGGGAATCCAGCAGCTTGCCCCGGACAAAGCCGGAGAAGATGCTGTCCACCTTGCGCACGCCCCGCAGCACCCAGTAAACGTTCCGCCGTGAGAACAGGCCGAAGGCCACCTTCCGGGCGTACGCCCCGCAGCGCTCCTTGGTGGCCAGGAGGTACACGGACACGATGATGCCCACCAGCAGATTTTTCAGCAGCACCAGCACGCTCATCACGCCGCCGGATACGGCGCTCATCAGGTTCTGGGCCTGGGGCAGCAGGTTCGTTTTCAGCCAGGTGTTGATCTCGTCGTAATAGACGTCCAACTGGCCCATGACCCACGCTTCCACGTTTTTGTTGGTCTCCAGCAGATGCTGCACCCAGCCCAGCACGGTATTGTAGTAAGTCTCCACGTTGCCCACCAGTTGGAGGATGCTCTTGTACAGCTCGGGCAGCAGCACGGAGGCCAGCAGGTAGGCCAGCACGCAGACCACGATCCAGGTCATGAAAATGCTCATCGCCCGGATGCCCCCGGCGGAGAGCCGTCCCGCGGCCTTGGCCCTGCGGATGGGCCCGGAGAAAAGCCGCGCCTCAAAAAAATTCACAACGGGCGCCAGCAGATACGCCAGCATG
The DNA here is from genome assembly GCA_023406225.1 of Bacillota bacterium. Classification (GTDB taxonomy): domain Bacteria; phylum Bacillota; class Clostridia; order Oscillospirales; family Oscillospiraceae; genus Oscillibacter. The sequence goes on along the minus strand of JAEXWS010000137.1, from coordinate 13,747 downwards.
GCTCCGATGAGGATGGGCTGCACCGCCGTCAAAAGCTGGCCGCCGAACCGCACGATGGCGCGGTGGCTGAAGAGGGTATCGTAAAACAGCAAAATGGCCGCCACGGTGCAAAACACCGTCAGCCCCAGCTTCACGTATCCGTTCTTCCGTTTCATGGCCCACCGCCTCATCCGTACTGTGTTTTATTTTACACGTCCCCGGAGGGATTTGCAATTGATTCTTTCCGGGGCGGCCGTTCTTTATAAGTTCTTCACAGATATCAAAGCGCCTTCGCCGATACAGCCGAAAAGGCCCCCTGCGCTTTCGGTGCAGGGGGCCTCCCATATAAATCATATTATATCGATCAGATGAAACTGCACATCACGCAAAGTGCGGTGCCATAGCCGCAATGATACAGACCAACGTCACTCCACCACAAAAAACCAATATTACTTTCTGAAGCTTTTTATCTGCTTTTACAGCGGTATCTATTTTACCTGAAAATATAGCCAAAAAGATTGCAGGAATGAAAAGCCACCAATATATCTGCATATGATTTACCGTCCAATTTCAGTCTGCGGAGCACGAATGATATACGATTTTTTACTGCCAAATACTATCATATCGACTTGTTCCTTTCAAGGCCGTTTGATGAAACCGGCGGAGTTTCCATCATCGGCACTTATCTCAGCAAAGGCCCCGGGCCGCCCCCTTGCATTCCCCCGCGCCCCATGCTATACTTTTGGATACGCATTTTGGAGGCATCCGTCCCGGTCCTTCGGGCGGCGTTTGGAAAAGAGGTCTTATCATGCCGAAAAGTCTGTTGATGCTCTTCAACCCCCGGGCCGGGCGGAGCAAATCCCGCGGCCCGCTGTTCGACGCGGTTTCCATCTTCTCCCAGGCGGGCTATCTGGTCCGCGTCCACACCACCGCCGGCCCCGGCGACGCGGCGGAGACCGCGGCCCGGGAGGGCGCGGAGTATGACGTGGTGGTGGCGGTGGGGGGCGACGGCACGCTGAACGAGACGATCTCCGGCCTGATGCGGCTGGAGCATCCGCCCCTGCTGGGCTATCTGCCCCAGGGCAGCACCAACGACTTCGCCGCCAGCCTCCACATTCCCGGCGATCCGGCCGCGGCGGCGGAGGCCGTCGCCCGCCACCGGCCCCAGGTGCTGGACGCCGGGCGCTGGAACGACCGCTGCTTCGCCTACGTGGCCTCCTTCGGAGCCTTTACCAAAACCTCCTACTCCGCCTCCCAGGCCGCCAAAAATGCCCTGGGGCACTTCGCCTATATCCTGGAGGGCATGAAGGACCTCAGCTCCCTGCGGCCCTACCGCATCCGCCTCACCGCCGACGGGGAGTCCCTGGACGGGGAGTATCTCTTCGGCGCGGTGTGCAATTCCACCTCCATCGGCGGGCTGATGAAGCTGGACCCGGAGCGGGTGGTTTTGGACGACGGCAAGTTCGAGGTCCTGCTGATCCCCAGCCCCAAGACCCCGGCGGCCCTGCAAAACATGGTGCTGGCCCTTTTGGACCAGCAGTACGACCGGGAGGGCCTGGTGTTCCGCCACGTCTCCCGCCTCCACCTGGAAACGGAGGAGGACCTGCCCTGGTCTCTGGACGGGGAATACGCCCCCAGCGCCCCAGCGGTGGATATCGAAAACCGCCAGGGCGCCCTGACGATCCTGCTGTGACGGGGCTGGAGGCCCTGCGCCGCCGGTACGGCGGCCATACGCCGGGATTGCTGGGCGCCCGGCACAGCTACGCCGTTTTGTGTCCGCTGGTGGAGCGGCCGGACGGCCTGCACCTGCTGTTCGAGGTCCGGGCGGCGGGACTGCGCCAGGCCGGGGAAGTCTGCTTCCCCGGCGGGCGGATGGAGCCGGGAGAGAGCGTGGAGGCCTGCGCCCTCCGGGAGACGGAGGAGGAGCTCTCCATCCCCCGGGCGGAGGTGGAGCTCCTGGGCAGGCCGGATTTCATCTGCAACCAGGCGGGCTTCCTGCTCCATCCGGCGCTGGGCGTGGTGTCGGCGGCGGGAATGGCCGCTCTGCGCCCCTCCCCGGCGGAGGTGGCGGAGGTCTTTACCGCGCCGCTGTCCTTTTTCGCCGCCCATCCGCCGCAGCCTTACGCCTATGACCTGATCCCCGCCGTGCCGGAGGATTTTCCCTACGGGGCCGTGGGCATCCCGGCGGACTACCGCTGGAACCGGGGCCGGGTGGAGGTGCCGGTGTGGTATTGGCAGGGCCGCGCCGTGTGGGGCATGACCGCGCGGCTGGTGCAGGACCTTGTGAAGACGCTTTGAAAAAGGGACGGCCCCGCGGGCCGTCCCTTTTTTCATTCCCGGTAATGCTTCATCAGCGCCTGGGTCCCCAGGTCCCCGTACCCGGCCGCCTCCAGGCTCTCGCAGCTTTCCAGCACCTGGGCCAGCACCTCCAGGCGCAGCCCGCTCTTCTCCGCCTCGGTCAGCGCCAGCTTCATGTCCTTGACGAAGTGCTTCATGAAAAATCCCGGGGCATAGTCCTCCGCCGCGATCTTCGGCCCGAAGGCGTCCAGCTGGCGGCTGCCCGCCGCGCCGGTGGAGACGGACCGCAGCAGCGTCTCCAGGTCCAGGCCCTTGGCCTGGGCATAGGCCAGCGCCTCGCACACGCCGGACAGCGCCCCTGCGATCATGATCTGGTTCGCCATCTTGGCGTGCTGGCCGCAGCCGGGGCCGCCCAGGTGGTTCAGGTTGGTCCCCATGGCCCGGAACAGGGGCAGGCAGGCCTCGTAATCCGCCGCCTCTCCCCCCGCCAGGATGGACAGCGTGCCGTTTTTCGCCCCGGTGTCGCCGCCGGTCACCGGCGCGTCCAGCACATGGAAGCCCCGGGCCGTCCCCTCCCGGGCCAGCCGCTCCGCCAGGGCGGGGCTGGTGGTGGTCATGTCGATGAGGTAGGTCCCCGGGTCGGCGCTGTCCAGAATGCCGCCCGGCCCCCAGTAGACCTCCTCCACATCCGGGGGAAAGCCGACGATGGTGATCACCGCATCCCGTCCCTTCACGCACGCCCGGATGGAGGGGTGGAGCACCGCCCCCTCCTCCACAATGTCCCGCGCCCGCTCCGGCCGGCGGGCGTAGATGTGGACCTCAAAGCCCGCCTTCATCAGGTTGCGGACCATGGACTTGCCCATGATGCCCACGCCGATCATTCCGATCTGTCTCATACCGTTCCTCCCCAAATGTCCGCCCCAGCGGGGCCTGGTCTTTCCTCAGGATACTCCGGCAAAGGGGCCGGCGGCAAGTCTTTTCTCCATTTTTTCAGCGCGATTTTCCCCCGGCGCGGAAAAAGGAAAAAATTTTCCTACATTTTTTTGCAAAAATGTGGTAAACTATAAGAGCAGGGTGCGGCCCCGACCCGGCAATGCCGGCGTGTCGGGCCGCGCCTTTTCTTCCGCCCCCGGGGCGGACCATCTTTTTATACAAGGAGGGACCTACATGTTTCAACCAGGCGAGCTGGTCGTATACGGCACCACCGGAGTCTGCCGGGTGGAGGAGGTCACGCGTCCCAACCGGACCGGACCGGACCGGGAGCGGCAGTATTATCTGCTCAAGCCGCTCCATCAGGACGGCGTGATCTATACGCCCGTGGAGAGCAACGGCAAGGTGCCGATCCGTGCGGTCATCACCCGGGAGGAGGCGGAGGCCCTCATCGACCTGATCCCCACCATGTGCGCGGAGGCCTACCACGGCCCCACCCTCCAGGCGCTGGCCCAGCACTACCAGACCGTGGTCCGCAGCCACGACTGCCGGGACCTCATCGAGCTGATGATGTCCATCTACGCCAAGCGGCAGCTTGTGGAATCCCAGAACCGGCGGCTGGGCATGGTGGACGAACGGTTTATGAAGCAGGCGGAGCGGCTTTTGTACGGCGAGCTCTCCGTGGCGCTGGACATTCCCTTCGACGACGTTCAATCCTACATCGCCCAGCGGGTGGACCGGGGGCTGGAAAACAGCGCCGTGAAGCAGTGACGCAAACTCCCCCGGCCTCTATGGCCGGGGGAGTTTCAGTTTGTCAAAAAAACCGCAGGGGTTCGCCTCCGGGGCGGCGGGATCAAATCAAATACGTTTTGCGCGGCGTGTACGCCGCGCAAAACACCTCCCGGTCCGCAGGCGCGGCACTTTTTCGCCAGCCGCAGGCTCCCCCCGGCCGCAGAGGCCGGGGGGAGCTTTGTTTTACGCCTCGATCCTGCAAGCCGCCCAGACCGCGTTATGGTCGGACAGCTCCTCCCCCGCGAAGGCCGCCAGGGCCGAGCCGGGCCTTGCAAAGGCGCAGTCGGCGGTGCGGGTGGAGATGGTGCGGCTCTCCGCCGGGGCCAGCCCCCGCAGCAGCAGCCAGTCCAGACGCAGACCCAGGCAGCCGCCTCCGGGCAGGGGCTTGCGCCGGGTGAGGACGGGCCTCTCCGGCACCGCCCGGTAGCCCCGCGCCGCCGCCGCGGGCAGGGCCTCTTCCCAGGCGGCCACGTCCTCCAGGCAGCGGCGCTGAAGGTCCGGACTGCCCGCGATCTCGTTGATGGCGTCCTTGTCCCGGCCGTCGAAGGTGTTCGTGTTCAAATCGCCGCCCAGCACCACGGGCATGCCGGGGAACATGGCCTCCGCCGCGTCCATCACCGCCGCGAGCTGGGCCCGGCGGCCCTCGCCGTGGGTGCGGTTTTCCAGGTGGATGGACGCCACGCCCACGCTCCTGCCGCACACATCCAGCTCCGCCAGGACGGCGCAGCGGCCGCCGATGCGGCGCTGGCGGTCGAAATACCAGTTGTACTGCTCCGGCAGGCGCAGGACCTTGGCCCGCTTGATGGGCCAGCGGGAAAAGACCGCGTTGCCGTGGAAGCCCTTGGGGTCCTCCCCGTTCACCAGCTCGATGAACTCCAGGCCGAAGGCGTAATTCAGCCCGAACCGCTCCGCCAGCTCCCGGGCGGTGTTCCTGCCGCCGGAGCGGACGCAGCCATCGTCCAGCTCATTGGCCAGGATCACGTCGAAGGGGGACGCCTCCGGGCAGTCCCGGAGAAAATCTCCCAGCTCCTCCAGATGGACGCCCCGCTCCATGTTGAAAACCAGCATCCCCAAAGTCTCCGGCGCAAACTCCGGCGCGGGGGCCGGATTGCGGACCTCCGCCTCCGAAAACTGGGGGATGCGGGCCATCACCGCCTCCTGGCTCTCTCTGTCCAGCAGCGCCCCCAGGCGCTGGCGCTCCTCGTTGGAAATCCCCTTCATCCGTATGCTCCTCCTCTATTTTCTTTCCGCGCAGGTGGAACGGACGATCAGCTCCGGCTGAAGGACGTCCGCCGTCTGCGCCCGCTCCCCGCGGATCTGGGCCAGCAGGCGTTCCACCGCCAGACGGCCCTGCCGGAATTTGTGCTGGGATACCGTGGTCAAATGGATGCGGGGCAGCGACGCCATGGAGATGTTGTCATACCCCACCAGGGACATCGCCTCCGGCACCCGGACGCCCTGCTCCTCCGCCGCCTCCAGCACCTTCATGGCCGTCATGTCGGAAAAGGCGAATACGGCGTCCGGCAGCGGCCCCTCCCGGAACAGCGCCCTCCCCCGCTCGTAGCTCCATTGGCGGATGCCGGACAGGTCCGCCGGCGCGGCGTATACCCGGCCCGACAGCCCCCGCTCCTCCAGCGCCCGCCGGAACCCCTGCTCCCGCAGGGCGCGGGTCAGGGAGTTCTCCCGCCCGCCCAGAAACACCAGATCCCGGTGCCCCAGCTCCAGCAGATACCGGGCGGCGGCATAGGCCCCCGCGGCATTGTCCGGCATCACATAGCTGCACCCGTCCCCGTGGTTCACCCCCAGGTACACGCAGGGCACGTTCCCCACCAGCTCCCGGTGGCGGGCCTGGCCCTCCGGCGACAGGGCGGAGATCACCACCCCGTCGATCTGCCGGGCCAGCAGGCTGTCCAGCGCCTGCCATTCCCGCTCCTCGCTCTGCAAAGAGTTGCTCAGCAGCACCCGGTAGCCGTTTTCCGACGCCGTGCGCTCGATGGCCGTGGCCAGGGCGGCGAAATAGGGGTTGGACACGTCCGGCACGATGAGGCCCAGGGTGTGGGTGGCCCGGCCCGTCAGCCCCTTGGCGGCGGCGTTGGGCACGTACCCCAGCTCCGCGCAGGCGGCCCGGACCCGGGCCTTGGTCTCGGCGCTGATCTCCGGCCGGTCGTCCAGGGCGCGGGAGACGGTGGCGAAGCTGACTCCCGCCAAAGCCGCCACATCCTTGATGGTCGCCCGCTTTTTCACTCCCATCGGTCCCTCCGCCTCCATTTGTGCAAACGTTTCCAGTTTCTGATAGCTACCATATCACCCCCTTTTCCAAAAATCAAGGGAGCATTTGCATTTTTTACGATTGCCCGCATAGCCGGTCCTCTTTTTTATGGAACATGCACAATATCTTCTTTCCTGCGGCTTTGCTATAATAAAGGTGTTCTCTCCTGCGTTCCGACCGGAAAAGGACCGCGTTTCCCGTTGCAATCTCAAGTTTTTGAGGAGACGGCGCCTCTGGTCCGCCCGCAGGTTTTCCGAGAGTTGCAAACGTTTCCAAAGGTCTGTTGGAAGGAGCGCGCATATGCAGCGTGTCACCATGAAGGATATCGCCCGGATCGCCGGCGTCTCCGTCACCACCGTCTCCCGCGCCCTGAACGACGCGCCGGAGATGAGCCGGGCCACCAAGGACCGCGTGCTGGCCATCTGCCGGGAGGAGGGCTACCGGGCGAACCTGCTGGCGCGGAGCCTGATCTCCAGCCGCAGCAACGTGATCGGCGTGGTGCTGCCGGACCTGACCGGCCCCTTCCACGCCGCCCTGGCGCTGCATATCGAGACGCTGGCCCGGGAGCGGGGCTATCAGGTGATGCTGTGCAACGGGCGGCCGGAGGACGTGCAGGTGGAGACGCTGTTCGGATTTTTGGTGGGCCAGCGGGTGGACGGCATCCTGCTGACCAGCGCCAGCAACGAAGCCCACGAGCTGCTGGACCGGTACGCGCCCGTCATGCCCTCGGTCCTGCTGGGCGACCCCTCTCCCACGGACACCGCCCTGCGGGTCAACGCCGTCAGCACGGACAACTACATGGGCGGCCGGATCGGGGCGGAGTACCTCTTCCGCCTGGGCCACCGGGACGTGGCGTATCTGGGCCCCCGGCGGGGCAGCGTCACCCACGCCCTGCGCCACCAGGGCTTCCTCTCCGCGGCGCAGGATCTCGGCATGCGCGTCCACACCCTGGAAAATCCGGGCAGGATGTCCACGCTGGACCACGGCTACCGGCTGGGGCGGGCGCTGTTTTCCGCGCCCTTTACCCAAACGGCGGTGTTCGCCCCCTCGGACATCATGGCCCTGGGCGTGATGCAGGCGGCGGACGAGGCGGGCCTGCGCATCCCGCAGGATATCTCGCTGCTGGGCTATGACGACATCGAATACGCCGCCCTGCCCAAGATCCGCCTGACCACCATTGCCCAGCCCACGGCGAAGCTGGCGGCGGCGGCGCTGGAGCTGCTGCTGGCGCTGATCGGCGCGGAGGACCGGGCCGGGGACCACACCCACCGCCTGCTGATGCCGGCGCTGGTGGAGCGGGACACCTGCCGAAAGCTTTGATAAAAACCGGAGCGTCCCGCCTCCGGGCGCGTAAAAAGGACCAGTCCCCTCCGGGACTGGTCCTTCTTTTGATTTACGGCAGGTAGTTCAGCGGGTTCTTCGCCACGCCGTTGTAACGCACCTCAAAGTGGCAGTGGTTGCCGGTGGAGTTGCCGGTGGAGCCCATCCGGGCGATCTGCTGGCCCTTGTACACGTGCTGGCCCACGGAGACCAGCAAGCTGGAGTTATGCCCGTAATAGGTCACATAGCCGTTGCCGTGGCTGATCTGGACCAGATAGCCGTATCCGCCCATCCAGCCGGCGTAGGTCACCGTGCCGCCGTCGGCGGCGTAGATCGGGGAGCCGCGGCGCCCGGCGATGTCGATGCCTTTGTGGTTGGTGGAACCGATGCCGCCGGGGGAGGACCGTCCGCCGAAGCGGGAGGTGATCCGTCCGGTGGTGGGCCAGCGGAAGGTGCCGGTGGGCAGCCAGGTGGGCCGCTCCTTCGTGCCCTGGAGCCGCTGCTCCGTCACAGGCTGGCGCAGCGTGACGGAGGAGAGCACCGTCCGCTCCGTCTCCTCGCCGTTCACATAGGTCACGTTGGCCACCACGTCCGCCGCGCCGTACACGCCGGGGGAGGTGACCTTGTAATCGCCCTTGTACAGCTCGGCGGAATCGGTGTACTCGATCTCGAAGTTCACCTCGTCAACATACCGCTCCCGCTGGACCACGGTCATGGTCAGATAGGGCACGGAGGCGGACAGGGTCAAAACCTCTCCGATCTGCAGCTTGTCGATGTTATAGCCGGGGTTCAGCGCCAGCAGCTCCTTGGAGCTGAGGCCGTGCTCCTCCGCGATCTCGGACCAGGTGTCGCCCTTTTTCACCTCGTAGGTGACCTCGGCGGTCTTGGTGCTGTAAAGCGTCTCCGCCAGATACCCCAGGTTCATCACCTGGTCCTTGGGGATATACTCGTACTTGATCTCCACGTTTTCCGCAAAGGCGCAGGAGATGGTGTCCTCATTGGTAGCGGCGGCCTTGAGCTGCTCCAGCAGTTCTTCCAGCGCCCCCTCGTAGGGCGTGGAGCCGATGCGCTCGCCCTCCACATACAGGCAGTACGCGGGCGTCACCAGGCCGATCTGCTCGGAGAGCTCCTCCTCAAAGGTGTTCTCGTCCACGATGTCCTGTCGGCGCAGCAGGCCGGAGGCGTACTGGATCTGGGCGTCGTCGATGGTGTACGCTTGTCCCAGCGTCCGGGTCGTGACCCGCTCCAGCTGGGCCCGCGCCTCCTCCGCCGTGGCCTTGGAGGGGACGGCGGCGATCACCTCGCCGTCGTAGCTCACGGTGGTCCCCACCGTGTAGGATGAACAGAACAAAGCGATGGCCGCCAGGCCGCAGGCCGCGCCCATATAGGCCGCCGGATGGAGCTTGTGCCGCTCCAGCCAGTTCCGCACCCGGGCGACCCGGTCGATGGCGCGCTTGCGCCCCTTCCAGGTGGCCTCCCGCAGGCGGCAGGCCAGCATGGGCAGCAGCCCCCAGCCGAACAGCAGCAATTGGATGGGCATCCGCTCGGACTCCGGGAACCGCTTGGCCCGCTTTTCCCGCACGATGTGCCGCCAGCGGCGGCGGGCCCGCTTCGTGTGCTTGTGGGCGGCCCGGTACAGGCTCAGGAATGGGCTGTCGGCCCCCTCGTTCTCCCGCCAGCGGGCGGCGGCGCCCTTCACCTTCTCCAAAAGGCCCGCGGGCCGCGCTTTCCGCGGGGCGGGCTCCTCCGTCCGGACGGCCTGCGTCCGGACCGGTTCCTCCCGGACCGGCGGCTCCGCCGGGGCGGACGGGGCGGCCCTGCGGCCCGCCTCCCGCCGGGAGGTCCTGCCCTCCGGCATGATCTGCGCCGCCTCGGCCGTCTGGCGGGCGGCTCTGCGGCGCTGGGTCTCCGTTTCCTCCCGCAGGGACTTGGCAAGGCGCTTTCCGCCCTTCCGCCCCACGGTCTGACTCGTCTTTCTCAACTCGTCGCTCATACACGCTCCTTAGCATTTGGTACGGCTCGAAAAGTTACAATTTGTTACCGTTTCATGATACCTTCTTTTCCCCGGTTCGTCAAGCCCTAATTTGCCGAAAAAGTGCCCCAACCTCTTGGGTTTCCCCCTTTTTCAGCACCACAACATCCAGTGGCGGCCTTGTCGGTTTTGCACATTTGCCCGAGGAACCGGGGGATTTTACGGAAATTTTTGTTGTGAAGTTTTTGTTTTTATAATTGAAACTGCGGTTCAGTCGTGTATAATGAAACGGTAAAAACCTTTTGAACATAAATTGGGAGGAGTTCATACATGTTTGAGTTTCTGATCAAGAAGCTGAAGGCCCATCCCCGCAAGATCGTTTTCACCGAGGGCAACGACCCCCGCATCCTGGAGGCGTCCGCCCGCCTGCTGTCCGGCACCTTCCTGACCCCCGTTCTGGTGGGCGATCCCGCCGAGGTCCAGGCCGCCGCCGAGGAGACCGGCTTCAATATCCGCGGCGCCGAGATCATCGATCCCGCCAACTTCGCGGACATGGAGAAGATGGTCGCTACCCTGGTGGAGCTGCGCAAGGGCAAGATGACCGAGGACCAGTGCCGCGCCATGCTCCGTCAGGGCAACTACTTCGGCACCATGCTGGTGAAGATGGGCTACGCCGACGCGCTGCTGGGCGGCGCCACCTATTCCACCGCCGACACGGTCCGCCCCGCCCTGCAGATCATCAAGACCAAGCCGGGCAACAAGATCGTCTCCTCCTGCTTCATCCTGGTCCGTCCCTCCGCCACCGGCGACCGGGAGGTCCTGGCCATGGGCGATTGCGCCATCAACATCAAGCCCACCGAGGACGAGCTGGTAGAGATCGGCCTGGAGACGGCCCAGACCGCCCGGGTCTTCGGCATCGACCCCAAGGTGGCCTTCCTCAGCTATTCCACCATGGGCTCCGGCAAGGGCGAGGACGTGGACAAGATGCGCAACGCCTGCCAGCGGGTGAAGGCGCTTGCCCCCGAGCTGGACGTGGACGGCGAGCTGCAGTTCGACGCCGCCGTCTCCCCCCGGGTGGCCCACACGAAGTGCCCCGATTCCAAGGTGGCGGGCCATGCCAACACCTTCATCTTCCCGGACATCAACGCGGGCAACATCGGCTACAAGATCGCCCAGCGCCTGGGCGCCTTCGAGGCTTACGGCCCCATTCTCCAGGGTCTGAACGCCCCCATCAACGACCTCTCCCGGGGCTGCAACGCCCAGGAGGTCTACTCCATGGCCATCATCACCGCCGGCCTGTGCGAGGACTGAGCCATTTCCCGGTCAAGCAAAAAAGGACCGGCCCCGAGAGGGGCCGGTCCTTTTCCTTTTCAAAAAATCTTTTTCCCCTCAAAGCTCCGGGGACGGCAGCGCCGTCCGCTCCGCCGCCTCCCGAAAAAACCGGGCGCTCTTCCATGTCAAGACCAGCTCCGCGATGGAGCAGCCCGCCAGCACCAGAGCCGCCCCCACCATCAGCAGCGCGCCGAAAACGGACAGGATGAAGATGAGCAGGACGCAGCCGGCAAAGGCCGCCAGACTGCCCAGGGTCCACTTGCGCAGCAGCAGCCAGTTGTCGGCCAGGTGCTGGTCCTCTCCGTCCAAAACCTCCCACATGCCCTGGCAGAACTGGTAGATGATGACCGCGCTGAGAATCAAGGCCCCGATCATCAGCACCACCGTAATGGACAGCAGACTGTACATGTTATTCATGCTGACCAGCATCAAAAGCACCGCCGCAACCAGCATGACGATGCTCACCAGCTCCCAGATCCAAACCATCCGGAACCGTTCCGACAGCTTGGAGAACTTCCAGTACGCCACCAGCACCACCACGCTGGCGGCGATGCTCAACAGATTCAGCACAAGGTCCGCGCCCACGCCCAGCTTCAGCTTTCCAAGCAGGTTCAGCCCCATGTTGGCGATGCCCGCCCAAAACACCACCACCAGCCACTTCGCCAGAACGGGCGCCTGCCGGGCCATTTTCTCCCGGCGCACCGCCTCCCGCTCCGCCTCCCGCCGCCGGCGCTCCGCCTCCTCCTGGGGCCAGCGGTCCCGCCGGGGGCAGATGTCCTCAAGGGCGGCGCAGCCGGCCGACGAGGGGCACTCCCCGCAGTTTTGCAGCCCCCGCCCGTGGCAGCAGCTCACCACGCCGCACTCGCCCCAGACGGGGCGGCCCTCCGTCTCCAGGCAGCCCTTGCAGCCGTATTCCTCCCGAAATCCGCAGTTTCCGCAGTCTCTTCCGCACACGCCGGCCATACCAGCGCCTCCCCTCTTTTCAACGAAAAATCCGTCTCTTTTTTCCAACATAGCACACCCGCACATTCAATTCAATTACAAACGGTAACAATCCCCGCCGTTGCAAATGTAGAGCGGCGGTGTTACACTGGCAGGGAAAAGAGGGAGATTATGTACGCATATCTGATCCAAAACGCCGCCATTTTGGACGGCTCCGGGTCCCCGGCGTTCTCCGGGGACCTGGCGGTGGAGGGCGGCCGCATCGCGGCGGTGGGGGACCTCTCCGGGGCGGAGGCCGCCCGGGTGATCGACGCGGGGGGCCGGACCCTGACCCCCGGCTTTCTGGACGTCCACCGCCACGCCGACGCGGCGCTGTTTTCTCCCGGCTGGGGCCGGGCGGAGCTGGCCCAAGGGCTGACCACCGTCCTCAACGGCAACTGCGGGCTGTCCCTGGCCCCGCTGGCGGGGCCCTGCCGGGAGGAGCTGGCCGCCTACCTGGCCCCCATCGTGGGGCCCCTGCCCCGGGGGCGGGACCTCTCCACCCTGGCGGCGTACCGGGCCCAGGCCGGCCCCCTGCCCCTGAACGCCGGGATGCTGGCGGGGATGGGGACCCTGCGGGCCTGCGCCGCCGGGCTGGGGGATGGACCGCTGACAAACGGGCAGTACCGCGCCCTCCACGCCCTGCTGGAGCGGGCGCTGGGCGACGGGGCCCTGGGGGTCTCCCTGGGGCTTGGATATGCGCCGGAGTGCTTTTACACCACGCCCCAGCTTCTCCGGGCGCTGGCCCCCCTGCGCCGGTCCGGGGTGGTGGTGACGGTCCACATGCGCCAGGAGGGGGACGGGGTGACGGCGGCCCTGGACGAGATGCTGGCGGTGGCCCGGGCGCTGGAAACGCCTGTGGAGATCAGCCACTTGAAGGCCATCGGCCGCCGGAACTGGGGAAAGGCGGTCCCGGACATGCTCCAGCGCATCGCCCGGGCCCGGGCGGAGGGGCTGGACGTGGCCTGCGACGCATACCCCTACCCCGCCGGGTCCACCCAGCTCATCCACGTGCTCCCGCCGGAGTTCCAGTCCGGCGGCGCGGCGGCGCTGGCGGCGGCCCTCCGGGACCCCGCCCGGCGGCGGGAGATGCGCCGCCGGATGGAGACGGGCCGGGACTTTGAGAACATCACGGACCTGGCGGGCTTTGAAAACGTGCTGGCGGCGGGCCTGCGCCGCCCGGAGCACCGGGCCTTCGAGGGCGCGTCCCTGGCGGCGATCGCCGCCGCCCAGGGCAAGGACCCCTTCGACGCCCTGTTCGACCTGCTGGCGGCGGAGGACTGCGCCCCCTCCATGATCGACTTCATCGCCTCGGAACCGGACATCGAGGCCATCCTCCGCGCCCCCTTCTCCGGCGTGATCTCCGACGCCACCTATCCGGCGGGGCTGCTGCATCCCCGGGTGTACGGGGCCTTCCCCCGGCTGCTGGAGACCTATGTGGGAGCCCGGGGCGTGCTGACCCTGCCGGAGGCGGTCCACAAACTCACCCGCCTGCCCGCGGACCGCTTCGGATTGAAGGCCAAAGGCCGCATCCAGCCGGGAGCGGACGCGGATCTGTGCCTGTTCGACCCGGCGGCGGTCCGGGAAAACGGCACCTGGCGAAAGCCGGAGCAACTGGCCGCCGGGATGGACTGGGTGTTCGTAAACGGCGTGCCCGCCGTGGCGGAGGGCCGCTTCACCGGGGCCCGCGGGGGGCGGATGCTGTAAACGCCCCAGATCCGGCGACGCAAAGAAACTTTGCGTGACAGGCGGCCGGGGTCCGCCGTATCATACAGGCAGGAGGTGAGGTTTATGTGGAAGATCGGCGGGCATATCCGCGCGGCGCGGGTACGCCGGAGGCTGACCCAGGAGGAGCTGGCCGAGCGGCTCCATGT